>JBIKZJ010000289.1:0-8321 GCA_044354755.1 Schlesneria sp. | reverse complement strand
AGAAACGTTCCGCGAGACGAAAAAGGGGCGAAATAAAGGCCCCCGTATCGCTGAAATCACTCGCGATTTTGTGAACGCTCGATTCTACAGTTTTTTGAAGCGAGTCATTCGAAAGACGGGCTTTCCACGTGCGTCACCTTCCGTCTCGTCCAACGCCCCTTCAATCCGGACGGCGTTACCGGGTTTCAGGCGTGCGAGCAGGGGGTGGTCGGCGAGTGTCAGATCCCCTCCCAATGGGTCAGCTGCCTGGGGATGATTGTCGTACATCACAAACCAGGTTTTGGTTGCCGTATCAAAATCAACGGTCCCCTGAACCCAGCGAAACTCTGGGTGATGTCCATACAATTTTTCGGTGGGACGGGCGAGGGTGTTTGCAAACGGAATCTCACTCGGTTCACCATCGCTTCCGGCAGTCTGACGGACTGAGGGGGGATGAAATTGATCCTCGTCTTCGACGAGATTTTCGACAGGATCGTAACGGGGCTCAGGCAAACGACGTGATTCGGTCTGGTGGAAGGGAGTTTCGTCCTCGGGTTCCGTGGTCGACGGGGTTGTGGCGGATGTTGGGGTCAACTGCGGTCGCTGTGTTCCTCGTTCAAAGCCCGGTTCGTCACCGGGGAGTGGCACTGTTTTACCCCCGGAAGGTGTTTCCGGATTGAATCCCGGCGAATTCCCATTCGTTCCGGTGGGAGGTTCGTAAGTCGGATTGGTTCCAGGACTCGTTCCAGGATTGGTTGGCGTATAGATCGGGGTGGGCCCACCATTCGCAGGCGGATTTCCAGGGACATACGTCGGACCACCATTCAGCGGTGCGGAATAGGTCCCGCCAGGCTGATAAAATGGCCCTCCAGGAAATCCCGACGAGGGAGATTGGGGCACAACCGATGGTCCCGGTCCGTAATAACGATTCGGGTAACCGCCATGAAAAAAGCAGCCCGAAGTGGTCAACACCATAAAAGCCGCAGTGAAAGCATATCGGAACCGCATACGACCAGTCCTTCCAGAACTGACTCAGAACTGTCGACGCAACCGTCGCCCCCCGGCGTCGGACTGGGCGGGATTGTAAGGATGTCGCCAAACCTGTCCATACCGATTCGGCAGGAATTGCCAGTCTTGATGCTATTCTCAGCAAAAAATGTCGCTTACAATCATCGGTATGAGCCAAGTCACCATCATCAGCGGGTCTTCAGGTGCCGGAAAAACCGGGAAATTGCTCGACATTTACCGAGCGGCTCTGGATCGCGCCCGCTCACAACAGCGGCCGGGAACCACGTTATGGCTGACTCCGAACCGGCGAATTCAACGTGCGATCAGCCAGCAAGTCGCAGCCAGATCCCCGGCAGGCTGCTTTGCTCCCAATATCCTGACCTTTGATCTGTTTGCTCAAAAAATCCTCGATGCAGCGGGTCGCCTGGCATCCCTGATTTCTCCCGTGATGAAACGATTGCTGCTGCGTCGAATTGCGGGAACATTGCAGGAACAAGGAGAGCTGCGCTACTTCAAGCCAATTGCGGGAACGGCCGGTTTTCTCGATGTGATTTCCAGTTTTATCAGCGAACTGAAACGGGAAGAGATCTGGCCGGAAACCTTTGTCGAGGTCTGTCAGCAGCGAAGATCCGCTTTCGCACGACGGGATCTCGAAATAGGCCTGATTTATGCCCGTTATCAGCAACACCTGACCGAACAGAATTGGTTTGACCATGAAGGTCGATTCTGGTTGGCCCGTACCGCACTCAGCGAAGGAATACATGGTCCCTTTGAGGGGGTCGAGACGCTGGTGGTCGATGGCTTTGCCGACTTCACCCAAACCCAGTACGAAATTCTGGGGTATCTGGCAAGCGGAATCGAGAAAATCTGGATTTCGCTCTCGCTGGAACAACCACTGATTCGCCCCGAACTTTTCTCCAAGCCCCAAATCGCGATCGCCAGAATTCAAGCACAGCTACCCGCATCCGCAGTATTTGCGGTCGAGCAACTTGCTGCTGAGCCACCTGCTGCGATCACGAACACGCCTGCGATCTCTACCTCGGCACCTCAAGTCGGATTGTCCAAATCGGCTGCTGCATCAACGGCCGCAGAGGTTGCGGGGCCCCCTGTCGTCGACGCGGACGACATCAACGCGAACTTGAAGGGGGCGACTGGTGCCGACCCGAGTCCCGCTGCTGCGATAACAGATCCGATAACGAGTCCAGACCGAGCCCCTGCGGTGCGGGTCATCGCGGAACGGCTCTTCTCAAACCCACGTTTCCTGCAACCGTCGGCGGATGCCAGCGGACTTGAGGTGATTGCCACGACCGGGGCGTTTGGTGAGTGGGAAGCGGTTGCCCATCGCATCAAACGGATGTTGAGTGGGGGCGTGACGCCGGGATCCGCACACGCCAGTCACGCGAAAATACCAACGGCAATCGCTCCCCAAGAGATCGTGATCGGACTTCGCACGATGGGGGACGAGGGGCTTCGTTTGTCTGCCTATTTGAAATCGGCCGGATTGCCCGTCTGGTGCGATGCCGCTTTACCATTCACCTCAAGTCCCATCGTCCGGGCCCTCATGCAGTTGATGCAACTTGAACTGGAAGATTGGCCGTTCGAGCGATTGCTGGCGGTGCTCGATTCGAATTTCTTTCAGCCCGCCTGGCCGGAGTGGCAGCAGGGCAAGGGGGTTCGTGCGGCGGCGGCGGCGCTGCGTCATCTTCGCCTGAATTCCGACCGTGAACTCCTGTTGCGCGTCCTTGCCCGCCATGCGGCCGAAATCGACAGTCCTTCAGAAGGACGACGTGATTCACTCGCAGAAACCGCCCAACTGGCCGCCCCCTTATTACTCCGGCTCTCACGCTCACTCGAACGACTGCGGCGGCCGCAGACACTGGTCGCCTGGGCGAATATCCTCTCGTCGCTGGGTGAAGACCTTGGCTGGGCCAAACAGACCACAGGTCAGCACCCGGAGTTGGCCGCACGAGACGCCGAAGACCTCGCACTGTTGCAGCGAATCGTCCGAACCGCTGCCGAGGCGGACCAAAAACTGGCAGGGGCTGGCCAGCCCCAAAAATGGACGCTCGCCGAATTTACGGCCGAGCTGCGGGATTTATTCAGTCACGAGTCGTTTCGTGCCGAACCTGAGCCGAGCGGATGTATTCGGATTCTGGGGATTGATCAAATCCGAAATCTGGATGTGCCGCACCTCTTTCTCATGGGACTCACAGAAAACAGCTTTCCATCTGGCCGCTCGGATGATTGCCTCTTCAGCGAAGCCGAGCGTTGCGACTTGATTTCACGCGGTGTGGCGCTCAGCCATCGATCTGGTCATCATGCCGACGAGATGTTCTTGTTTTATAGTGTGGTGACCCGAGCACGCCGTAGCCTGACTTTAAGCTATCCTGCGGTGAACCCCAAAGGCCAGCCGGTTTTCCCCAGCCCGTACGTCACTGCAGTCACTTCGCTCTTTACGCGCGAGGGACTGGTAATCACCCATGAAGGAAAGCTCAGTCCTGTTCCTGCCACAGACCGTGCTTTGACCGCAACCGATTTACGTCTGGCCGCAATGATCGAAGCGCGTCAAGGCCGCCCTGAATTGTTTCGTGCAGTGTTCGAACTGGAACCGCACCGCCGCACCGCCTGGAATACACTCGCCGCCTGCCAAGTCACACATCACCGATTTCATGAGCGGGGTTTCACCCCTTACGAGGGACTGTTAACGCTGCCGCAAAATCTGGACGGACTTCGCCAGCGTTTTGGTGCGCAGCATCAGTTCAGTGCTACAGAGCTGGAAAGCTATGCCCGCTGTCCATTCCAGTTCTGGTTATCGACCGTTTTGCGAATCGGAACCGTGGAATCGCCCGAGGAAGAGACCGATCATGCGGGACGCGGAATCCTCTTGCATGAAGTGCTCGCTAGCCTGCTCAAAGAGGGAGTGATCAGCGACACAGAGGGTTTGCGAACTCGATTTGGTGAACTTGTCCAGGCCCAGCTCAATCGACAAGTTCCCGAAACCGAACTGCAGAGGGCGCTGGTTCGCATCGAGAGCATCGTGCTCGATCAATGGGGAGAGGCCTTTGTGAATCAGCAAGAGAAGTACCACCTTGAGTATGCCAGCGTGCTGCGACGAACCCATTCGCTCGACCCGGAAATCCCCTTCGGAAAACTTCCCGGTTCAGTCATGGTCAGCGAGGATTATCAACCCTCCATTCAATTCGGTCGTGACGAGACGGCAGTGAATTTGCGTGGCCGCATCGATCGGGTCGACGTAGGCGAATTCCAGGGACATCCCGCCTATGTCGTGATCGACTACAAAACCGGAAGACCCCCGGTTGTGAAGCATGCCGAATTAATCACCGGCCGATCCATCCAACTGGTCATTTACTTGTTAGCGATCAAACGATTGGGCCTTGCTGGACCCAATGCGGTCCCCTTTCAAATGGGTTTCTGGGGTCTGAAAGAAAAAGGATTCGCCATCGGAACCGGTGGCAAAACGTTCGAAGCCCTGGATGCCCCCTATGTCCAAGCTCTCGAAACCATTCTTGACGAGGTCTTGCCGCGATTGGCAGAAGGGATTCGGTCAGGTCGCTTTGTCGTCGAAAATGAAGACGCTCACTGTACCGGGAGGTGTGTTTACCGGACGGTTTGCCGAGTGAATCAGCTGCGTCCTCTGGCTGATCAACTCGGCAAAAAATCGCCACCGCCGATCGACCCGACCCTGGCGATTGGCGCTGACGGACCTTAATCCGGGTTGTATCACCAAAGCTCAATCAAGAATCGACGACAAAAAAAATAAGGACGAAAACCTTTGAGAACAAAAACCCAGTGTCACCACCTGACGGTCGCGACACTGGGTTTCACGTGAGGGCGGGGTCAATAAAACGGAATCCGGTAGAAAAGAACTCGATGGAACGGGACTCTTCGCTCGGCGTTCCGCGATTACTCGCCAGTCGCTTCTTTGGCGATTTGGGTATAGATCTCGCGTGCCTGATCGTAAGCCGCTTTGGCAGCAACCCGCTCTGACTCCCGAATCGCTCGCTGCTTCGAATTCCAGCAGACGTCCACCGCTTTCGTGCACCACTCGGCACTGGCACGGCTGGCACGAATCGGTTGTCCCGCCACTTCCACAAAAATCGGATTCGTGTGACACGACGGCAGAATTCGCAGCGCTACCCAGCTCGATTGCAACAATTCGACTTCAAAGTCGAGTTTCTGTAGCGATCCATCGGCGGAAATCATTTTTTTCGCGACCGCTTTTCCATTTACAACCAGTTCCACTGGAACCGTTCGCGTCTCTCCCACCCGGCATCGCTCCAGATGCCAATAAGGTTTCTCATCGAGTCGCTTGGAGCGGATCGCATTGGTTTCAGGCGTCGGTTGTTCCGCCAGCAGGGCGGTTGCCTCACACGTGAAGCGAACTTTGCCAGGTTTTTTCAGATCCAGTTGACTCGGCTGTTGGCTCGGTCCGGTTTCACCCAGTTCAAAACGAACCGACGGGGTTCCTGCTGCCTGGGTTCCTGCGGCCTGGGTCTCTGCGGCCTGGGTCTCTGCGGCAGGGGTGCAGGCGAAATCGAAGAGGTGGCTGAGTCCATCGCCGCAATAGCTGCGGCCATCCTTCAATCCTTGCACCCAGTCGTCATAATCGAGTGGTTTATCGGTGGGCAATTTCACGTAAATCCGACCGAGTCCCACTTTGTCACCATAAATACAGGGAAAATCGGTCTCGCCACTGATCCGGGTTTTCATGCCGCAATTGAGCGTATGATACCAAATATTCAGTTCCCAAATTGCCGGGGTATCGACCGCCGAAATAAAATCGCACGCACCATGCGCCGTGGTGACGATAAACTCATTGGCACCAATTCCATCGAACCGGGGCATCGCAAGGTCAGGCAGTTTGTCAGCCGCTTTTCCCTGCCAGCCAGGTGCCGATCCGCCCCAGGGTTTGTCAGCAAACTTGCGGGAACCATCGGGCATCTGGTCGGGGAGGGCGAGACCCCAGCCACTATGGCTGTAGCCGACGACACCCCCTTGCTTCTGTCCCCATTGCAGTACCGGTTGTGTCCAGCTGGGCCATTCTTCGAGCAGTGTCGTTCCCGGATAATCATCTTCCATCAATTTGAGCAGACAGAGATGTCCAGCATGCGACGAGGGGAATCCGGAAACTTCCACGTCATACCGCATCAGGTAATTGGGGCGGGAAAGCGCCGAGGTCTTCCCTTCAAAATAGCGTTTCTGGGTATACCAGCAGGGGCCCCAAGAGAGGACACAGCCCACATTCAAATCTTCGCCAAGGAGATGCCGCAGCATATCCTCGGGAGTCACCCCTTCGGTCGGACTGTCGTAGTGGGCACACCCTGCAGCATGGACATGGTGATCGCCCGAAAACCAGCCCCGTTTGGCCGCATGAATCCAGCGTCGCAGCTTAAGATCCAGTCGCTGGCTCACCCCCTCGGCTGTGACCTGGAACGAGTGTGTGTCGACCTGGTATTCCGGCCCCCGCTGCACAACGGCGGTATACTGACCCGGCGGCAGAGTCACCGTTTCCCCATCCGCTCGGTAAATCTGTTCGTGAAAGAAGAAATCCGGAGCCAGTCGGCGAGCTGGATTGGGATAAACGCGACCGAACGAATCACGAATGGTGAGTGCTGCGAAGGTTGGTGTTCCATCAAAATCCTGGATCCCTAAACCGACCTCAATCGCAGGAACCGCCTTGAACAGGACCGGGACCGAGTTTCGAAAACCAAGATCTTGTGTCCCCTGTCCCACATGAAATCCAAGTTGTGCTTCGCGTCGCCCCACATCACGACTGTAAAGCTGGATGATGCGGTATTCCAGTTCAAGGCCCGAGAGTCCTGGCTTCAGGGGCTGTTTGTCAAACATTTGTGCATCGAGGAACCGATTGGGGAGATCGGCTGGCTGGACCAGTTTTTCATCGGTCATCGGTTTTTCGCGACCATTTTTCGTGCCCCGTTGAAAAACCGGCAAGAGGTTAGGACTTTCCGGAACCAGCGGTGCTGTGACACCTGCTTCGTTGTGGACCTTAACCAAAAACGTTCGCCAGCCCTGCTGGATCAGTTCTTTCTGCGTGGGTCCTTCCATCACCGAAACCCGGCTTTCCGGATTGATACTGATCGCCACCAGACAAAATGGATCGAGTAGTTTTTGCACGGCGACGGTCGCATCCGCCTCGTCAGGAAGTTGCAGAGCCTGGTCAAGTTTGGTTTTCGAGGCGGGGCTTAACGGCGAACCAACAAATTCGAGTGCTTGTACCAGCCGTTCGGTGGCTGCGGCGAGTGGTTGTCGCTCGACTCGCCCCGCCATCGGCCATTTTCCCTCAGCGGCGGTTAAGGAATTATCGACACAAAAATTCGGACACCCAATGAAAAGTATCAGCAGAAAAGAACTCGCCACACCAGGCCGCATGCCCATCAAATCCAACAGGCCCCACGTTCGCGCCAGAACCGGCAGTTGGCAGGCCGAATTGTGCATGAAAGCTCTCCGAAATCGATAAAAAAATGAGGCATCAGTCGTTGATCATGGAATGCCGTTGACTCCGAGTCAATCGAGACGCCGATTTTCAATGTCACGAACAACTTCCGGCGGTTGCAGAGACACATACCGTGCTCACGGAATTCGAACGGCCTTGTTGAGTAGGGGTGAGCGTTGAATGAAATCACCAGGACGAACAAAGTTGCGTGAGTCAGAGATCGTCGCTGATCCTCAACAGGAACGAACGGGTGAGTGTCGATCAGCAGAACATCCGTGAAATGGAGTCGCCACGCACGCGACCTCTCGCTGCGGTGCAGCCAAAATTCTGTGAACTGGTCGCCGGGATGGTTCCTGCTGAGAAAATCTTCTTAATCACTCACGGTGAACCCGTTGCCGTGGTCACTCGCTCACCTCGCCTGAGTTGGCCAACCCAGCCTGGAACGGCAAAGGACCGATCTTTTTGGATGGCACCTGACTTGCACCACGTCGCCCCCTTTTCGATTGCCGTTAACACTTTTCGGTCCCGTCTTCGCTGATTCGCGTAATTTGGGGGATTCGCGGTCAACACTCTGTGTCCGATTTCAAAACCATCACTTCGCGGGGAGCATCTGCTGTTGATGGCGAACAGCGATTTCGGTTCGGGTTGCGGTCTCAGCCGAGAACTTCCCGATACGCATCGGGAAGTTCTCGGCCCGTTCTACAAATTCATACCGGCGACTTCATCGAGAGCGCCCAGCAGATCTGGCCGGACAGGACGAGTACATGAGCATTGATTGTCCAGAACCGCCAACGAATCGTCGAGAAACGTTTTTTATTTGAATTAAAAAAAATTTTAAAAAATTAAACTTAATAAATTT
>JBIKZJ010000288.1:0-8327 GCA_044354755.1 Schlesneria sp. | reverse complement strand
CGATACGTCAGCACAGCCTCTGACTTTTCCGCCCGTTTCTCGCAAATTCCTCGAAGCAGACTCGCTCTGCTGGTCGACCTTCACTCAGGCGTAATGGATTCGCTCGATTTGTTTGCACGGAAGTGATGAAATGCCGAAGTCGTCCTCTCATCGACGTCGTTTCTGCAAAACACTGGCCCTACTGTTAATGCTGAAGCTGGCGATCCCGACCAATTCGGTTTACGCCCAGGCGTTTGAGCAGGTCTTTGATGACGCCCCCGGCCGCTGGCTCGAATGGGACTCATCGGAGAACAATGAAGCCGAAAACGACGAACCCCTGGAAACCGATCGTGATTCGTTCACCTATGCCACGACCACGGTGGGACGAGGCCGGACAATCGTTGAAGTCTCGTCATCGCAAATCGATAATCGGCGAACTCCCGATACCAACAGCTATCCCGAAATGATCACCCGGTACGGGCTGACCGAGCGGCTCGAACTTCGTTTGGGCTGGAACTTCGAAGCGGGAGGGGGCGGCGATGTTTCCAACGGCGATGCGGGGGGTGAATCGGAGGAACTTGGGGTCCGCAAAGAATCGCGGATCAGCTATGGATTTAAGTACGCGTTGACCAAACAGAAAGCCTGGCAACCGGAGAGTGCTTGTATCATCCAAGCCTCGACCCCCACTTCAGGGAGCGAAACAGCGAGTCGATTGATTGTGGGGTACGTTTTCGGCTGGACGTTTTTTGATAACTGGAAACTCGATTCGTCGATTCGATACGGAGCAGATTCGGAAGCTGGAGACCATTTTAACGACTGGGCTCCTTCGGTGGTGTTGAAAGTTCCCGTACACGAAAAGTGGACGGTTCATGGCGAATACTTCGGGATCTTCACCGACGGAAAAGCGAGTAACTCAAACCCCCAATACCTCAGCCCTGGGATTAACTATCTGATTACCCCCGATGTCGAGGTTGGCATCCGGACTGGCTGGGGACTGAATCAGGATGCCGCAAACTTTTTCTCGAACATCGGGCTGGGGGTTCGCTTCTAAACCCGAGACTCTGCATCGCGGGTGTCTCTGAATCCCTCGTCCCTTTGAAACAGATCCGCCGCCCAGTTCAGCCCATCAGTTCAGCCCATCAGTTCAGGGATTGGTTTCCCGTGATCCACGATCGGTGTTGGCCGACCATTAAAGTCACGAATCAGGGTTCCGGCCGAGTCAATCCCAAGGTGATGATAGATCGTAGCCAGAAAATCTCCGGGACCACATCGCCGCTCAACGACATCCTCGCCCCGTTTATCTGTGGCACCGATGTAACGACCGGTCTGGATTCCGCCGCCGGCCCAGAGATTGGAAAACGCACGGGGCCAGTGATCGCGACCGGGTTGCATGGTCCCTGCCGGGGCGCTTGCATCCCCTGCACCGGTACTGGGTGAGTGCTCGATTCGGGGTGTCCGACCAAATTCACCGGTCACCACCACCAGCACCCGTTTATCGAGTCCTCGCTCGTAGATGTCTTCGATCAAGGCAGCGACCGCCTGATCATAAGCCGCAGCCCGAAATCGCATCGCATCGAAAACATGGTGATTGACCGCATGGTCGTCCCAGTTATGAACCCGGCCACAGAGTGCCCCACTGAGGCTGGTGGTCATCACTTCGACTCCGGCTTCCACCAGTCGTCGCGAGAGCAACAATTGCTGGCCCCAGGAATTGCGCCCATAGCGGTCGCGGGTACGCGGATCTTCGCGACTTAAATCGAAGGCTTCACGCGTGCTGGGGTTGGTCAGCAAGGTCATCGCCTGAGTCTCGAATTCATCGAGTGCTTCGAGTTCCCTCCGCTGGTCAAAGGCTCGTTCGAGTGTGTCCAGGTTCCGCCTGAGCTGGGAACGCCGTCCGAGTCGGGTCACTTCACCGGTATCAGCCAGCCCAATATTGGGGACCGAGAATGCAGGAAGATTCGGGTCCCCCATCACGGTAAAGGGAGAATAAGCATCACCCAGATACGCCGGGCCGTTGTATTCGAGTGGCGGATTGATCCCAACGTAGGCGGGGAGTGGATTTTGCCGAGGCCCCTCTTGCGATCGCAAATAATTGGCGACAGTCATCCAGTCAGGGAGCCTTGGTTTAGGCTTATCGCGCGTATCCGGATCACCGGACAGTAACTGCATCGAACCGGCCGGATGCCCACCCGCCGTCTGGTACATCGACCGCAGGATCGTAAATTTATCGGAAACGCTGGCATGCCTCGGCAGCAACTCCGTCAATTGCAGCCCCGGAGTCTTGGTCGAGATCGTTCCGAACGGTCCACGATACTCGCTGCCGCTGTTGGGTTTGGGGTCGTAAGTATCGAGATGCGAGCATCCACCCGGTTGCCAGACCATAATCACCGCTTTCTTTTCGCGGCTGGACTGGGTTGGGGACTCGGCATACAGCGCGTTCTGCGCTTGCAGCTTCAGAATCTGTGGCAGACTGAGCGTGGCAAACCCCGCCAAGCCGGTCCGCAAAAAACGACGACGACTGGGGGCAAGGGGAAAGCGATCAGGACCAGCACAGATCGGCTGAGCAACGGGGTGACGGGAGTGGCTCATTTGTTCTCCATGGCTTTAACGCGAATTGCAATCGGTTCGGACACGACGATATCAACGAGATCATTCGGGGCTGCCACTTCGGTGGCTTTTTTCAGTCGTTCGGTTGCTGCAGTCACTGCGGCAACGGCGGCTTTCAGTTGGGTCATCGCTGCGGTCGCTCCTTGATCCGCAGCCGCTTTCTGATCTTCCGGAGCGGTTTTTGCCGCTTCCGCGAGTCGGTTCGCTTCGGCTTCCATTGCGACTCGTTCTTGTTCCGCCTGTTTCAGTTCCACTTCCGCCGCCGCAACACGCTCGGGGTGTCGTCGGTATTTGGCCACCGCACTGCCATAGAATCCGATCAGGTATTCACCCGGAGGAGTTTTCATCGCTGCCAAATCAATAACCGCCTCGGAAAAATCGGCGGTGAGGGGGACATTGAAGGGGGGCAACTGTTCAAATCCAGTGCCGAATGCCTTGAGCTGCATGGTCGCACCCGAAAATTCACAACGACGCGTCTGCACGAGGGGGATGGTCAATTTTTCTCCCACGTTCACTTCGAATAACGAATTCCCCGCAGGAAGAATCGTCAGCGGAGCAAACTCGAACCCGCTCACAGAAACCGGCACATCGGCCAGCAGGCGTGGGCTGGGAATCTCGCCCCAGGCATCAGGAATGGGCCACGCCATGGAAGCAAGTCGACACGGGTGTGTCACCGGATTTCCGTCGATCAGAGCCGTTCCGATAAAGCTGGCTGTCCCCCGCGCTCGAGGGGCATCCTGATGAGCCGAGATCAGCATGATGCCGCGGGACTTTCCTGCGGGGATCTTCAAGCCTTTCGCGGTGACCCCTTCTGGAAGTCCGGTCATTTCCAGGTTGATATCGCCATCAAAACCGTCCCGGCGGACAACGACCACTTCCATGGCCATCGTCGAGCCGCCGCGCAGTGCGATCGGCTTCGAGAGCGCATTCCGGTCACCATTCCGCAATTCCATGTGCAGCGCCCAGGAAACCAGTGCAAAGTCGGGTGCCCCCTTGCGAATCACGAGACGATAGATGTTCCGTGGATCATTGCGGGTCCCGCCGAACAGGTCTGTCAGTTGCAGTCGGTGAATTCCGTCTTCCTTGATTTCCAGTCGTCCCAGAATATCGGCCGACCCGGCATCGTAGGGAGGCCCATCATAGGCATATCCGTTACTGGAAACCTTGACCGGACTGGGGATATCACTGAATTCGGCCACATCGGTAAGCTTCTCGGCGGCACCAGTCCCGCTGACATGCTGCACCAGAATTGCAGGATCCGTTGGCCGCCCCAATCGTTCCGAGGCGACCTCAATCCACCAGACCTCTCCCTTTTTGGCTTCGAATTCAAAGAGATCGACATCCGCAGCGGGAAAGAAGCTTCCCGAAAGATCGCAGGGGAGCGTGATTTTCTGGGCGACAGCACGCTGATTGTTTGGCTCGACTTCCGTCAGCGGAGCCTCTGCGGCCAACCCCGTTGGCGGCCACGAAAAGGAACTGACCGAGCGGGTAGAAGATTGTCGAACAATCGGATCACCGATCGGTAATTCCCGGACTGCCAGACGATAAAAATAAGCAGGTCCCCCACCATACGTGAGTTCATGAACCTTAATCACATACTGGCCATCACGGGGGACGATAAAATCGAGCAGACCGCTGCGTCGTTCCACCAGTAGATCGTTCCCGGCAGGGTCCGCAATCACCAGCACCGCGTCCAGTTTGGAATCGATCCCGCGTGAGGCGCAATCGACGACAATCCGCTGTCCCATTTTCCCGGCAAACCGATAATGATCGACGGCCCGAACCGTCATCACCGCATTGCAAACCGAATTCACCGGCAGCTCCATCGCGGTTGCCAGCGAGGTGTTTGCCTTGGTTTGCATCACTTCCGGCAGCGAACCCACGTTGAAAACGCGCGAGGACGAGATCCCCAATCGGGTCATCATCCGCGCTTCGTACAGTCCGGTGGGGCAGTCGGCTGGGATCGTGATGACAAACCGGTTTGGGACCGGCTTGCCCCCCTCATCAAGTTTCGGAGTTGCGGTGAGTCGGGGGTCGGAAAAAATGAGCTGGTCGGCATCTTCCAGATTTTCTCCGGTAATGGTCACTTCAACCTGGGACCCGGCGGTTCCCCCCATCGGCATTGTGGTCAGTAGCCGAGGAGCGGGGAGGCAGACCGATTGAGCTGTCGCAGCAGAGCCCCAGAGCCCGAACCACAAACCGCACGCCAGCGTCAGGATTGCGAGGCGGGAGTGAAGACCAATTCGCCCGGGCGAGGAATACAAGAAGTTCATCGGTGTTCGCCTCATCTCTCAAGTTCGACTAATACTCAGTTCGCTGAATGCTAAGTTCGTCTCATGCCAAATTTATTAATGATTGAACAGAAATTCTTTGGTGTTGATCAAGGCCCAGATCAGGTCCTGCAAGTTTTCGCGGGCCAGCTTCTGGGGATCGATCGGTTGGCCATCTCCTCCTGTGCGGGGCTCGGCCAGAAAATCGAGTGCGGTTTTCATTTCGTCGGGACGTGGTTCGCGTGAAAAGGCAACCAGATACAATTCTCGGACCTTGTCTGCGACCGGTTTTTCCGCTTTGGCAAGCCGCTCGGCACGCCCGTTCGGATTCGCCAGCTTGGCTTTCATTTCGCCCGAATTGATCAGATGGAGACTTTGCGCCAGACTCGATGATTGCACCCGTTCGCACTCGCAAACGCTCTCTCCTTCGGGGCGTCCAAAAACACGCAGGAACATCGACGAGCGATTGTAGCTGTTGTCGGGAAGTGCCACGGCACGCGTGCCGGGAGGCAAATTGGCGAAATCGGTGGGGCTTTCGGTCAGTCGATCAATCGCGTCGAGCAGCACTTCTGCCTGTAACCGTCGGGGATAATACCGCGAATAATTCTGTCGGTCGGCCTGATTGAACTGGTTCGGAATTTCACTGAGCTGATAGGTCTGCGAACGCGTGATTGTCCGCACCAGATCTTTCAAATCAAATCCTGTGGCGATGAAATGTTGTTCGAGTGCGGCCAGCAGGGCAGGATTGGTCGGAGGGTTCGTGTCACGAATATCATCTTCCGGTTCGATCAGTCCCCGCTGGAAGAAATGCTTCCAGTAGCGATTGACCAGCGATTTGGCGAAGAACGGATTCTTGGGGGAACTCATCCAATCCGCCAGTCGCAGGCGGGGATCTTCGTCGGCGAGGATCTCGGGAATGACGTCACCCAGTGCGGCAGGTTTCAGCGGGATTCCGGTCTTCACGTTGGTGGCGACCGCCAGACCCCGTTTGTGAAAAATCATATCCTCACCCCGTGTGGACGAGGGTTTGCGGCCGACTTGGCTGAAAAAGGCCGCCAGCGAGTAATAATCGTTCTGACTCCATCGCTCAAACGGATGATGATGACACTGGGCGCATTGCATCCGCACCCCGAGAAACAACTGAGCCACGTCTTCGATCTGCTGCTTGGGATCCTTGACTCGTTTGTACCAGGCGACTGGGGGATTGCCGATGACGGTCCCCGTCGCTGCCAGCAGTTCCCGCACAAATTGATCGTAGGGTTTGTTTGCGAGCAGGCTGTCACGGACCCAGGCGTGAAATGCAAAATTCGAGACAATGTCGCTGGTATCATCCCGGCGGTTTTTTAAGAGGGCGGTCCATTTGCTGGCAAAAAAGTCTGCATAATCCGAACTTTGCAGTAAGCGATCGATCACCTGATCGCGGCGTTCGTTTTCGGGGCTGACAAGGAATAGCGTCACTTCCTCATCGGTTGGCAGGCGACCCGCGATATCGAGGGTGACGCGACGCAAGAAGGTGGCGTCGTCACAGACGGCAGAGGGGGGGACACCGATCAGTTTGAGGTTCGTGAAGACTTGTTCATCGATAAAGTTTTTTTGGGGGGGGAGTTGATCGACCTGAGCCCCCAGGGGGATTGAGGCACTGTAAACCGCCACTTGTCCCTGATACCGCACCATCACCGCGACGTTACCCGTGATGTCATGAATCTTCACAAATCCACGGTCGGTCACATCGGCCATTGATCGGTCATTGGATTCGTACAAAGCCAGGCTCGAAACATCCCGCACCGTCCCATCGGAATAACGAGCCATCGCCTGCAATTGCTGCTCGCCCTGAGGTTTCAACGAACCGCGTGCTGGCAGAACTTCAAAGGCCACAAATTGGGGTTCACCCTCACGATCATAGAGAGCCCCCTGGGCGATCCAATCCCGAATCAACCTATAGCCTTCTGAAGAGGCTTCGAGCCGAACTCCACCCCCATGAGGAAGTTGCCCCGAGGCTTTCAGCAGCAGCAAGCTTCGCTCGGCCGCGCCCGAAAACAACCTGCGACCGCGCCCTTCCTTGACGAGGTGCTCAAAATCTTCACGGGGCTCGAAGCCCAGCAGCGACAACTGAAATCCGTTTTGGCCATTCCCTGCCTTCGCATGGCAGACACCCGCATTACAGCCGGATTTGGTTAAGACCTGCACAACGTCATTCACAAAACTGACCGGGCGTTCGCCTGCGGTGGCAAGTTGCGGCACCATCACCAACCCCAAGAGGAATGCGATGGGCAGACTTCGAGCGAAAAGCCACACGCGAAAATCAGAAACTTGGCGGGTCATTTCGTTTCCGTTCCAGTTCAGCACCGACATCCATGACGCGTTGAACATCCGTTTGCGATCGTCCAAAAGCATCTTCTCGTCCTCGGCTGCGATGTGCCGCAGTCTGGCATGAGTTTACCATGAAACCAGATTGTTTGCGACGTTTTTCCTTCAAACAACAACACGAATCACTGCAAACCGGCGGTACTGGATCGCCAGTCATCTTCCCAACGAATCGTTGATGGCGATGAAGTTCCCCGCACCTCATGCCGCATGGGTGGATTGTACCCGAACCAATCCCGTTTCTGAACTGGACGCATCAAAAAAAACCGACGCGTTCGGGGAATGCTCTGATTCCTCAGAATCATGGTCTTGACGGGATGAGCTTGCCTGGGGCCAACCGAACGGATTGTTTGTGCGGTGACGCCGTGAAGATTGCGATTGCTGCTGACGTTTCTCGGTGATTTCGACGTCTCAGGGTTCCGTCGCCGGGATCTCCTGACGTAAAAGAAGCCGCAGCGACATGAGGGTCGCTGCGGCTTTGAGCAACTGTGGATTCCGGCCAACGCTCGTCCCGCCAGACTGGCGATGCCACCACAGTCGGGACGCAAACTAATCGCCGGGAGGCAACAGGATTGGTGGATCCGCTGCCGGGCGTGCCAAATTCAGATCCCCCTGGTGCTGGCTGGGAAGGTCTTGAGTCGCGGTGGTTGAGGTCATCGGTAACGATCGCGGGATGGATTGTGCAGGAAATGGATCGTCCCGATCGGGATCAAAGCTCGGCTTCGCCCGCGTCACGGCGGGGCGATCTCGTCGTGACGCGCTTCCAGACTCGGTTGCGTATTTCGAGACGGGTAGTGAGGACGAGCTTCCCCCGGCAAATCGTGAAGTGACTGCTTGTTCCTGCAGACCTGGCGATTCGTCCGAGGGATGGACCGCCGTCGTGGTGGCGCGAGCCCCCTTCCCGAAAGAACCTCGTTCACCCGTTACACTGGTTTGATTGATGCCGTTACCGGATTTGACGATTGACGAGTTTTTCAATCCCGACGGGACTAGGCTCCAACGCGATCGCTTCGCCGACGGGGACGGCACCGGAGGCGGAGGATAGAATGGGTCGGAAGCGCCTGGTACGGGGGGCACGAACGACGGATCGGGAACAGGGACCAGTTC
>JBIKZJ010000663.1:0-2537 GCA_044354755.1 Schlesneria sp. | reverse complement strand
GTCCGCGATCTTCTTGAAGTGGATTCGACATCTTTTGAGCGGGATAACGTAAAAATTAAGCGGCGGCGTACTCGCCGTCCGTGTTGAATGCCTTGTTCGGCATTCGTTGAATCACGATACAACTTGATTCAGCCAACGTCAAGAACGGTCGTGAAGCGCGTTTATGAGTCCTGACCCCTTTGAATTGCTCGAACGCTTCCCGAATGATCCGCGAGGCGGTCGCACTGTTGCGGTGCCAGCACATCTTCAGGAAACAATCTCCGCGCCCGATCGTACTTCGTTCCGTCGCCCGCGTCGTACAACCACCCGTTTGCCGCGAGATGCTCGCAGATTTCGGTCTCGAAATGGTTTTCTTGGTGCAGACGCATCGGACATCCCCCTTCGCAACCGGAATCATCAAATCGGCTATCACGGCATTAAATTCGTAACCTATTGGAAATCAATGAATTACGCTCTACCGCCGTTCTCGGCAAGGCCGTAACCACCGTTTCCAGGCATTCTCCATCGAAGGGTTTCCCTGCAAGAGACCCGCCGTGTTGTGTCCATTTTGTCAAACATAAACCCCGTTATGTTCAGCGAAACGCCATTTCGATACACATAAGCGATCTGGTCGGCCACCGACCACACCCGGCACGATCACATGATTTTCCCCCTTCTGCAGAGTTCAGCCGTTCGGAAAAGGCCAACATGGCGGACCCGTACTTCGTTCCGTCGCCAGTTTCACACAACCACCCGTTTGCCGCGAGGTCGTCACAGATTTCAGTCTCGAAATGGATCTCCTTGTGCAGACTCATAGAAAGTTCAGCCTTTTAATTCTTGAATTGGTTTTTTCAACGCAGTTTCCAGGCGGGTCAATGCGTTAATGATGCGGTCTTGCATCTCAGGCCATTCGGATTCCGGAGACTTCCAACCTCCCTGCAGTTGCGTGCAGATGCGGGACCCCTGACGGCCAGGCAATTCCTGCCAATCCAAGATTCCCCCGAACGCCCCCTCGATTTCGGTTTTTCGCGCCAGCAACGAGTTGAACGCGGCGGTACTCTTTTCCTCACCTCCAGGGAGACGAATGTAGCATTCGACCTGTCCCTCATTTTGAGTGAGCAGGGTATTGAGCGTGAAACCGCTACGACCAATTCCAGCAGAGAGCCAGTGGTCGGTCGTCGTTCCCCGGTTCGCGAGCAATTGAGTGTGGGTTTTGGAACGGTCGATGAGTTGAGCCCAAAACTTGCGGAAAACCTCCTGGCGGAAACCCAATACCTTGCGTTTTTCCTTTTCCTGAGCGCGAAGCTTGACTTCGTAGTCCGCCGCCTCTGGAAGTGGAATAATCTGAGTCGCGTCGATGAGAATTTCACCCCCCATACGGTGTGGACGCAGTCGGATGCACGTGATATCGAGTTCACGCTGATTCAACCAAAGAACCGTCGTCGTCACTTCCGTTGAGAAATCTGCTGAAACAAGAATAATCCGCACATCACCGGTGAGTTCAGCTTCGTCCTCAGATCCCAGCTGAAGGAAATCGAGCACTTCACTTCTTGCATGCTCTTGTTCACAGTCGCTCGTTTTGGTGTAGACCTGAATCACTTGATCAAGGGTCATGCTTGAGACCATTGCCGCATAACGGAGAGCCTGAAGTTCCATGTGGCCCCCGTCCTCAGTCCGTTTGATCTCCACAACCACTAATCCGGCTAATTTGCTCAGGCACAGAAGATCAATCCGTCGGTTGCTGTCTTCCCATTCGCCATATTCCTCAGCAACGACCATCAAATCATCACCAATTGGTGAAATATCCCGGCGAAGAAGGCGCTGTAAATCTTTGCGTTCTAATAGATTTTCCGCCGCGAAAGTCGTGCGCGGGACGGATTCCAGTTTCTCGGATGTTACTCGATAGAGACTCATAGCGTTTCATCTCCAACCAGTACGCGAACGTCGATCTTCCCGGTGACGGCAGCGGAGATCAGTGCTGATCGGCGTTCTTGAAGCAAATCAATTGCGTGTTGTGCTTCGATGGTGAGAGAGTCAAATCGAGACGACATCTCGTAAATGTGACTAACTATCACTGCTTGCTCATTCTTGGGTGGCAATGGTATTTCAACATATTTTACGTTCCCACAATTCAAGTGTGGGTGCATTCCTCCCGTTTGAATCGATTCGAGCTTTTGTCTGCCGTATTCGGATTGCAAAACGGCCGCGAGGAATGATCCTGAAAGTAGCGATGTTTGGCTGGTGACAATAATCAACGCGTGGCAATTGAAACCAACTTCACTCCGTGCGACCAATGCAACATCTCCGGTCCCAGCTCCTGTTTGGACGATTAGAACATCACCCTCGGCAAGAATGGATTTTGAATGCGAGCGGCTCCATTCAGCGGCAACAAAATAGCTTTCGTCAAAATTGACACGCCCCTTCTTGATATGAGTAGCTTGGATATAAGGAGTTCCTCTTTCAACCAGAATGTCTCTGGTGGGGCCAACGTAACCGTTCGTGATTTTTGTTGATGCTTTCGCAATCGTTCGAGTATTCCAATGTTCCGGCACATCCCA
>JBIKZJ010000662.1:0-2546 GCA_044354755.1 Schlesneria sp. | reverse complement strand
CCGACGTGATGGCTCGTTCGGCATCGGGCGAGCCTCCCAGTTTTTCCAGGGTGGTCAGACGTGTGCGCGGATTGCGTCCGGTGAGTGCCTCGGTCACATTGACCGGTGCAATCCCGACCGGTGCGGTTGTTGTTTCTTCACCCGCAGGATTGACAGTGGGGGGGGCGGGGGGGCGATCACCGCGAATCGAGGCCACTTCGATCGGAACCGCGATCGACCGGCGCGATTTGGCCGCCCGCTCGGTTCGTTCACCTGGTTGCGACCAGATTGCAATCAGGGGATCCCCGTCTGCGGTATGACGGGTCTGAAAGACGATCAGTCCCAGCAGCAGTATCAGCAGGCCATGCATAACCAGGCTGACGAAGACTCCGTATCCACCCGACTTGGCATCCCGTTGAAGTCGTTCGATCCCGGTGAGAAAACCGGTCTGTTCGTCTTTTGGATCAACGGTATAGGGGAGCGTGAAGCGCGGCCTCGCTGAACGAGTTCTCGATCCGGCAACCTTCGGCTGTGGTTTTGAGGGGGGACGCTCAGATTGTGGTCGATCATCCGACGGCATGGAGTTCCTCAGCAGACTCGTCACCGAAAAATCCGTTTAGCACGTTTTCCGCAGGGGAAAACAGGTCCTGTTCGCAGCAAAACGGGACGAGGGACTTCAAGTATCGGGCGTCCCGGTTTGAAATATTCCGTCAGCATAACATACGGTCGTGTCTCGGCCATCTCGCTTTCCCGATTTTTCGTTAGATCGTGCCGATCGAGGTGACCTCATGGTTTTTTCGACAGGGGAATTTTCCTTGTGGATCCTTCGTGCCTCAGAGCCAGATCGAAGCGGGGGGGCATGGAAATCCTTGCAGGAAAAGAAAAGAGCCGCCCCCAATTGGGGGGCGGCTCTGGTGAGAATCAACTCAAACTGGCATCAGCTGATCAGGGAAGGAATGGATCGCCAGGGTTTGAGAAGAAATCTTGTGGGAAGAGTGGGTTCGGGAAGAGCGGATCGGCGACCGTTCGCAAGTGGAAGTTCGCGTTGAAGAAGGCGTCATTAACATCTTCAGCTGAACCATTCTGGCTGAACAGATTTGTTGAGTTCAGGTTTGCACCGTCGTCAACTTGGAACAATTGAACGAGTCGTGCACTGGGATTATCGAAACTGAATCGATCTTTATAGGGGTCCGCTGCCATAAATGCACCGTTAGGAGTCGAATTCCCTTGCAGGTTTGCGAAGGAGTTGACGAGTGGGTTCTGAATATTCAGCGAGTTCCCGAAGTTGCCCGTGAATCTCAAGTCCATTTGAGCGGTGTAATCCAGGTAGACAGTACTAGGTCCGCCGTCAACCTTGGGACCGCTTGGAGGAGGAGCGTAGGCGACCCCGGTGACGCGATTGTATTGGGTAAACGATTCGAAGTGAACATCGTTTGCCACGTTACCAGAGATCGTATTGTTCCGGATGTCAGCGGCCAGGTACGAATCGGTGCTGACACGGACATAAACACCATCGGCAGCCCGCAGGTTACCAGACCTTCCATTGAACTGAATGTTGTTATTGGTCATGACCAGGCTCGCATTATTGTCCGTTCGCAAGAGCATCCAGTTGCTCAGCAGAAATCCATCGCGCAGGTCTGTGTTATTACCCATGTTCGTTCCGGGGAATGGTTGTATCAACAGGGGATTAAACGGCGTTGGGGGGTCGGTTTGTGGCGGACTGCCGAAGAGGACCGCGAAATCAGGCTGAATCCCGGCATTTTGTTCCATCTTCACGCCGAACTCGCCGTTGCTGGAAATCGAATTGTTCGCCAGGGTGATCTTGCTGACTTCCCCTGCCGTATCCACGCCTGGGAACCGACGTTCCCCCATGCGGCCTTCGAGCAGGATATTCACACCGCTCAGTCTGTTGTTGACGATCTCGGAATTGGTAATCGTGGCATTCAGCAAGCCATTCGCGTCGCCAATTCCATTCGATGTTCTGGCGAAGTCGGTAAAATCGTTTCCGATCAGATTGATCCCGTTCTCCTGATTCCCTTGAACTAACGAGTTATTCACGTTGATGTTTCCATAACCGGCACCATTGAAGGCCCAGGGCGTGGTCGTCGTCCCATCGACGATGGTGAGTCTCGCTTGAACTTCGAAATCGATCCCGTCACCACCATTCGCGTTGAGTGCCAGGGGGCCACCGATGATGACACTCTCGACGGTCAGGGTTGGGTTGGCTTGAATTCCCGATTCGGAATGGATCCCGTCCTCGTTGTTACCCTGGATTACTGTGGTGTACAGTGGGGTTGCGTGAGCGACGTCCCCTGCAATCAGCACATCATGATTGCCACCGAGGTACTGCATCAGAATACCGTTCAATCCGGTGGCGTTGGCACCAAAACCATTGTTGTTGATGCTGGTGTTTCCGGTATTCGCACTCACCTGCATAAAGGTCAGTGAGGCTGCGTCCAGCGGAAGGAAGCCATTATTGGAGTTCGGATCGGTCGGGGTGATCGTGCTGGTCAGGAAAATCCCGTTCGAACCGTTGTTATTGATCTGGACATTATCAAGTGTCGAGC
>JBIKZJ010000661.1:0-2549 GCA_044354755.1 Schlesneria sp. | reverse complement strand
AAAAAACGCGATCCCCATGTGCGCAACACTGCTCGGCAAATCGGTTGTCAGTGAAAAACACCCACTCTATCTCGGAATCTACGAAGGAGCGATGTGCCGTGATGCGCTGCGGCGATACGTCGAAGAGAGCGACTGCCTGATCATGCTGGGAGCGTTCCTCACCGATATCGATATGGGAATTTTCACCGCCCATCTCGATCCGGGGAAGTGCATCTATTCGACCTCCGAGCAGACGCGAATTTCCCATCATCACTTTCATGATATCCTGATCACCGATTTTGTACGGGGACTCGGTAAGTTGCCGCTAAAAGCCCCCAAGCGACCCATGCTGGCCAGACCCAAGGGGGCCGAAGCGAAATTCACACTCAAGCCGGAAGCCAAAGTCACGAACGCCCGATTGTTCGCCCGCATCAATGAACTGTTGGACGAATCCATGATCGTCATCGCGGATGTCGGCGATTGCCTGTTCGGAGCGGCCGACCTGACGATCTATAAAAAGACCGAGTTCCTCAGTCCGGCCTACTATACCTCGATGGGATTCGCCATTCCGGCTTCCGTGGGAGTTAACGTGGCGGCTCCTGATCGACGAGCTATCGTCCTGGTCGGTGACGGTGCCTTTCAGATGACGTGTATGGAGCTCTCCACCGCAGTCCGACACGGCTTCAACCCCATCGTGATCGTACTCAACAACAAGGGGTATACGACCGAACGGTTTCTCCAGGAAGGGCCATTCAACGATATCCTGAACTGGAACTACCATCGAATGCCAGACCTGCTGGGGGGTGGGTGGGGATTCGAAGTTCACACCGAGGGAGAGTTAGACCAAGCATTAAATGCCGCCATTGCAAATCAGGACGCCTTCAGCATCTTGAATGTCCATCTGGAACCGAATGACATCAGCCAGGCACTGAAACGACTTGCGGAAGGACTGTCAAAACGACTGTGAAAATCAGTTTTCAGTTTTTCAGTTTTCAGAATCCGAAAGTTTCTTATCTTCCGATTCGTGCGATTCGTTGGATTCGTGGTTCACCATCTTCGCATTTTTTGAAAAGGGGGTGATTCACGAATCAACGGCTGTATCCCATGGATTTGCCTGAACGCTGCCGTGAGCAGGGGACCACGAAGCGGGCCGAGACCGAACTGCCCCAGCATCATGGCCATCAAGGGGGACGGATCAGGGAGCGAAGTCGTCCTGTTTGCTGCTCGTCCTGTTTGCTCAAGAGCAAAAATTGGTCCCTCGCGCAGTCGGTTTGTGGTTGAACCGTAAAAGCTCTTAAATGTTATTGTCATGGACACTTTGCGGTTACTTAAAAATCCTGACTCACAGATATCCTGATTCACCGCAATCCTGATTCACAAGCAGAAATCCACCTTGAAAATACCTGCCATCCAAGGGATCATCGACCGACGAATCCTGGTGAATTTTCGGGTAAGTCCCGAGTTTGTCGCCAAGATTCTTCCCCAGCCCTTTCGCCCGAAACTCGTCCAGGGGATGGCGATTGCGGGAATTTGTCTGATCCGGCTGAAACAGAGTCGACCTCGATTTGTCCCTTCGTTTTTAGGCATTTCGTCCGAAAACGCAGCCCACCGAATCGCGGTCGAGTGGGACGAGCAGGGTGTCACAAAAGAAGGTGTTTTCGTTCCCCGACGAGACACCTCCAGTAGGCTCAATACACTCTTGGGGGGACGAATCTTCCCCGGAATTTGCCATCATGCGGCCTTTCAGGTAGCAGAAAATGGGGATCATTACCGCATCGAATTGAATAGCGATGACGGCCAAACGCACATGCTCGTTGCAGGAAAAATCGCCGGAGAACTACCACAGACTTCCGTTTTTGCGTCCGTCAGTGAAGCTTCGAGTTTTTTTGAAAAAGGATCGTTGGGATATTCCGTCACACCCCAACCCGGCCAATTTGAGGGACTGCAGCTTCACACGTTTAATTGGCAGGTACAACCACTCGCGGTCGAGAAAGTCGAGTCCCGGTATTTTGAAGACGAGTCAAAATTCCCCCGTGGTTCGATTGCATTTGACAGTGCCTTCCTGATGCGGGGGATCAAGCACGAGTGGCACGGCAGAGAAATGTTGTGTGCCGGACCGGGCTGTTAACCGACGCGTCATAGTTCATGACGGATTTCCGCTCGCGACGACCTTCACGAAGTCCCGAATCCCCCCGAGGTATTCGCTTCGATTCCACTCCATGATCGTGTTGTGGTCGCCGACCGGTAATCGAAGGAATTGCTTTTGGAAACTGGCCGACCATTGGAAATTCCGCTCGGCATGCGAGATCTCGACTAACCGGTCATGTTCGGCGTGCATCACCAACAGCGGGTTGCGGTAGCCAGACAATTTCCATTGGTGGTTGAACAGCCGCTTGGCTTCGTCGATCACTTCGCTTTCCGTCATGCTCGTTGACGACAACCAAACGTATTTCAAAAATCGCTCGGACGGATCCGCAATTCCACTTTCCAAAAGTTTGACCCGTAGCTATCGCCGCAGTGGAATCGGCTTCCAGCCGATTTCTTCGAACGTCGCGGGACGTGGATTTCAT
>JBIKZJ010000287.1:0-8384 GCA_044354755.1 Schlesneria sp. | reverse complement strand
CTCAGGCCACAGCTCTCAGGCCACAGCTCTCAGGCCACAAGTCCCGCAACGAAATCCCCGATCGGTTGATCGAGGATCGACATCGTGGGTAAATCGCGTGGTTCATGAAACAGCACGCCACAGATCGTTCCGCGCTGGCGCGCCGTGCGGAACGCCAGTGCTTCAGTCAACGATTCTGATTGAAACGCGACGCGGGATTGTTCGACGACGACGTATTCAGCCCCTGAGAGTGGTTCGAGTTCCTCGGGTGTCAGCAGACAAATGTTACTCATCGATTCGAGGTAGAACGAACGTTCGGCATCCTTATCAAGATCTCGGCCCGTGACGAGCCAGCGGCCCCGTTTCAGGAGCGGGTTGAGGGGCCGCGTCGTCGGATCCAGTGGATCACAGTGCAGGTCTCGAACCGAGACCACCTCGATCCGCCGCAGCTCAGTCGTCATGGGAAGCTGCCGATAATTATGGCGCGGGTAACAGAACGAATAGGCGCGACCAGGCTCAAACAAAGCAGGTTGCATGGGGACTCTCCTTTGAGATAGTCCGACGCGATCTCGGGCATGACCTTCCAGGTCACGGCGCGTCACCCGTGAAAAGAGTTCACGGTCCAATCCGGACGGTAGAAATTGAACCCAAGTTCCCTCGATTTGTCGAGACACAAGATGTAGTAGATCAAGCCCTATTAACCCTCAAACCCTTTGCCCTGAGGAGCTCCATCACTCGGATTTCCCTCGGGTTGTCGATTTCTGGCATCGGGTATCGGTGGCGCGACGAATCGGGGCCCTGCGAGACGAGAAAAAAACATTCTCTCGGCGATCGCCAATACCAGCGGGCCTTCCCCCCCGGTTCCTTTTCTTTGTCTGTCTAACAGCCCAAACTCCGAAACGCTCGTCGCAGCAAGGCGTCACTGCTTTCGTTCGCGGCAGCCTCCGCTTGAACCTCGAACGAAAACACCTATCCGCGGCAAAGTCGGTCATGCAGCCATTCGGCTGCACGATCATTTTCGAATTGTTGTTCCCGAGCCAGAGGAACTTGCGGCGTCGATGTCCCCTTCCTCAGAAAATCCTCCCCCTGGATCCCGACCAGTTCTTGATCCCAAGCCACTTTCCCCCGATCGAGGCAATACGCAAACCCATTCGACATCCCACCCGTCCCCCTCCGTATTGCCGGCGTACTCGGCAGTGGGAAAAGCCCACACTGGGGGAGTACTCAAGCCTGTTTTACGCAGCAGTCAACTCCTGTCGAATACAAACGTTTACGTGCACCGAAGGGATTTGGGTGAAACGAGGAAGCGCGTCTCTCCCTCGTTTCACCGTGCCTCGATTAATGAGCGACATCGATCGGACTGGTCCCCTTGCCGGACTGATAACGACCCCACATCGTCTGGTAAGCCTGTTCGAGATGACCAACAAAGCGTGTCATGTCAAACAGTGGCAACGTAGCCTGTGTTTCTGGTCTGAGGCGATCTCGTAGCGATTTCAGCTCATCTTGATTCTGTGCCAGCCTGATCGCAATTTTCTCGTAATCCTGCAAATCGTGGGCAATCAATTCCGGGAGCCCTGTCGCCGACAGTAAACTCGCTCCCACTCGTCCCGCAAACGTTTCACCCAGGGTTGTCAATACGGGCAAACCCGCCCAGAGTGCATCGCACGCAGTGACATGTGCATTGTAGTAAATCGTATCGAGAAACAGATCGGCAGATTGCAACCCCGCCAAGTATGCGGCTTTATTTTCGACTCGCGTCGCGAACACCAGTCGCTCGGGGTTGATCTGCTGGTCTTGGGCTCTCTGCCGCAGATTGGCGCGCGCTACGGGATGGTTGACATTCAGCCAGGCGACACTTCCTGGGACCTGTTTCAGGATTCTCATCCAGACTTGGAAGACTTCCGGTGTGATTTTGTGACTGTTGTTAAAACAACAAAAAACGATTCCCTCAGGGGGGAGCCCCAGTTCCGCACGGTGAAAACGCGGTGTCAAAATGGGCTGACTTGGATCAGTTGGCATAAACGAATGTGGTAATCGAACCAACGCCTCACGATAGTCCTGGGCGTGTTCGGTGGGTGTAACGACATTGTCTCCGATCAGGTAATCCACGAACTCGGCCCCCATGGTGCTCGCGTAGCCGAGCCAGCAGGCCTGAATCGGCGCAGGCCTCATGGCCAGGGATTTCGTTCGCGAGAAGCCGGTGTAGCCCATAAGATCGACCAGAATCTGGATTCCGTCGGCACGAATGCGATCGGCCAATCCCTGGTCATTAAGCGAACTGACATCGTGAAAGACTTCAACACCGCTGGCGATCCGTTGACGATAAGAGCTTTGATCGTCTGGACCATACGAATAAGCATGAATCTCAAATCGAGATCGATCATGCCGGGAAAGAATGCTGTGAAACTGATGGGCCACGGGATGGTCATAAAAATCGCGTGACAAATAAGCAATTCGCAGCCGATCGGTGTTGGGGTTTGTCGTGGGGTTTCCGGTGTTTTCGCTGGGATTCGTTGGGCCAAATCGCAGGTAAGCTTGCGACTGACTTGCTGCGATCTTCAGCAACAATTCGCGTGGAAAGGGGAGTGAAAATGCATGGACCGAGGGGACGGGGCTTTGTCTTCCCGCCCGCAGCTCTGCATCGACCACTTCTCTGAGTTGCCGCAGATCTTCGGGGTAACTGGTCCAGTCAATCAACGTCGCTTTCAGCCGACAAAGTTGTGCGAAGGCATTGGCGTGATCTGGCTTTAACGACAATGCCGTCTCAAACGCCCGCTGTGCCTCTTCGAGTCGATTGAGCAGCATCAAGACATTCCCCAACTCGAGGTGACTTTGCAGTTCATCCGGCTGAAGTGCCACCGCCTTCTCAAAACAGGCGACCGATTGGGCGACCTTTTCGAGGTCGACAAAAACCTGTCCAAGTAGCAAATAGGCTTTCGCATAATTCGGTCGCAGTTGAATCGCGCGATCGAGGTGTGGCAGCGTCCCAGTCGGGTCATCAAGCGATCGTAATGCCAGCGCCCAATTGTACTCCGCCTCGGGATAACCTGGCCGAATCGACAGGGCCTGGCGAAAACACGAAATGGCAACGTGGGGCTGCTCGGACCTCAACAAAACGCTCCCCAAATTATTATGTGCGATGGCATAATTAGGGTTGAGGCGGATCGCTTCCCGAAACGATTGTTCTGCCCCCACCAGATCGCTCTGTTCGTGCAAGAGTCGCCCGAGATTATTATGGGCTCGCTCATAAGTCGAGCGCAGCGTGATCGCGGTTCGATAACATTGTAGCGCGGCTTCATTTCGTTTCTGGGTATGCAAGGCCTCACCCCAGGCATTCATAAAGACGTGATTCTCCGGGGCCATGGCTGCCGACCTGGCAAAACCCTCGAGGGCAGCAGGCAATCGCCCTGCATCCTGATCGATGGCAGCCAGAAGATACACTGCCGAGGCCTGCCCGGGGTCCTGGCTCAGGACTTGCTGACACTGTTGCTGAGCTTCAGCGATCTGCCCCTGGCTGTACAATTGAAACGCCGAATTTAAAAGTTGATCAAGCAACATGGGCGGTTCCGCAATTCTGTTCAGAGGATGTGACAGCGATGAATCCAGTCAGCTCGATGTTTTGTCGATTTGACCGGGGGCTTGTCAATCACCGTGCCAAAAATCTTGATTTGACGTTTTTTGGCGTAGGGAAATCGGGAATGGGCTGAGGTGTCGGACGTGATGGTACGAAGAGGGTGGCGCACCAAGAGGTTCCCGTGTGACCGGCCGAGTTACTCGTCTCGTTCATAGAGCGGCCCGGTGATGCGGACAGGGCGGATATCGAGTCGCAGATTGACGATCGTGTAATCATCGCCTCCAAAGGATTCGGTGTACCACGCGATGGTCTCATCATCTCGGATAAATTTGAATTCAAAACCGTCGACCGATTGTTTTCTCGCCGCAGATCCGTCGAACGCTAAGCCCATGGCGACAGGGCTGACACTTTCCATCAAGGCTCCCATCATGTCAACCAAGGTTGTATTTCCAAGAATATCGTTGAAAAATAAAGGACGCCTGCGTGCAGGCCGATATTCGGGTGACTTGGGATCCAGCTTTTCATCCTCGAGCTTTTCCTGGGAAGGCTGGACCTTACGCGTCTTCAGGTCGAATCGGTCACCTCGGTCGAGATAGGTCAGCCGCGCATTCTTGAGATTAAATCGCCCCAGCGTCGGGTCATGTTCGGACTGCGACAGATCCAGCACGAGCGCCCCTTTATGGCCAATCACTCGCACATCATTGGCATTTGTGACAACGACGGCCGTGTTCTCATCAACACCGATCCCAAAACGAAATCCCTGATCCTGCATGGCAACCAGCGTGCGGGCAAACCGACCGCGCACAAAGAGGTGCTGATCAACGAACCAATCACCGTCCAGAAAACCCAGGCCACGATCGATTTCTTTGCCGAAATGAACCCCTTTTAACATCGTTTCGAGAACCGACTCGGCATCGCGAAACATCACGCGACTCATCACGGCAGCACCAGCACTGGTTCCCGCGATCACCCCACCTTTGTGGTAGACATTCCACAAGGCCTCGAGCATCGGGGTTTGATGACCTTCTGGTGTGAACAGCGCTTTGACAATTTTGTCCTGATCGCCGCCGATCAGAAAAACGCCAGTCGCCTCGCGGACCTGCGCAACCAGATCTGGGTCAGAGACCGCTTCCACCGGAGTGAGCGCCACTTTTTTCCAGGCGACAGGGACCAGGAACGAATCGGCGCCCGCTTTATTCAGCGCCGCGATCACCCTGCCTCCATTTTTGACCGGATCGCCATTCGCGGTAGGAAATACGGCAATTTTTGAGCCAGGGCCCCCTGCCAACTCGACAATTTCATCCCAAAATTCCCGGTGGCTGAATCGCTCTGAACCCCCCATGATGACCAGCGAACCGGTCTTGAGGGGCTGATTCGGCACGAGCGGTTCTTGTTCTTCGTCTGCCCAACCTGATCCTGCGATCAAAACCCAAAACAGAATCCCCCCGACGACGCTTGCGATGACGGACGGAAAAGCAATCCGATGACACAAATACCTGCTGGGCTGATTGAACAGCACATGGGCAGGCAAGCCCAATTTCTCTGCAGCCGAACATTTCATTTTCGTCCAGACGACCAATAAAAAATGCCTTCTCGGTGATTTTGTGATCTGCGACCCAAACTGCCACCTGGCAATCCAGCGACCCTAATCCGACGGGACGGATTCTACCCGAATTCCCGAGATTGAGACCACACCGGATCGGAAAAATGATCGGCAGGCCCCTGTCGAGAACCGCACTGACGCATTAAAAGTCGGCACTTTTCGGCGTTCGTGGGAAGGGGATGCAATCGCGGATATTCGTCATGCCGGTGACGAGTTGCACGGTTCGTTCGAGTCCCAAACCGAAACCACTGTGGGGAACCGTTCCGTATTGGCGTAGCTCAAGATACCACCAGTAATCCTCGGGAACCAGCTGACATTCCCGCATGCGATCGACCAGGACATCATGACGTTCTTCTCGTTGACTCCCACCAATGATTTCGCCGATTCGGGGTACCAGCACGTCCATAGCACGAACTGTCTGACCATCCTCATTACACCGCATGTAAAAAGACTTAATCGCTCGAGGATAATCCGTCAGAATCACCGGTTGCTTGAAGTGCTGTTCTGTCAGGTATCGTTCGTGCTCGGATTGAAGATCGTGTCCCCACGCGACGGGAAACTCGAACGGATGTCCCGACGCTTCCAGAATCTTGACCGCCTCAGTGTAACTGAGACGAATGAAATCCCGCTCGACAATGTTTTGCAGCGAAGGAAGCAACGTCGGTTCGATACGCTCGTGGAAAAACTCGAGGTCTTCCGTGCAGCGGTTCAAAACATCTTTGACGATTGTTCGCACAAAGGATTCCGCCAGATCCATGTTGTCTTCGAGTTCATAGAACGGCATTTCCGGCTCGACCATCCAGAATTCGGCCAAGTGACGCGTGGTATTTGAGTTCTCGGCACGGAATGTCGGGCCAAAGGTATAGACATCACCCACGGCGGTGGCAAAGATTTCCCCTTCCAACTGCCCGCTCACGGTCAACCCAGCCCTCTTGCCAAAAAAGTCCTGGGAATAATCGAGCGCCCCCTTGCTCTGTTGCAGTTTTGCCAGATCCAGTGTGGTGACCTGAAATACCTGACCGGCCCCCTCGCAATCGCTGGTCGTGATAATCGGAGTTTGAACGTAGAGAAATTCACGAGCCTGAAAAAAGTTATGAATCGCCGCACACAAGGCATTTCGGACTCGGGCAATCGCACCGAAAGTGTTTGTTCGTGGTCGCAAATGCCCCTTCTCCCGCAGAAATTCGAAACTGTGCCCTTTTTTCTGCAGTGGATACGTGGTGGGATCGGCAGTCCCCAAAACCGTTAACGAGGTCGCATGCACCTCGACACGCTGACCTTTTCCGAGTGACTCTTTGATTTCGCCCAGCACAGCCACGCTGGCTCCCGTATGGATCTGTTTGATCAAGGATCCATAGCCGGGAAGTTTTCCGTCAACGACGACCTGCACATTCTTCATGCAGCTCCCATCGTTAATCTCGAGGAAGGCAAAATCCTGCTTAGATTCACGTTTGGTGCGAACCCAACCACGGAGATCCACCGTAGTCCCCGCTTCGCCTGCCTTGAGTATCTGAGCCACCCGAGTACGAGCCATGATTCCATTCCATGGAAAGATGCAATGATTGATTGGACGGAAAAGCCGCCCCTAAAACCATAGTTGAAGCGCCCCAAAGAATGAAGACGGCCTCCGAAAATTCGGAGGCCGCTGTTCGTTGTAGTACATTATCTCAGGGTGTCTGAGATAGTGATTGTGTCATGTCGCTACGAACTACATCCGCATTCCCAACAGGGTTGACAGGTGGCCCTTGCGGGTTGAACCGGTCTTTTCCGTTGGAGGCAGAGGAGCTGGTGTCGCGGGTTCGATGGAAGGGATCATTGTTGGAACGTTTCCAACAGGAGCACATCCATTGTTGCCGCATCCGCCAGTTGAAGAGCAGGTGTTGCAGTTCCCATCGACAATATCGTATCCGCACAAGCGAAGAGCTTGTTCGGCTTGGCGTCGGACGCTGCGATCGCAATCACCCAAGGCACAAGTGAGAGCGGCAACCACTTCTGGGCAGCAGCAGCTGTTCTTGCGAATCTGATCGCCAATCTTGTCTGCAGCGGTGCGACGAACTCGTTCGTCAGCATCGTTCAAACCGTAGATAAAGGCAGACATGATTTCTGGGTTGCAGATACAATCATATCGGCTGCCGAGTTTGCGAAGAGCCGCACGTCGTTGTGTGGCATAGCATGCCGTTTGTGACGTGTAGATCAAGTTGGCAATATCACAAGGATTGGCGTTGCAAATCCGAGTTTCTACAGCGGTGCAGCTGGCTGCAGGAGCTCCGCAGCTGGGGTCAGCAACCGCAGCACAATTGTGCTTGGCAAACAGACCTTTCAGGAAGCCGCCCCCGAACAGATTGCCGCACGATTTCGTGCCGCAAGCGGCTGCTGGTGCACAGCTGGTGGCCGCAGGGCCATAGTTCGCCGCAGGTGCGGCACAAGCAGGACCTGCGGCAGGACCGCAGTTCGCAGCAGGAGCAGCGCAGGCAGGGGCAGAGTAGCCACCACCTAAGCCACCACCGTTGCAGTTCGAAGCAGGAGCGGCACAGGTCGGTGCACCGTTGCCAGCACCGAGTCCACCACCGACACAGTTGGCAGCAGGAGCGGCACAGTTGGGAGCACCGTTACCAGCACCGAGCCCACCGCCAACACAGTTGGCAGCAGGAGCGGCACAGTTGGGAGCACCGTTACCAGCACCGAGTCCACCGCCAACACAGTTGGAAGCAGGAGCGGCACATGTGGGAGCACCATTGCCACCACCCAGCCCGCCACCCAGACAGTTCGCGGCAGGAGCGGCACAGCTCGATGAGCCGTTTCCGCCGTTTGCGCCGTTTCCACAAGCATTCCCATGTCCAGCGGTCGAGCACCCATTTGGGGCACACGAATCGCAGCAAGGTGGCTTGATATCGGAAACGCGTCTTTGATACGTGTGAACCGTAGGACCGCAAGGTCGAACGATTACGGGTTTGCAACAAGCTGGCTGCGTGGTTGCAGCAGAACCGCAGCTCTTCGCGGCTCCTGAGCCTCCAGTGAGACCACAGAATCCAGCGTCAGCCAGGTTTGCCATGCTCATGGCGGCGAGTACAGCACCACAGAACTTGATCCATCGCATAGAACAACGTCTCCTTCCCTTGGGAATCTCAAAACGAACGAGTCTTCATTGACTCGTTCCCGATCGGGCTGGTTAACCAAATAAACACCAGGTCTTGTCGCGATCGCTGTGAAAGAGATCGCATCATCACC
>JBIKZJ010000286.1:0-8397 GCA_044354755.1 Schlesneria sp. | reverse complement strand
CACGCAAGCAATCAGCGAAGAGTACGCCCAGCGAGATTCTCGGATCCGACTGACTCGCCAACCCGTGAATCTCGGTGCCGTTCCCAACTTTCTTTGGGTCCTCAACGAGGCCAAAGGTGAGTATTTTATGTGGGCAGCCGATGATGACTTCTGGTCTGCCAATTATCTCGAAGAACTGGCGGCTCGGCTTGACGCAGTCCCCGAGGCGATTCTGGCGACCCCGCAAGTTCAGGTCGCGACAACCTTCAGGAATGGCGAAAAAGAACAGGAAATCGTCCCCGCGTCACCCGATGGAGGTCGCGAGGCCATCATTGAGGCCTATATCGAGAATTTTAAATCGTGCATCTGGATTTATGGGCTCTATCGGACCGATTGGGTGAAGAAGCATGCTTCGGAGTGGTGTAACTATCCTCCGGTGGGTGGCGACGTGGTCTGGCTCTGGGGAGTGATTTTGCACGAACGAATTGTGGGGAACTCGCGAGCAACTTTTTTTTACACCGCTAACCACAACGCACGAAAAAAACTGACTTATCGTGAGAACGTTGAGATGTGTGGAGAGATGTTTTACCACATGTGCCGATTGAGCTGGAGTCAATTGCCGGCTCGTGATCGGTGGCGAGGGTTGGTGAATGCTTGTCGGCATTATTACCGGCACCATCTGTTCCGCAAAGATCTGTTGACCACCTCGATTCGCATCACAAAAATCGCACTGCTCTGGTGCTGGATTGTCGTGGAAACCCGAGTGCGAACGACGATCAAACGGTTGCTTCCTTCATTCGCTGGACGGGGGAAGCGCATTGCGGAAACAGGATCGCCTTTTGTGGAAGCCCCAGGTTACCGTGATTCACCACCGGAGCATCGCCATGCCACATAAACAAGATTCGCAGCGCCTGTTCGAAATCCACGCAGGTCGCGAAAGCGTCTCAATCGTACTCTGTACGTTCAATGGTGCACGCTACCTGCCGGCCCAACTGGCAAGTTACCTGAATCAGAACCGGTTGCCAGACGAACTGGTCATCGGTGATGATGGATCGACCGACGAGACCGAATCGTTGATTCAGGAGTTTGCCAGAACGGCACCATTTCCCGTCCATTTTCATCGCAACGCCGAACGATTGGGGGTTGGTAGAAACTTTGATCAGGCGATCCAGCGCTGTACAGGTGACTTCATTGCGTTGTCGGATCAGGATGACGAATGGCGACCCGATAAACTTTCACGCTTGGTGAAATTGATGCAGCAGCATCCCACGGCAGGCTATGCCTGCTCGGACGCCGAATTGATTGATGGTGAAAGCCAGCCCCTCAACGGACGACTCTGGGAACAATATCGCACCCCCCCCGGTTCATTCCTGCAGGGGGATTTCCAGTCCACCGCGCGGCATCTGTTATTGCAATCGGATCGCGTGCTGGGAGCGACGATGTTGCTCAGAGCCGCTTGCCTCAAACCGCTCTCACCGATTCCGACGAGTTGGGTGCATGATCACTGGATTTCTGTGATGTGCGAGTTGCTCGGGGCTCATGGCGTCTGCACATCGGAATTAATCACGCGGTATCGCTTGCATGGTAATCAGACCTGTGGACTGCGCCGTCCAGTGGGAAGTTATCGGCGGAAACAACGCGATTTTGCGGACCGAAGCCAGCAGCGAATTCGGCGGCGTGAGCGATTGGTTGATCTCCGGAAACACCTCACCCAACAATTGATTCCTGAGCAACCGGAACTGGCCCGATGGCTTCCCTTATTGGACCAGGCAGAACTGCTGGCACAGCAGGCGATCGATCGGGATGGGATGTCCTGGTGGCGCCGCAAGTTTGACCGGCTACAACAATGGTGGCGATCCACGCCGCACACCACTTTCCAAACTCAGCAGGAAATGGGACACTCATGAATCCTCTCGTCTCAATCATTGTTCCGCACTATCAAACGCCGGAACTGGCTAAGCTTTGCCTACGCAGCATTCGTCAATTCACGCACGAGATCCCTTATGAAGTGATCGTCGTCGACAATGCGTCGCAGGGTGAGGACTCGTTAGCCTATCTGAGAAGCGTCGAGTGGATCCGTCTGATTGAACGGCCCAGCGGCATTGCCAAAGGGAGTGTCGCGCATCGTGAGGGGGTGACGATCGGATTCGAGGCCGCACGGGCTCCGTTCGTATTGACGATCCACACGGATACGATTCCCATCCGGGCAGACTGGTTGAGTTATCACTTGAATCCCCTGCTGAACGACGAGCGGATTGCGGCGATTGGAACCGACAAACTCGTGCTCCGGACCCCTGTTCAAGAATGGCTGCGTCGAGGGGAAGACGCCCTGATGTGGTGGAAACGATTTCGACCGGTTCGCCTGCGAAACCAAGTTCCCTATATTCGCAGTCATTGCGGCTTATACCGTCGTGAGGCGATGATCCGTCACGGCCTCACCTACAATGACCACCCGACGATGACGGCAGGACAGGGATTGCATGCCGATTTGACGCGGTTGGGGTATGAGTGCCGCTTGCTGGATCCAATCGCCGTCGGCAAGCGGGTTGTCCATCTGAACCACGCCACGGAACTGCTGCTTCCCGAGTTGCAACAACAGAGTCGATTACTGCATCTGTGGCGGGGACAGTCGCGGATTCGCCGCTTTTTTCAGCAGCAGGGAATTCAGGCGATCCTCGCCAACGAATCGCTGGATCGCGAGCACCCGATAGGGCTGAAGGTCGCATGTTAGCGATAACCCGTTAGCGATAACCCGTTAGCGATAACTCGTGAGCGATATCGCGTTAGCGACAAGAGTCAGCGGGTCTTTCCCAAGAACTCCCGTTGCCATCAACCGAATCTCCGTTCTCTATGAGAAGACGATGACCACCACTGAACCCCCCGTAAAAACTCGCATCCGCTGGACGCTGAAACTGCGTTACCGACTGGAATTCTTTGTTTTTCAGACTTTTATTTGCATCATTGATTCTCTTTCACCACGAACGACGGCACAGCTGGCACGCGGATTGGCGTTCGTGATCCATTATGGACTACCGAGAAAATGGACCCGATATGCCGTTGCGCGTGATAATCTGATTCGTGCTTTTGGAGAACAGTATTCGGAAACGCAACGGGAACAACTGGTCTTTGACATGTGGGTTCACCTCTTTCGAACCACTGCCGAAACGGTTCAGTCCGCACGCAAACTCCACCTGCACTCTTATCGCCAACTCGTTGACTTCGCTGACTTCACCCGCACGAACGAAGCGATCTGTTCCGGGCGGCGAGTCCTGATGCTGGGTGGTCACTTTGGAAATTGGGAAATCGGGACCACCCTGTTTGGATTGTGGGGGTTTCCGATGGGCGTCGTGGCACGCGAGATGGACAACCCCTATTTGCATGATTGGTTTCGGCAGCAGCGTGAAAACACAGGTCATCGGTTGTTATTAAAGTCAGGTGATTTTGACGAAATGACAGCCCTGCTCAGCAAGGGTGGAAATCTGGGACTCCTGTGTGATCAAGATGCAGGCCCACGCGGAATTTTCGTCGATTTTTTCGGCAGCCCCGCCTCGACATTTAAATCGATCGCGCTGCTTGCCTTAGAGTACGACGCCCTGGTGATGGTCGGATATTCCATCCGGCGACCAGATCGGTTTGACGAGTCAACCTGGTCCCGGTTCGAGGTGGGTTGCGAAACGGTGATTGATCCTCGTCACGTTCAAAGTGGTGACCCGGTCGGAGAAATCACCCGCCAGTTTACGTCAGCCCTCGAACGAGCCATCCGCAGGGCTCCCGAACAGTACTTCTGGGTTCACCGACGCTGGAAAAGCGAACCGCGTGTCCGGAAAACGTCTGCACCGACGGCACAGAAACTGGCCAGCTAACCGACTGCCACTCGCAACAACTTGCAGCCAATATGGTCGGCTGCAAGTTGTTGTCAGTCAGTGTTCTCGAGCAATATTCCGCAGCGGAAGATCAAACACGACAGGCTGCAGTCGCTCGATTACGTACCCTGCTTTTTCTGGATTTTGGCCCAGTCGTCCTTGAGGGTCACTGTTCGGTTGAAGACCAGCTTTTCAGCAGTCGATTCTTTATCGACACAGAAATAGCCGATCCGCTCGAACTGGCATCGGTCGCCAGGTTGGGCAGTCGTCAGTGATCGCTCGAGTTTGGCTGCGGGAACCACCACCAGCGAACGAGGATTCAGATAGGTTTTCCAGTCTTCCCCTTCCGGAATCTCGGCGACGTTAGCAATCGAGAACAGGTGGTCGTAAAGACGAACCTCGGCACTCACTGCATGTTTCGCCGAAACCCAGTGGATCGTCGACTTCACTTTACGTCCATCCGGTGGGTTTCCACCCCGCGTCAGGGGATCGTAGGTGCAGTGGAGTTCTGTCACTTCCCCTGTGACCGAGTCTTTCACCACACTTTGACAGGTGACCAAATATCCCCAACGCAACCGAACTTCTCGGCCCGGTGACATGCGGAAAAACTGTTTCGCCGGGACTTCCATAAAATCGTCCCGCTCGATGTAGAGCTCTTTCGAGAACGGAACAAGTCGCGTACCAGCGGATTCGTCCTCAGGGTTATTCACCGCTTCCAATTCTTCGACCAGGTCCTCGGGATAATTATCGATCACGACCTTGATGGGATTGATCACGGCCATCACCCGGTTGGAACGTTTATTCAAGTCCGAGCGAACCGCGTTTTCGAGGACCACAATCTCGGTCAGGCCATTGAACTTGGTGACACCGATCTCGTCACAAAAGGCCCGCATCGCCTCGGGGGTATATCCACGTCGACGAATGCCAGCAATCGTCGGCATCCGCGGATCATCCCAACCTGAAACCGACTCGGTTTCGACCAGTTCCAGCAGCTTCCGCTTGCTCATCATCATGTGCGTCAGATTCAGCCGGGCAAATTCAATCTGCTGAGGGTGGTACAGATCCAGCACCTCAATCAGCCAATCATAAAGGGGACGATGATTTTCAAATTCCAGGGTACAGATCGAATGCGTGATCCGTTCGAGTGAATCGCTGTAGCCATGCGTAAAATCGTAGAGCGGATAAATACACCAGGTATTTCCGGTCCGGTGATGTTCCGCATGACGGATGCGGTAGAGGAGCGGATCGCGCATGTTCACGTTTTTATGAGCTAAGTCGATCTTGGCTCGCAGCACATGGGCCCCATCAGGAAATTCGCCCCCGCGCATTCGGCGAAAGAGATCGAGATTCTCGGCGACAGCACGATTGCGAAAGGGGCCCGGCGTGCCGGGCTCGGTCAACGATCCACGTAACCGACGAATTTCTTCCGTTGACGAACTATCAACGTACGCCAGGCCCTTCTCAATCAGGGTTACGGCATATTGATAGATCGTCTCGAAATAGTCGGATGCGTAGAACAGATTATCCCAGTGAAATCCGAGCCAGCGGACATCTTCCTGAATCGAATCGACGTACTCGACATCTTCTTTCGCAGGATTTGTGTCGTCAAAACGGAGATTGCATTGGCCGCCATATTTTTTGGCCAAGCCGAAATTCAGGCAAATCGATTTCGCGTGACCGATATGCAGATAGCCGTTCGGCTCGGGGGGAAATCGTGTATGGACTCGACCATCAAACCGCCCCGACACATTGTCAGCATCAATGAGTTCACGGATAAAGTTCGAAGCAGAGTTTGAGGAGGGAGTCTCTTCCGAGGACATGACAATTCGTTTCTTCTGCAGAGCGACAATCCCGGGGAGGCGAGCCTTCTTCCAGGAAACTGTCGCCGAGTGAGTTAATAACAGACAACAACCAGACCACTTGTAGCCGGATTGACTTGAGGTCGTCAATTGGCGATCAGCAGGATCGGTGACAGATCAATCTGGACTACGCCACCTTTTGTTCGATTTCATTTTTCTGAACCAACCGCTGAAGTCCCATCCAGACACGTTCCACATCCAATTCCCGAAAGCAGGCCAGGTGCCCTTCACCACGATGGGGACAGGTCTTGTGATAGCCTGCCGCACAAGAAACCGTTGTGGAAACCATTTCATGTTGATCACCGGGTGGACCCGAGCGAATGGCGGAAGTGCAGGTGAACAGACCAAGCGTCGGCGCACCCAATCCTGCCGCCAGATGCATGGGCCCGGAATCGTTACTGATCGCAACATCGACCTGACTCAGCAATGCCGCAAGTTGCTTGAGCGTCGATTCGCCCGCCAGGTTGACGACGTGCCGGGGGACAGGAAAATCACCCGTTAAATTCAATAACCGGCTTAACTGATCGGCATCGTGACGTTCTGACTTGCTTCCCAAAATCAGCAGACTCCCCCCCCAGGTACGGGAGGCGCGACGCATTAATTCGGCGAACTTTTCGACCGGCCACCGTTTGGTCTCCCAGCGGGCACCTGGATGAACGGCAAACAGGGGACGAGGAAGCCGCTGTAATTGCTGTTCGACCCAAGTCTGATCAGCGGAGGAGGTGGCAATGAAAGTGTCGCGGGCCTGAGAACCGAGACCAAGGACTTCGGCAACTTGCCAGTAGCGGGTATGGGCTGGCATATCACGAATGGTGTTGGGGATCACTGAGTTGAGCGTCAGGTGCGATCCTTCTCGAGCCGTCTGTAAGCCGACCCGAACCCGGGCACCGGTGGCGATCGTCATCACACCTGATCGCAACAGACCCTGCAGATCCAACACAAAATCAAACCGACGCTGCCGCAGGGTTTTGAGCAGCCCTACCCAGGCTTTCCAGCCACCACGTCGGTCAAACGGAATCGATTCCTCCAGGGCGGGGTGCCCATCAACGAGGTCCCGCAATTCGCGATTGATGACCCACGAAATTTTTGCGTCGGGAAATCGCTGTTTCAGCACGTTCAAGAGGGGCAATGTTTGCACGACATCGCCGAGAGCACTCGGTTTGATGAGGCAAATCCGCTGCGGTTGAAGCTGACTCAGTTCTGTAGGGGCAAACCGCCGGAACATCCGTTTTCCTGCGTAAATTGTTGAAAACCATTTCGTTCGATCTTCGCTTCCCTTCGATCTTAGCTCTGTTGAGGGAGCTTCGACAAGAGGAATCGGCTGGCTGCAATGTCGAAGATGGCTTTCGATCGGTCAGAAACTCTGATCAGCCGGTGGCTACGGCTGGGTTTCCTCATCCAGGAGCGTCATTGTGATCCGACGAACTTCCATGACCGACTTGTGCGGAATTTCCAAAGCCCGCAAGATCAGAGGAGCCTTTCCCTTCGTGAGGGAGATGACCCCGAGCTTCAGCGGTCGAAATGCCTTCATGGTCGACTCGCCCCGCGGTCGCGGCAAAGTGTCCTGATTCGTGTACAGTGTCCTGATTCGTGTACAGTGTCCTGATTCGTGTACCGTGTTCTGATTCGTGTACAAGCGGGGATTCCAACCGGGGGTCACAGAGCCTGTGACACGTCCCCGTCCGCAAGTCAGCTCAATCAGCGATCCCAATCCTGTGCTGAAACGGCCCAAGGGGAATGGAAGTTGGTAAAAGGGACATAGCAGAGAAAGGATTGGTGTTGATGAATCTCAATGAATTTCAACGCACGATCGGTGCAAGCGTCGACAATATAGCCTTGCGAGGATCATGCGACCGTTTTCTTCGAGTTCGGCGTCGAAGTATTCTCCCCAATGCCCCTCAGAATACCCCACGAACTGATATCGATCAGCACCCGTATCATCAGTGCGGTGACAACTTTAAAGCGGCTCGATCACAAAGTCTTGCATACCGGTTGGGTGATCATCGTTGATTCCTCGGGAAATTTGCGCCAAAAGTACCACCATCGCGGGGAAATCTCGTCCGAATGTTCCGGCGATCAGCGCGCCCAACACCTTAACTTGTGTTGGACCCGTTCGCGACACCGATGGGGCTCGGAAGAGAGAAAACGAGAAGGTTACGAGGTTTTTCGGGCTGCAAGAAGTCTTCTCAGCACTGGAAGTCCGGACTCACTCCCGACATAATTCCGAGACGTCTTGTCTACGGGAAGTCGCATCAATAGAAAATTTTACGTCTCTAATTTTCATGGGCTTATGGAGATCAGCATCGTGCGGAGTTTTATGGCATCACGTCAGAATTACACACCTGCGTCAGCGTCAATTTACCAATGATGATATTTGCCTCTTGGGTGTCGGCGACTGCAAATTAATCAAACAGTTGTTTTGCTTTCGGAACTTCGTAATTTACGATTAGGAGTTCCGTTATCGTTCGCGCTTGAGAATTCAAATTAATTTCTCGACGATTCAAAATTGGAATCATCTCGAAGCCCTGGAACAGTTCCCTGACTATTGCGGTATCGCTATTGCTCACGGCCCAGCGTATCCCACGTTGGTCAAGTTCCCTACACAAACCCGCGAGTCTGACATGGTCGTTTTCCTTAAACTGGAACCGCGTATACCTGTTGAAATCCGAAAAGCCGCCTTGCTGAAAGTACGGTGG
>JBIKZJ010000284.1:0-8414 GCA_044354755.1 Schlesneria sp. | reverse complement strand
GGCTGGGCCGAGGATCTCTTTTCGAGTGAACAGCCGCGAATCATGGAACTCAAAACCACCCTCCGAAACCAAGCCGACCGGATCCGTGAGTTGAACGATTTACTCACCACAAATTCGATCGGCGTCACCTCAATCTCGTTCACGGATCCAGAGACTTCGACCGAAAGCAACACGACCGAGACCACCAGCGATTCGGGGTCGGATTCACAGCAGCATCGCTGGGCCAGCCGGGAAAAAACGAGGCTGGATAACATCAGTCAGCTGAAACAAGTCCGTGATCAACTCGACGAAGATCTGATGACCACGCTCGCCTGGGTCCGCGAACTGGTCACCATGATTCATTTGGCGAAATATACGGGTGCCCCTGCCTCGCGCGCCGCCGAAATTCTACGACAAATCGCCTCAGCCACAGAAAGCTTATCAGCCCCGCTCAATCGATTGAAAAACCCTCAACCAACTGAAACTGCAGAAAAATCCGTCCTCGTCTAACCCCTAACCCCTAACCCCTAACCCCTGAAAACTGAAAACTGAAAACTGAAAACTGAAAACTGAAAACTGAAAACTGAAAACTGAAAACTTCCTTCACAACCGTGGATTCCCCGGCTTGTTCGGAGCATCCCACCCATTCGCTCCCTTCACCTTCACTTTGCGGGAATAAACCCGATCTCCACAGGTACAGTACAGCACGTCGAAGTTTTCGCCGCCGAAGGTTAAGTTGGAAACCTTTCCGTTTGGAGTTGGGATGATACAGTTCACGCGGCCGGGCTGATCACAGACTTGCAGGCCCATCCGCGTGGCAACCCAAACCCGACCGTCCCGATCGCAGCGAACGCCGTCGGGTCCGCTGTCTTCGGCGGTGTCTGGTTCATGCAGATGGAAATACTTCTGCTTATGAGCCAGCGAGCCATCCGCCTGAATTTGATAGCTGTATAACCAGTGCGTGCGACTATCCGCCACGTACAACAGAGACTGGTCGGGCGAGAGACAGATGCCGTTCGAAAATTTCAGTCCGGTATCCACCACCTTTTTCTCACCCTGCGGGCTGATATAGTAAATCTTGCTGGGGTCGGTTCCGTTCCAACCGGGGTTGGTGACGTAAATCCCGCCACGATGATTCACCACGAGATCATTACCACGAAAACCATCGGCAATCACCGAGGATTTTCCTTGCGCGTCCCAGGCGAGTAATTGACTGGTGGCACCGGCGTTGGCGTATAGGCGACCGTCAGGTCCAAAAGCCTGCCCGTCACCTTGTTTCGAATCGGCCAGAAATTCTTTGACCATTCCCCCGTTGATCACCTGAAACGTTTTGCTGGCACTGACATCGTTATAAAAGACTTCTCCCTTGGCGTTGACCGCGGGTCCTTCGGTAAAGCGATAGCCCTCTGCCACCAGTTTCCAGTCTTCGCCAGGAATCAAAAGGTCCTGCAATTGAGGCGAGCCTTTGCCGGCCTGAACGCCCGCCGGCCAATCTTTCCATAACCAGCGCATGGCGTCGGGAAACAGGACCGTGGCATGTTCGCCGTTATGACCACCCTCACCCCATTCGTGGGCCACTTCATAACCCGCAAAGGACAGCGATCGTTCCATCGCCAGATTCGCCATCCACCAGTCACCACCATAAATGTTCTGGTCCTTGCTGCCATCTTCCAAATAAATTCGGAGTGGTTTCGGTTCGTATTTGCGGATCAGGGTCGAATAATTCTGTCCCCCCCGCAGACCAACATAGGTTCCAATGGCACTGAAGACCCGGCGGAAGGCGTCGGGACGTTCCCAGGCAGCGGTGAAGGCCGCAATGGCCCCACTGCTCGCCCCACCGATGGCACGATCATTGCCGTCGTTCGAGAGTTTCAGGGGACGGCCATCGGTCGCTTTACGCGTCTCGACATCGGGCAGCAATTCTTCCAGCAGAAAACGAGCGTAAGCATCCCCCAACCCGTCGTATTCGAAGCTGCGGTTAAAGCGAGGCAATGCCTGATCCGAAGTCGGCTTCACAATACCCGGTGTCACGAACACACCAATCGTGATTGGCATCTCTTGCTTGTGGATCAGCTCGTCAAATACCTCAGGAGCTTTGTACTGAATCCCATCCTGATTGACGTACACGCAAGCCGGTTTGGCCGGGTCGTACTGTCGAGGAATGTAGACCGCAACCTCACGAGTCGTCCCCGGAAAAATCCGGGACTGGTCGAACGTGTACTTGATGAGCTCACCCTTGGGTGTCTCTTGAGCGGTCAGGCTCGTGGAAACAAACAAGGTTGCCAGCACCAGCCAAGGGACGGTTCGATTCAGTGTGAGCAGCATGTTTTCAATCCGTATGGGTGTGAAGTATTGGTGTGAAAAGGAAATGATCCGGCGGATTTCTGTGGGGACGATGGTACGTAAATGACTGTGGTAAAAAGACGAAACCCCTGCCAATTACGGCTATCGTCTCAGGTCGATGAGGATCTCAGTTCGGAGTCGCCACAGTCATGTCATTCCGTCATCCGGTTTGATGAGACCGATCAACGAGTCAGAGGTCCGACGCCGATAGTGGTGGTCTGAGCCAGCGGGAACCGGTCGAGCAACGTCCGAATATCGGCCGCCGTGATGTTTTGCACAATCGCCACATCATCCGCAATGCTGCGGTACTCGCGCCGGAACAGCCAGTTGTTGCCGAGTCCCCCCAAGCGTCCCATCGGACGTTCCCCCCGCAACACGAGCCGCGAACAAACTTTATTTTTGGCCTGTTCCAATTCGTCCGCAGTCACCCCCCGTTTGTTCACATCGGCGTAAATCTTGGCGATCCGCGCCAAATTCGCTTTCGTCTCTTCCGGTGGACCATTCAAAAAGGTCAGATAAGCTCCCGTCTCTTCATACTCGTAGTAGCCCATCTCGGCCGACTCGACCAGGCCGGGGTCCAGCAGGTCCCAATACAGGCGACTGTTACAGTCGTCGCCGACAACCACCGCCATCAGTTCGGCGGCAAACCGTAAGGGGTCGCTCCCCGAGGGAGCGGGGGCGAGTTGAATGATCTGCTCTTGCTGACATTGATCTTTCAAAATGTACTTCGTCGATGGCTTGGGTTTGGACGGTTGGGTCTTGCGGACCGTCTCTCCTTTGGGCCAGTGGGCACAGTGCTGCTGGGCCAGTTCGAGAACCGTCTTCCAGTCGGTATGGCCGGTCACGGCGAGCACGATGTTCCCCGCCAGATAGTGCTCGCGGTGGTACTGCCGCATCTGTTCAGACGACAAGGCCCCCACACTCTCGGCCGTCCCGAGGATCGATTGTCCCAGTGGATGCCCTTGAAAATGCGACTGCATCGCATTGTCGTAGGCGACCGAAGAAGGCTGGTCGGCGTACATGCCGATTTCTTCCAGGATCACTTTTTTCTCGACATCAAAATCCTCCTGACGCAAGGTCGGGAACAGGATACTCGATTGAATTTCGAAGGTCTGCGGAAGATATTCCGGCAGCGTCGCAGCGTAATAGACTGTGCTCTCTTCGCCGGTCGCCGCGTTGTTATCCGCCCCCAGCTCATCGAAAATCCGATTGACATCCTCGGCCGAGAATCGTTCGGTCCCCTTGAAGGCCATGTGTTCGAGGAAGTGGCTGACGCCGGAAACGGCGGGGGATTCGTCGCGAGCACCCGCCTTGACGTAAAAGCCGAAGGCGACGCTGTGGACGTCGGAATTGGTCTCGGCAACAACTTCGAGTCCGTTGCCGAGCGTGGTGTGATGAAAAGACATGCGTTCTTTCTTGAGTTAAGGGGTCCCTCATGTTTACCCAAGTTGGCAGCCGGTTTCCAGAGGAGGGGGAATTCTTCATCCTGGGCGGTGAATCAAAAATCATTCTCTGAGATAGACGGTCTCGCAAATCTTCCCCAAATCATCCCCGAAGGTCTTCGTCGTCACCCCACCCTGAATGTGCGCGTTGTTGACGAAGATCGCGAACCCGAGCGTACGCCCTTTGGCGGTCGTCAGGTAACCGGCCAACGCCTTGCTGGTCATCAGCACCGTCCCGTTCATGGTGTTATCGCTATACAGCGTGCCGGTTTTTGCCTGAACCTGATCCCGTGCGGGACTCTCGGGTGGCAGGTTTTTGACCAGTGTTCCGTCGACCCCCAATCGTGGCAGCCCGTTCCGATACGCGGAAAAATCGGGCCGTTTCGCCATCCCTTTCAAAAGCTGCACGGTCGCCTGCGGAGTCACATAATCACCCCGAGCACCTCCCGCTCCCCCCGCAAACGAAATCGTATCGACATCGACGCCCAGCTGTTTCAGGAACGCTTGCTGTCGCTTCAGGCCAGCGGCGAGTGTCCGTTCCCCCTGTTTGCTGGCAACCAGCAGCGGCAGCGTACTCGCCTGCAAATTGTGACTCACCTTCAAAATCAGCTTGGCCGATTCAGAAAACGGGGGAGACTTCAGCACCGCCACTTGCGGCAGCTCGCGGGTTTCGGCAGCGGTCGGAAGTACCGCCGTCGGAGTACCCTCGACCGTCGGGGCGTCGACTTGAACCCCCGCCCGCTGTAGCGCCTCGATGAACAGCGTCCGGGCAAACCGCCGAGCATCCTCGACCTCGCTGATCCGGACCACCGGCTTATGTCCCAGGGGAATCTGCCCCGAGACAAACAGACGACCATGTCCAAGGTCCCGAATCGTCACGGCCAGCGGCTTGTCCGCTTCCACCGTGACCAGTTTGGATTCGATCTGAATTGCTGCCGTCTGGGGGCGGGATGTCAATTGGGCCAGCTGGCCGACGGCGGTAGGGGTGATCACCAAGTCAATCACGTTGTCATTGATCATGCAAGGAGTCACCCGACTGGGGCCGCTGCCGGTTGATTCGGCCGGATCAAACAAACGATCATCGATTAACACATCACCCCGTAGCCGCTTGATTCCCGACGCAACGACTTGTGCCGCCAATTGATTCAGTCCCCCCAGCGGATCAGGCTCGGTCAGTTCCGCATCCGGATTTCCATTGGCATAAGTGTGATCCCCATTGGCAAACGCGATGGCCCCCTCGGCAGTGGTCCTGCCGCCAAAACTCAAATCGCCCGAGGCGACCAGAATCAGATCCCCCTGCAGTTCACCCCGTTCATTAACGGCTCCACGCCGGACGACCGGGGTCAGAAACTGATGGCCGGATCCGAGTGCATCGAGTGCACAGGCAACGGAAAAGAGCTTCGTGGTCGACGCAGGAACAAACAGTTTGTCGGCTTGATGCGCGAACAACACTTGGTCCGTCTGCAAATCCACAAACAGCGCTCCCCAATGAGCGTGTTTGAAATGGGGCTGCTGTGTGATGACGCTGATGGCCTGATCGAGAGCTTCCTGAGCCGCCAGGTTTGCCGTAGCGCCTGACAGCCAGCACAGCGACAGAAAAACCAAAGCCGCGATCCGTCGAGTCATCTTTCGGAATCGATTGCCATCGAGCCACATGAAGGTCGTTCCTCTCTGAACAGTGCTGAAAACAGTGCTGATTCTGAAAACGAGTCTGAATCGAATGCCGCTGAAGGATATCTTTCAGCGGATCCTCAGCGAATCGTAGCGTTTGCAGGCTGGACTTCGCACCACCAAACGCCGGTTTGTCACCCAAATTCTGCAGGGAATCGGACGGAATGACGGGCATCCCAAGTCTTGGATCCTTCGACAAAATCGCTTGCCAGGGATTTTGCAGGGACAAAAATCGAAATCGACGAGTGAATCGACCCGAAAGCCTCAAAACTCGTTAAGATGCCGCGACCCGTTGGCGAAGATGTCGTTGCCCATCAAGCCTGAGGTTAAATTGGAACGTGACTCTTAAGGAAAACATTCATCGTGACCCCCTCGAATCCCCTCGTGATTACGCTCGATCAGTTTCTGAAGCAGGTCGGAATTGTTGGGTCTGGCGGCGAAGCCAAAATCCTGATTCAAGGGGGAGAAGTCATGCTGAACGGCGTGGTAGAAACACGTCGTGGCAAGAAACTCGTCGCGGGTGACGTGGTGGAATTTGGTGGTGAACGGCTGGTAGTCACGCTGGAATCCACCTGAGAGAAACCGGCGTCGGTTGACACGGCTGAGTCTTGGGCATCCATGCTGTCATATTCAGCAACAAGCCGGGAGCGGACGGAACCCAAATTCGTCGAGATAACCGCATTTCACCCTTGATTTGCTGAGTCATTTGCAGAAATGACATAACGTGCGTCTCACAAATTTGGTTTTGGAACGCAGGTTGCATTGTATTATTTCTCATTATGATAGCACTCAACGACTACTCAACAGATTATTTGGAAAAAACCAACCGGTATCCCTCAGTCCATGTGATTGGTGGCGATGCCTCGAGCCGTGGATACGTCTTGAATCAGCTCTCGCGGTTCGGCGTCCAGGCCCAGGAAACGGAGACACCCGCCTCCCTCCTGGTGCACGAGTCGGATCAAGAGTTGTATCGTCGACGAGCCTTTTGGGCCGCCGTCGAATGCCGGATGGACAAGTTGACACTCAAGGATCGTGCGGTCCTCGATTTGTTGATGGAATGTCTCCCCAATAAGGTCTTGGCACAGCGATTACTCATTACCGAGCGGGCGGTCGAAATGCGACGGGCCTCGCTGATGAGAAAGCTCGAAGTCCGATCCCTGACCGAACTGGTCCGGTTGGTGACCCGGTTTGCCATCGTGCAACAGTACGGGATCCTGCTGGCAATTTCTTAATTTTCGATTGCGAGGCTCAGATCACTTCAGAAATGGGGTGGGATTCGGTTAATGTCGAGCCATGCAAGACACGTTATCTCCTCCGCGTTTTCGGGTTCCGCGTGAGGACAGGTCCTTTTTAAGTATCCCCGATTTGCAAACCGCTTCGGCTTGGGTGGAAGAGAATCGAAAGCTCTTCGCCCAGTCGAGTTGCGTACTGCATGGACGTTCCCTGGACAGTCTGCGGACCGCAGCGCGAAAGTCCGCGATCCGTGCTGCGCAGGCGTATAGTCGCTCGATCCTGAATCTTGAACTTCCCGAGCTTTTTCAAGTCGCTGATCACTCCTGCCTGGTCAGCGGCCATCAACCCGAACTCTTCCACGTTGGGGTCTGGGCGAAGAATTTCGCCCTAGCCAAATTGGCCGAGCAGACCAAATCGGTCGGACTGAATCTTGTCATCGATAACGACAGCTTGGGGAGCACCTCAATCCGGGTCCCCTCGGGAACGGCGAGTCAGATTCGGATCGATCGAGTTCAATTTGACCTTCCCCGTCCCCCGCTTCCCTGGGAAGAAGCGCAAGTACTGGATCCAGCACAGTTTCAGACCTTCGGGGCCGATGTCGCCCAGCGAATCCGCCAATCATGGGGATTTGATCCCCTGATCGGAACGGCCTGGCCCGCCGCAGTCCAGGCGATGGCCAACTCGGGACGCCTGTGCGATGGGTTGACCGGGTTTCGGGCGTACGTGGAACGAAGCTGGGGACTGGGAAATCTCGAATTGCCGATGTCGCAGCTCTGTGAAACCGAACCGTTTCACTGGTTCTTCGCACATCTGATGATGCGACTTCCCGAATTCCACACGATTTATAACGACGCGGTGGGGGAGTATCGCCGGGCACATCGTCTGCGAAACCGGATGCAACCGGTCCCCGACCTGGAAACTGCCGATGGATGGCTCGAAGCCCCCTTCTGGGTCTGGCGGGCGGGTGAGTCCGACCGAGGTCGCCTGTTTGTGCGACGGATCGGTTCGGTCTGCGAATTGCGAATGCGTAACGAAATTTTCGCCCGTCTTCCCTACACGGAACAGGGATCACTGGATGACGCCGTGGCCCTCATGGCCGCGTTGCCGCTGCAGGGGATTCGGCTGAGGACACGAGCCCTGACGACCACGTTATTCACCCGCATCTGCCTGGCCGACTTGTTCCTCCACGGAATCGGCGGAGCCAAATATGACACCATGACAGACCGGATTTGTGAGCGGCTGTTCGGATTCAAAGCCCCCTCATTTCTGACGGTCTCGGCAACCCTCTATTTACCCTTGGGGGATCTGTTCGCGACGACGGAATTCCAACTGCGAAACATCCAGCACCGATTACGTGATCTCACCTACAACCCCGATCGTCATTTGGCAGACGCTGCTGCGGTGGCGGGATTGATTGCCGAAAAGACCCAACTTTTGACCGAGGCACAACGACTGCGAGACGCCAAAACCTTGCAAGGCCGACTGACCACGGATCAGCATCACCGTCTGAGTGCCATCCGATCGAGTCTGCAGAGCCATGTCCAGGAAATTCGTCAGGACTACGAAGCCGAACAAGTCCGGCTCAAAACGGAACTCGCCGCCAATTCGCTGTTGAGAAATCGGGAATACCCGGCAGCGCTGTATCCCGAAAGTTTGTTAAAGGAATTTTTGATGCGGCAGCCGGGCTGATGGTGGCGAGGGTGTATCACCGCCCAAACAGGCCCGCGATCGTCACTTTCGAGATCG
>JBIKZJ010000283.1:0-8425 GCA_044354755.1 Schlesneria sp. | reverse complement strand
TGGCATGGCGACAGTCCATTTCGAAACGATCGCGGAAAGAAGCTTTCAATGATCAGGGGCCCCCAGAGGAAGGCTGGCTTCTCAAATGATAAAAGACATGCGCTATGAACTGTTGCGACTGATTGTCGAGTCAGAAGTCGATGACGGCGAAATCTTGAGTTTAAGTCAGCTCAGCAAAATCGATTCCAGCTTTATTCCTGGTCTCATCGACTGTCTTGCTGATTCGGATTGGTTGATCCGAAGGCATGCAATTCAAATTCTCGGGAATTCTCGTCCAGAATCCGATGCGGCGTTGCCCGCACTTATCGGGTCTCTCGACGACGAAAACGAAACCGTGCGAGAAACTGTACTTTCCGTACTTCCCTGTTTCGGGTCGTTGGCTGTCGACGCAATTCCGTATCTGGAAGACTGGTCTCAAATCGAGGACGAGGCGCTGGCAACACGGGCAGCGATTCTCATCGTCAAACTTGATCCGACACGAGTTGACGCCATGATTCGCGTGCGAGATGCCGTCAGGAGCGATTCAAAGGAAGCGCGAGATTTGGCGCTGCAGTTTCTGAGCGATCAACGCGAATCACTGCCATTTGACGAGGACCATTTTAAGACCGCAGTCCGAAATGCATGGCAATACCTGGCACCCAGCCATCGTGTCGATTGGTCGTGTCAGCTTCAGCAGGATGTCTGGTACATCAATCTGGCTCCCGTGTATCAACTTGTGTTGGGACAAGTAAAGCAAGAGAAAATCTGGGCCCATTTCCGCTTCGATGTCGCCGAATTCGCCAAGCAGCCTGGAATTCTCGTGAATTCCGTCGAAACTCGAAATCAGAGACCGCGAAATCACAAACAGGCTGAACGGGTGACTCCGGGCAAGACCGTATCTGGGCAATATTTCGGCGAAATGTTCGTGTTGAATCTCTATCCCAGGCCGTTTGAAGATTCTGAATGTCGGGAATCGGTCAACATCTTATCCATGGAGATTACGTCAATCGACACGGTAAACGACGATGGGGAAGAAGATGAGGGGCTGAACAGTTTTGGTTGGGGGATGGGTTCTCTTTGAGTGCGAAGCGCTGTGGATCGCATCCGAATCAAACTGATCGAGGGAGAGTTCCGATACAATCCGGCCAGTTCTGCACCGCATCTCATCAATCGAGCAAATTTCAATCAGGATGAGTCAAGTCATTGTCAACGAATACCCTCATCCGATTTGGCCAAAAAGCAGTGGTGATCGTCGCGAACTTAGGTGAGCGCCTCCGAACCGTGGCTGTGCTCGGTCCAATGTCGGGAAGGCGATGGCGCAGATGCGAATGACCGTAGTTTGGTGGATTAAGCGGGATGCACGACTGGCGGATAACGCATGCCTGGTCGAAGCCGACCTACTCGGTGCGGCGGTAATTCCGCTATTCGGTGTGGAACCATCGATGATTGTCGCCGATGATTGTTCTGATATGCACCTCAATGCTCAGTTCCAGGCCGTGAGCGGGTTACGTCAGGAATTACGGAATCGCGGAGCAGACCTGCTCATCGCACACGGAGAAATGGTTGAGAAAATCGCAAAGTTGCATCGGTTGATGCCGTTCACCCACCTTTTCAGCCACGAAGAGATTGGGAACAATCTTTCGTTCCGCCGCGACCGGGCGGTCGCCGCCTGGTGCCGAGAACAGGGGGTCGTGTACCGCGAATTTCCGCAGTCGAGCGTTCGCCGCGGCGGAGTGAATCGAGATCGCCTTCATCGACAATGGACTGATCGAATCGTGGAACCGACGCCGCTCCCCGTTCCGGCGATCCGTATTCCCGATGGCGTGCGACCGCTGTGCGCCTCGACCGGCTTTCCGAAACTGGCCGCGTTCACGCATCAAGCCTCTTGGCAACCGGTCAGCGAAGCCGACGCCCAGACGACGCTCACCGATTTTTTAGCCCGTCGAGGTTACCGTTACCGGGGGGGGATTAGTTCACCAAATACGGCGTTCACCGCCGGATCGCGATTGAGCGTTCACTTGGCTTGGGGGACGATCACAGTCCGGCAATTATGGCACGCGACGCAAGAGCGACTCTCGACTCTCGACCTGGCCGACCCGGAATCGGACCGCTGGAAAAAGAGCTTAAGAAGTTTCGTCAGCAGACTGCACTGGCGTGACCACTTCGTCCAGCGGCTTGAATCCGAATCCGAACTCGAATTCCAAAGCATCCACCCAAGCTATCGCGATGTCCCCTACGAGAACAATGAACGTCTGCATTTCGCCTGGTGTCGCGGACTGACCGGGTACCCTTTGGTGGACGCCGTGATGCGGTGCCTGGCGGCAACCGGCTTTGTCAACTTTCGCATGCGAGCGATGGTCGTCAGCTTTGCCTGTCACGTCCTGCATCTGGACTGGCGACTCATCCACCCGTATCTCGCCCGCGTGTTCCGCGATTATGATCCCGGAATTCATCTCAGCCAACTCCAGATGCAGGCGGGAGTCGTCGGTTGGAATGCGATCCGCGTGTACAACCCTACCAAACAGTTAACCGACTGGGACCGCGATTGCCGGTTCGTGAAGCAATGGCTGCCCGAGCTGCGGGGCGTTCCTGCCGATCGGATCGTCGCCAGTGATGATTTGCCGAATTATCCGTCACCGGTCGTTCCGTTTGCGCCGCGAGCCAAGTGGATGACCGACCTGCTTTACGCCGTCCGAAAGTCTGCCGAGTCGAAGGCCGAAACGCCAGCGGTGTATCGCCGACACGGTTCCCGCAAGAAGACGCGAACGGGCCGTAAGGCTTTGAAGCGACCACCCGTCGATCGTCAACAGTCTCTATTCGACGCGGACTCCGACATCGACACAGCCCCCGAGATCCTCCAATAATGCGTACCGCGGCATTGATTTACCCCCACCAACTGTTTGAACAACACCCGGCGCTGATCGGTGCCGACGTGGTCTTTCTGGTGGAAGATCCATTGTTCTTTCGCCAATACTCGTTTCATAAACTAAAACTCGTCCTGCACCGGGCGACGATGCGGCGATACGCCGAGCAACTTCCCCAAGCCATCATCGTCGAATCCCAACAACTCGAATCCACGGGTGAAATCGCGGCGGTGGTGAAAAAGGCGAAATGCACGCACATTCAAGTCGTTGATCCCAGTGACGACTGGTTGTTGCGTCGACTGACCGGCGCCTGTTTGGCTCACAAACTTCCGCTGAAGGTGCTACCGGACCCCCATTTCTTGACATCACGAACGATCATTGAGGAATACGTCGCGGGGAAAACGAAGCTGTTCTTCACAGACTTCTATATCGAGCAGCGTAAGCGTTTGGGAATCTTGATGGACCATGGGAAACCGTTAGGCGAGAAGTGGAGTTTCGATTCAGAAAATCGCAAAAAACTGCCGAAGGGGGTCGTCCCCCCATCCCCAAAATTGCCTCCGGAAAATGAGTGGGTCATGAAAGCCCGCGAGTCTGTCCGGACGGAATTTGGCAAAAACTTGGGCGAGGATACGCCATTCGCATATCCGACCACTCATGCCGAATCCAAAGCGTGGCTGGACGATTTTCTCGAGCATCGCTTTGCCGACTTTGGTCAGTATGAGGATGCCATCTCCAGTCGTGAAACCGTGCTGTTCCACGCGGTAATCACCCCGATGCTCAACATGGGCTTGCTCTCGCCGCGTGAGGTGGTTGACGCAGCGCTCAAACACGCAGATCGTGTACCGATGAATTCTCTCGAAGGATTTCTGCGACAGGTCATCGGATGGCGCGAATTTATGCGACTGGTCTACCTCACTCGCGGACGGCAACAACGGACCAGCAATTTTTGGAACTTCACGCAGCCGATGCCCAATTCGTGTTACGATGGGACCACCGGGATCGAACCCGTCGATCACGTGATTCGCAATTTGCTGAAAACAGGCTATTGCCACCACATCGAAAGGCTCATGGTGCTGGGCAGCTTCTTCCTGCTCTGCGAAATTCATCCGGATGCCGTCTACCGCTGGTTCATGGAGTTATTCATTGATTCGTACGATTGGGTCATGGTGCCGAATCTCTATGGGATGAGTCAGTACGCTGACGGTGGGGGTATGACCACAAAGCCGTATGTGTGTGGGAGCAGTTACATTCTAAAAATGAGCGACCACAAAAAAGGGGCTTGGTGTCCGATCTGGGATGCTCTTTACTGGAGATTCATTGACCGTCATGCGGAGTTCTTTGCCCGTAATCCTCGCATGGCCATGATGGTCAAGATGAAGGAGAAACTGGGCCAGAAAATGACGGTACACCACCAAGTCGCCGAAACCTTTTTGACTCGACTGCACGGGTGAACGGATGCCGCCAATCAAAAAGAAATCCGACTTACCGCAGAAGATCTGTTTGACGTGTGGCAAACCCTTCGTCTGGCGGAAGAAATGGGTTCGTGATTGGCCGCAGGTGAAATATTGTTCTGAAAGATGTCGCAGAAAACCCAACGACCAGCCCCCGTGTGCCGATCCCTGAGCAAGTCGATCCCTGAGCAAAGTGGTTTGACTTCAGTTCTCTGCGCCCGCTTGTCTGAACCGATTTTCGGCTGACGAGGGATGTTTTCGGTCGTCGCCAAAACGAGTTTCACCGTGGGCCTACCGAGCTCACCTTGGTGAAAAGCAGCTGGAAAAATTCAGCGAACGAAATCGAAAAAAATGCGTTCGGAACGATGCGATGAGTCGGTTCGGGCAACGTCTGTGTGTCTGTCAATGCCGAGTTCCTGAGTGAGTCCTCGGAACTTGGCAGCGGTAGTTTTGGGAGCTGAGTGGTTTTGGGTGATTAGAGGTCACTCGGCGGTGGAAACCAAAAAAACCGATGACACACCACCCTCATCAGGTTCACCGACGCGAGTCAGACATGATGATCTTCCGATAGGTCAAGTTGATCCGCTCACCAACAACCTCTTTGGTTTTCGGAACTTCGTGCTTCCAGAATTGCTGCATCGTTCCGGCCATGATGATGAGCGTTCCGTTTGCGACCGGGAAGCTCAACACCTCTCTGCTCGTGTTGTGTTTGATGCGAAATGTTCGGGTTGCTCCGAGGGATAAAGATCCGATGACGTTCCCCATCTCGGGCTCGTCATCAGCGTGCATTCCCATGCTATCCTGGCCGTTCCTATAGAGGTTCAACAGGCAGTAGTTGAACTCCCCTTGAACCGCTTCGATTTTGGTTTTGATTTCCCACAGAGTCGGGGTCCAAGGCAACGCGACATTGTCCCTACCGGAATAACGATATACGATCCCGTCGTCTCCGTAAGACGAGATCAAGCGGGGCTGCATGTGGCCGAACACGCCCGGTTTTTGCTCCCAGGCACATTGGGCCCGCAACTCCGCGAAGTAGCAATCAGCAAGTTCCACTGACAGAAAGTGCTCGTCATAAACGAGAATGCCCCCATCTGCCAAATTGAGGATTTTCATCGGTCTTAATCACTGGAAATGGTGATGTCGTTCAGTCCGCGAGGATTGTAGCCATCACGCCTAGAATGCCGTAATCCATTCCTTCACTTTCTTTTGATGCTGATCACCTCATGGTTCCTGAACACCTGCGCGAGCGGACGCGAGAAATTGGGAAACGGGACCTGAATAAGGATGGCCTGTTTGTTCTGTATTGGATGCACCACGCCCTCCGCGGGCATGAAAATCCGGCATTGGACCTTGCCATCGTAACCGCCGAATCGATCGGATTACCGGTCTTTGTGTACCAAGGTCTTTCCGAGCGTTATCAATATGCCAGCGACCGGCATCATGCGTTCATCCTTGCAGGAGCCCGTGATGCCCACCAGGAAATCTCGTCCCGTGGTATCGGTACGGCGTTCCACCTGGAACGGGGGACGCAGAATGGACCGTACCTCCGACAGCTGGCGCGTCAGGCCGCCGTGGTGATCACTGACGATCTTCCAACCGAGCCAATCACCGGTTGGGTCGAGCGACTCTTCGCGACGATCGCGACGCCGATCTGGTTGGTGGATACGGCGTGCGTGGTCCCCATGAAACTTGTCGGCAGGTTTTACGACCGGGCATTTGCGTACCGGAACGCCACAAGCACGCTGAGGGAAAAGCGGCTGGTCCAGCCTTGGCCTGAGCAGCCCAATCCGCGTGAACGATTTTTCCCGCGAGAATTACCATTCATTCCCGTCGATCTCAATGCTGCGGAATTTCAATCGTTGATCGCCGAGTGCGACATCGATCACACGGTCGGCCCAGTCCCTCATACTCTGGGTGGATCCCGGGCCGGTTATGCCCGCTGGGATCTGTTCAAGACCACCAAGCTTCAGCACTACGCAAAAACTCGGAATGACCCCTTACTCGAGGGTGTCAGCCGGCTTTCCGCCTACCTGCATTACGGGATGATTTCGCCGTTTCGAATCGCCCGCGAAGCCTCCGCGATCGCCAGTTCGGGGACTGGCTCATTTTTCCCGCAACAAAGTGAAGATCCACCCAATGGCCCAAACGATTCACCCGTCGTTTTGACGGGAAAACTGTGCCCGTCCCCCTCACTTCCGACCAGGGCCGCCGGGGCCGAAAAATTCCTCGACGAACTTCTGATCTGGCGCGAACTCGCCTATACTTTTTGTTACTACCATCCAACTCATGACAGCCTGGCCGCACTTCCCGAGTGGGCCACCGAGACCCTTCGCGAGCATGAAGTCGACGCACGACCAACGATATTTGACTGGGAGACACTCGCTCGCGGCCAGACAGGGGATGCACTCTGGGACGCGGCCCAGCGGTCGCTTTTGATGCAGGGTGAACTGCACAATAACGTCCGAATGACCTGGGGCAAGGCGTTCCTGAATTGGACCCGCGACGGATTGACCGCGCTCAAGTTGATGATCGACCTCAATCACCGTTACGCTTTGGATGGTCGCGACCCTGCATCCTCTGGCGGCCTGTTGTGGTGTCTGGGTCAGTTTGATCGGCCGCACACGCCACCCCAACCCATTTTCGGCACCGTGCGATCTCGACCCACCGACGATCACGCGAAACGTCTGGACCCCAAACAATACCTGACGCAGGTAACGCGGCCCCTGCGGTCCCCCATGCCGCGGATCGCCGTCATCGGTGCTGGTCTTGCCGGGTTGTTCTGCGCCCGCACACTGCACGACCACGGCTTCGCGGTGACAATCTTCGAAAAAAGTGGTGGTCCGGGTGGACGAACGTCGACACCAAACTTCGAAACGGGCTTTCGTTTTGATCAGCGAGCCCCATCCTTCACCGTCCGTGACCCTCACTTCGGTCGCTATGTTGAGGCCTGGGTCCAACAGGGAGTTGTTGCCGAATGGGCTGGACGAATGGTCACGATCAACGGTGACGAGGTAACACCAACGTCTGATCCACTGATTCGTTACGTCGGTGTCCCTGACTTATCACAAATCGCCCGTCACTTGGCTGAGGAATTGAGGCTCTGCACCGAAACACAAATCGTTCGGCTCGATCGCGTTGAGAATGGGTGGCAGTTAACAGACCTGACGGGGCAAACCCATGCACACTTCGATCAGGTCGTCCTGTCTGTGTCCGCCCCGCAGGCTGCGGAATTCCTGCAGGGACATCGTCTGGAAGCAGCCGTTCGAGCCGTCTCACAAACCCCGTGCTGGGGTGTCACGCTGGCGTTTCGCGAGCGTCTCAGGACCGCTTGGGACGCCGCGTTTGTTCATCAGTCGCCATTGACCTGGGTCGCTCGAAATCGTTCGCAGCCAGGTCGCGATTCTGACACGGACTGCTGGGTTCTTCAGGGATCTACCGAATGGTCGCGTGATCATCTCGAAACAGACTCGCGCGTCGTGGCGGACTTGCTGATCACGGAATTCGCCAAGATTCTGCCGGTAAGTCTCCCAGCGATCGAACATCTGAATACCCAGGGGTGGATGATCAGTGCTTCACCGGAGTCGATTGATCGGCAGGCCCTGCATGACCCGGATTCGGGTTTGACTGCCTGCGGAGACTGGCTCTGTGGAGGGGGCGTCGAGGGATCAATCCTGTCCGGGATGTCTGCATCGGGCTACCTTCTCCGCAGTATGGGCATTCCGGATCCGAAAATCGGGAGTGATTTACAAAGTGGAATTCGATTTCCCGTCTTTCGGTCCCAAGAGCCAGCAGTCAAATAGCCCCGTCTAACAGTCTGTTGAAAAACGGGGACTGGGTGCGACCAAATTTCCAGCTCTCCACCGACCCCGCGTCAGTGGAAGCAACGACTGTCCAGCTAACCACCATCGGACCACTATCATCGGACCACTATCGTTGTGGCCACAAACGGGTTTGCCCAGACGAGAGTACTCAACGTAGCCATCATCGCTCCGCGTGATGTGGCTATATGACAAGACTACGATCATTTCGAGGATGCTGGCAACAAATTCGGGTCATCATTCCTGAGCGGATTCGAATAGACTCGTCCGCATTCGGAATGTTCTCCGGGTGACATTCCGGATAGAATTCCAT
>JBIKZJ010000282.1:0-8448 GCA_044354755.1 Schlesneria sp. | reverse complement strand
TTGAGATTATTCTTTTTCAATTGATAGACAGCAACATTCAGCGCCGCAAACGTTTCCGGATCGACACCATGACCACTTTCCAGATCGTCTTTCGCATTGACTCCCCCCACAAGGACGGAGTAAGCATTAACTCCCTTCGTCACGGATTCGTACCGAGACTCGAGTTTCAGCTGATCGACCGCTTTTTTCAGAGCATCATGCGCCTCGACGATTTTTTTGGTGGCATCTTCAGAGACTGCGGCCTCGTCCGATTGAGCCAGGACCCGCGGTGAGAGAGATGAGGACCCGAGCAGGTACCCAATGGCAACAAAACAGCTCGCAGTGACAATTTGCATCGAAATTCGCATGAAACTTCTCCTGTGTGGCATCGTACGCTGATTGAAAATATCACCGATCATCTCGGGTTTCCACATGATTTCCATCATCAGCACACACAAATCCGAACTTCTCTGCCTCAGGGATCCAAAACCCTGTCGGCATCCATCCCCAATTCCATTTCCTGTGAACCTCGGAATTACCGCGAACTCGATGCCAGCTTTCAGGCCGCTTTATCACGCTGCCGACCAGAGTCGATCGAGATTCGATGGGTTACGCTCAGCAGAGAATTATTCGCATCGTTGTCTCGTAACTTCTTTCCTGCTGGACCCAGATGAAAACTGGCAAACACCAGCATGGCCGCTCCGCCGAGTGCAAGCAAGCAGAATCCGATCGCGGTTTGGTCATCAGTTGCTGATTGCAGTATATTCAACATGGTATCGTCCTTCCCTTCCTGGGATCTTGCTGATCTCGCACACACTCTTTTGATTTCGGTATTCCAGCAGTTGCTCATCAGCGTTGTGGAGGCGGATTCTGCAATTCTGGCTTCATGCGTGGCGAACAAATGGCCTGTGGCAATCTCGCCGAGTTTTCGGGTTGATCGGATTTGAGGATAAAAACGAGACAGTAGGTCATTATTGCTTCGTTCTTGTCGATTTTCGGTGGCAGTGCGAACCTCAATTGCCGATTGCAGAGGGGTTGACTCGACCCTGAGACCGGATCTCGTTACCTGGTAATGGATTGCAATTTTATTTTGCGGCGAACTTTTTATTTGATCCAAGTGTCCTGATTCTGCGTAATCGTCATTGTGACGATTGAAATCAGAAAAAGAGTTACGGCACTCCCTTTGCTCTCTCTTTCCCAAGATGAAGGTTGTCTTCAGAAATTCAAAATGGTGTTTCGTACCTGTCACAATTCAGGCAGGAGGGTTAGGCCGTGCAACGTTATCGTAATCCCGCTTTGAAACAACTTCGCGATCAGCAGATCAAGTACGCTCCCCGCGACGTCCAATTGACTCAGATTTCCCGCGCTGAGCGGCTACTGGATGAATTGAATCCTGCAGTCGCTTATCGTTACCCGGAAATTTGTGAGAAGATTACGACATACCGCAGCGAGATGTATCCGGATCTCATGGTCAGTGGTGCCGAGGCCGTTCATGATTTGCGATGTTTCGTCGAAGATCTGTCTGACAGTGCCGACATTTCTGCGGAAAATGCTGGGGAAGAAGTCTGGACCGTTGATGATGTGAGCAGACGCTTCAATGTTTCTTCGAAAACGGTTTCTCGTTGGCGCGATCGGGGACTCGTAAGTCGCCGATTTCGGTTTGGGGGCCGCAAACGCGTTGGCTTTTTACGGTCGTCCGTGGAACGTTTTGTGTCGAAAAATCCAGAGGACGTTGATCGAGGTTCTCAATTCAGTCAATTAACGGTTGAAGAACGAGAAGAGCTGATTTATCGCGCCCGGCGCCTGGCGAAGGCGGGGGGGTGTCCCACCGAAATCAGTCATCGCTTGGCGAAGAAATTCCATCGTTCGCCCGAAACGGTGAGATATACGCTGAAGAACTACGATAAAGATCACCCCGAGGCCGCCGTGTTTCCCCATGCACTCAGCACCATCACCGATGAACAAAAGAAGGATGTTTACCGCAGCTTCCGCAAGGGGGTTTCGGTTGAAGAACTGGCGAAGAAATACGACCGAACCCGTGCCAGCATCTACCGACTGGTTGCGGAAATGCGAGCAGAAATTTTGCTGGAGAAACCGATCGAGCACATGTCTTCGCCACTTTTTGACCAAGCTGATGCTGCAGAGTTGATTTTGCAGACAGCTCCTGTCACGACCCACAAACCGGTTGCAGTCCGGATTCCACCCGGGCTACCATCGTACCTGAGTAGCCTATATTCCGTACCGCTGTTGACGCGGGAAGAAGAAGTTTACTACTTCCGCAAGATGAATTTTCTGTTGCATCAAGCGGCCCAGTTACAGCAGAAAATCGATCCTTCACAGCCAAAAACCAAAGAGATGGATTCCATCGAGCGGATGATTGAGCAGGCCAATGAGATCAAAAACTTTCTCATTCGGAGCAATTTGCGGTTGGTCGTTTCAATTGCGAAAAAGCACATGAAGCCCAATTGCAATTTCTTTGAGATGGTGAGTGACGGGAATATTTCGTTGATCCGGGCGATCGAGAAATTCGATTTTACTCGGGGATTCAAGTTTTCGACCTATGCCAGCTGGGCGATCATGAAGAATTATGCGAGGTCGATTCCTGCGGAATACACTCAGCTTGACCGATTTCGTACGGGAAGTGAAGACGTTTTTCAACAGGCTTCCGATCCAAGATCTGAGAATCTGAATAAGGAAGTCGTCAACCAGCGTCAGCACCAGGCACTGATTGGAATTCTTTCGCAACTGGATCCGCGCGAGCGGGATATCATCGTCTCGCGGTATGGATTGAAAGAGGGAAAGCCACCACAAACACTGGAACAGGTTGGGCAAAAGCTGGGGGTGACCAAAGAACGGATTCGGCAACTGGAGTCGCGGGCTCTGCAAAAACTTCGCAAGATCGCAGAAGAAGAGCACCTGGATGTTCCAGGAATCTGAGGTGATATCGTGCGTCATCAGTGAACCCAAGGGAACAACTGATGCAAGAACTGTGTCTCGAACAATTCAGGCCAGTTCGTGGAGGACCACGAACTGGCTTTTTTTTCGGGCAGGCGGTCAGAGGTCAATCCGCATCGCACGTTCCCAACGATGAAATCCGAGTCGCTCATAAAAGGGAATCACCCCCTCGGCGCAGTCGAGAATCACCTTATAGCAACGAAATTCACGGCAAACCTCGAGCAGATGCTTAACTAAGGCGCTGCCGACTCCGTGCTTTTGAAAACGTGGATTGACGGCGACATCCTCGATATGGCCGACAACTCCACCGGAGTTAATAAATTTCGGCTCGATGAAGATGGAAGCGGTACCCGCAATCTGATCCTCAATCACAGCAACATAAGTTCGAATTCGTGACTTCAATCGATCGCGATAGATTTCGATTGCCTGCTCTTCAGTCAATTCAACCGTTTTCAAGGCACGTAACGCATCCAAAAACCCCCGTTTCAGGTCAGTCGCATCCATCAAGCGAATTGCTACCGCATTTGTTTCAGCCATTCCATTCCTTTCGCAGCTTCACGGCGCTGATCAGAGGGATTCTCTTTTGAGCTTTAAGAGATCGCGATCGACTGGATTCTCTTGAATGGCGTCACAGAATTCAACCGTGGGGGGCTCGCCTGACAACACGGTGAAAGTGCAGTTCAATTTCACGATCAACCACCCGCCTGACACCCTCAACAAGGCAGCTTGGCTCATGATCGTTCTCTCCTTGACGCTTGATGACTTCGAGTGAGGTGCCGGGAAACACTGTGAAGGTGCTTTGATGGATAATCTGGTTTCCGGCATCGAGCTCGGGAACGATAAAGTGAACGGTTGCCCCGTAAGTCAGCATGCGATGCTGATACGCATCTTCGTAGGGACGAAATCCCGGAAACGGCGGCAATAATCCGTGATGGAGATTAATAATGCGACTGGCAAATCTCCAACAGGTACTCGCCGGGAGGACCCGCATATAGCGCGCAAGAATGATATAATCGACCTGATATTGATCGAAAATCTCGACCATCCGGGATTGGTCGGGGGCTCCTGCCTTATCACCCACCATGTGCCAGTCGACACCAAATTGCTCAGCCACGCCCCGGCAACTTTCTCGATTGCCGACCATCACTGCGGCGGTGGCACGCAACCGCTTGTCGCGAATCGAACGCAGCAGGGCCAGGGCGGGTTCGGTACGGTACGTTGTGCAAATGGCCAGTCGAGGAGATTCCAGGTTCTCATCAGCAGACCAAGTCCGAATCGAAAGATTCTTGGCGAGTCCAATCTCGTTCATTTGCTTTCGTAATTCGCTCAGATTACAGGCGTTTTCCGGCCAATCACAGCGGAGCAGCATCGCGAAGAGACGTTCCGAGTCATGGTCGTACATCTGGATTTCAAAGATGTTCGCACCAGCAGCGGTCACAAAATGAATAATCGGATCCGCTAAGCCGCGGTTGTCTGGCCCAACGGCCGTGATGATGACTCGCATAAAAACGATCTTATCCTATGGGGCGAGGACCGTCTGTTTTGCACAAACGGCCCTCGTGGTGAAATCAGGCGATTCAGAATTTGCAATCCCACAGGATTCTATCACCGAAAGAGAACGACGGCCATGATCGATCGATACGGGAACGCTTGGGATTGAATCGATGATGACCACGGATCTCATCATTTCGTCACATCCCACCACCAGCGACCTTGACCAGGGTTCGGGTGATGAGCGGTTGTTGACAGATTACTGAGATCCTCGTTGACGTGATTGCGCTGTGCATCTTTGGCGATGGATAAGACATTACAACGAACTCCACCCGCAGCTTGAACAACGATGTCTCGTCCGCGATAGACGCGATGATTCACCACCGATTCGACTTCCCTCGGGACCGCGTAGCTGGCAGGTGCGTAGGAACCGTCGGGTGCAAAGACCCCCATGTTCCAGCCGGTTTTTCCCCGCAGATTTTGCTCTTGAATCAAAGCCGAGCACAAGGCCATGTCGAAAATGTTTTGAGCATCGGCAAAAACCAGATCTTTACGAGCCAATTTTGGGTAGTGCGTGGTAAAGTTTTCTGCAAACAGGCGGTTCGTGGCTTCGGACTGTCCTGTGGGAAGATGCTTTCCTTCAGCGGTCACCAGTTGGTTTTCTGAAAGACACAGAACCGACGATCCCCGAAGCTCAAACACGTTTTTATCAGGACTGTGCAGGACGGTGTCGCACTGGATCGTCAACCACCAGCGGAGCGCATCCATCGTGGGCTGAATCTTCTGCTGGCTGACGGGGAGCAGATCAAAGTATCCAGGAACATCTTTGCCGACGTCCAGCTTGTTGATTCCGACCAGCTTCATGCGGTAATCGGCTTCAACGATGACGCGAGCCACGCGACTGTCGGCAGGTACACCCCAAACAATCACGTCTTGTCGTCCCAGCTTCTTCTGGATCTGGTTGACCCATCCGCGAACCGCTCCGTCGCTCAGTGCGCCACGGGACTGTGATTTTTCGACGAATTCTTTGAGGGACTTGATTCCCTCGTCACGCGTATTGATCGAACAGCCGAAATCGGCATTGCCTCGTGCAAACGTCCGCAGCACGGTCACGAGATCGTCGAGTTGCAACGTCGGGCGACCCTCTGTTAACGAGACTGAACGTCCCTGACTATCGTACTGCCACGCATTTGCGGGCCCGGCAATGACAATTTCATTCGTTTCGGGCAACACCATTACAAACTTGACCTGATGCAAACCAGCAAGCTGCGCCATCGTTTCTGGAATCGGGAGACCTTCTTCGATTCTCCGGGCAATGATTTGTTCGAGACGTGTTAGCGACACAATTCGGAGCGGGCTTTGCCGCGCCACGTCATCGTTGAGGTCTGGCGTTCGCGCCTGAATTCCCATCGCCACCAATTGACCTGTCTGTTCTTCGGTCGTTAACCGTTGCAACAATCCGGCCGGAGAAACTTTGACCCCCGTTTGAAATGGGGACATCGATCCCCCCTCTCCGTCGGTGTCTTCCCATTTGGAAGGAGTATTACTGCGAATAAGAGTCATGAGCGTTGCGAAGTCAGCCTGAGCACCGCCGCCAGGAAATGACACAGGGCCAGGAACCGTTTTCGCAACTTTCGCCTGGCGCGGGATCCGTCGGAGGGTCCCCGTAGCGGCTTCAACCTCACCCGCATTCCGCTGTGCGGTAGCAATCTGTGTCAGGAACGTCGCCCGTTCATTCAGATCCGGTTCGGCAAGAGCTTGCTTTAAGGCTGGCCCGAATTCACCGGCGGCGAGATGTTCGGTGACTTGTTCCGACCGCTCGTGAGAGATCGCTATATCTCCCGCAACAGCGAGGGTCGCCATCACCACCACACAACTGCAGAATTTGAGCAGGGCAAGGATTGTTTTTTTCGCAGCGGTGGATCGGCCGAGCTGGACCATGTCGGGCTCCTCGTGTCACACAAGACGGAGTAGGAATTACGGCATCGACCAGTCTCGATCGACACTTTCAAATTGGGACGAAATTCCCGAAACCGTCGCCGATTTCCGGAACCAGAAATAGAATCGTCCTTCTGCACAGCATCGTCAAGAAGATTCTTTAAAATCCTCGTGCCGAAGGCCGATCGGGCCGAGAACGTCCCAATAATCCGATTTGCCGTTAGAATACTCGGTGGAAACCTCTGCAGAAACCCGTCAAGATTTGACAGAGTTCAATTCCATTTCTGCAGTCTCTTGTTTGTGTCGGTTGAAGAGGGTTTTCAAGATGCCGGAACTTCCTGAAGTCGAGACCATGGTACGTGGGCTTCGCCCCCATGTGCTCGGGCGAACGATCTTGAGTGTGAGCCTCTGCCCGCATGACTGCAAACCGATCACCCTGCAACCGTCATTGGCCCGACAACGCCGTCAACTGCTGGGAAAGCAGTTCTTCGAGGTGAGCCGACTGGGGAAACGCCTGGTTTTTCATGTGTCCGAAGGAAGTCATTTGGTGATTGAACCACGAATGACGGGTCTGATGTTGTTGAGTGATCCACCGGACCTGAGTCACCTGCGTCTCAGGTGGGAATTCGACGGCGAGAGTCAGTTTTCTTCGCTCTGGTTCTGGGATCGCCGCGGACTGGGAACCGTCACCTTGTATGCTCCCGGTCAGCTAGCCGAAAAATATCACCAACAGTCACTTGGCCCGGACGCCTTGGAAATGACCGCCGAGGATTGGGAAGTCCGCTGCCGGAAGACGGAAAGGGAAATCAAAGTCGTCATGATGGATCAGAAGATAGTTGCGGGAATCGGTAATCTTTACGCCAGTGAAATCCTGCATCAAGCGAAGTTGAATCCGACATCCCCGGCAAAATCATTGAGCCAGAAATCTTGCAAAAAACTGACGGAATCGATGCGAGTTGTTCTCTTAAACGCGATTGAATGCGAAGGCTCGACCTTGGGAGATGGAACTTACCGAAATGCCCTGAATCAAAATGGGAGCTATCAAAATCAACATCGAGTCTACATGAAAGAGGGACTCATCTGCCCAAGCTGTCATCAGGATTCGATTCTGCGGATCGTGCAGGCGCAGCGATCAACGTTCTTTTGTCCCACCTGCCAGCCAACTTGAACCTGTAAACTTGAAAAGGAAGAGCATGAGTGGCCCCGCCCGCAAGCCCGCATCCAAGTTTCCACACCTGCGGAAAAGGATTCAGAAGAACCAGACCCTGAAGGGTGCCCATGAATTGAAATCATTACGGCTCAAATTCAGTCGGTTCAGTGGGAAAATCCGTCCGTTTGATGGAGGAGGCGGTAAAATGATCCCCTCGCCAAAACCTTGATGAAACCGTTTTTCATCGCAAGTCATTTCATGGAAAATACTTGTGCGAATTTTTTCTTTCGCTTGCAGCCTCGCAGAATAGTTATGCCGACGGCAATCAAAAACAAAGGCTTGACACGCCTATTGTAGAGTCTACAATCCATGCAAGATCGGTGAAGATCAGCGTTTACGCAATTGGGTCTGAAAGAAACGAATCACAGGGATGTTCAGGAAGGGCTCTGCCCTCGGAGTTTCAGGAAATGTTAGTCTTGTCGCGGAAAAAAAACGAAAGCATCATTATCGATGACAAGATTGTCATTACGGTGATCGAGATTCGCGGCGACAAAGTACGACTTGGTATTGAGGCTCCGCGAGAAGTGGCGATTCATCGCAGTGAAGTTCGTGATGCAATCGCCGCATCGGAAGTTGCAATTGCCCAGATTCAGGAAGAACCCGTTTCCCCTCAGGATTCAAAAGAGCCCAGTCAAATCGTCGAAGTAACCGCCACTGCAATTCCAGAAAGTGTGATGTCTGCATCGGATTCTGTGGTGAGGTGATCTTGATTTTGGTGGCTTAACCTGTGCGTGTTGGATTCAAAAAATTATTTTCGGAAGTCTTGCTTAAGAAACCCCTCTGAGACTCCGATCTTCTCTTCACTTCGGTTACAATCGTTGACACATGGCCCCATCGTCTAGAGGCCTAGGACATCGGATTTTCAGTCCGAGTAC
>JBIKZJ010000137.1:0-13949 GCA_044354755.1 Schlesneria sp. | reverse complement strand
CGATCTGAAGCGGATTCTGTCTCGACTGAAATTCTTTCCTCATGTCGCCGAGCTACGGCTGACAAACACGAAGGTGACCGATGTTGGTCTGGATATGATCGGCAAAACCTTTCAAGAATCTCGTACTCTGCGTCGTCTGGATGCGTCAGGATCTGGCGTTTCGCCGGGCGGGATCCAGAAACTCCGGCGATTGCTGAGCGAACTGGAAGTGGTTGTCGAGTGATTCACGTCGCCCGCGTGTTTGTCACCAGGGGTTTTGGCCCGCTGTTTGCATCGATGAGAATCTCGTGGTGCGGAAAAGTTCAACGTTTCCAGGGTTACTTGTCTGGCCTCCGCTTGCAGAAGTCGACTTGTCGGGGCGAATCTGAGGATGACGAAGTGACACGGAAGGCCGAAAATGACCAAACAAATCTCGTCGCGGATGACCAAAGATGCTACATGAACGAGCAAGCGGCGTCCTGCTGCACCCCACGTCGATTCCGACTCGCTATGGAATTGGCGATCTTGGTCCGAATGCCTTGGAATTCGTGGACTGGCTGGCGGGTGCCGGGCAGCGCTACTGGCAGATGTTGCCCATCTGTCCAACGGATACGGGTGACTCACCCTACCAATCCCCTTCGTCATTTGCCGGGAATCCGTTGTTGATCAGCCCGGATTTGCTGGCTGCCGACGGATTAGTGTCTCAATCCGATCTGGATTGCGCGGCACTGGGTGAGCTTGAATTCGCCGATCGCGTCGATTTTTCTCGAGTCCTCGCGAAAAAGACCGAGTTGCTGGCGAGCGCCATTTCGACGCTGCGTTCGCTGCCGTCGAGTCATCCACTGCAAGTCGAGTTCATGACGTTCTGTGAGGTTCATGCGAACTGGGTTGAAAGTCACGCGAAATTCATGGCGCTGCGGGGAGTCAATCACAATTTGCCCTGGCAGCAATGGACTTTCAATCTGGTGACGCCTCAAAGTTCCCTCCCGCCGGAATTGTCGGAAAGATTCATTGCGGAAGTGATGTTGCAATTTTTCTTTGTCCGCCAGTGGCAACAGCTGAGAAACTATGCGCGCCAGCGAAAAATCCGCCTGATTGGTGACATTCCGATTTACGTTTCGAATAACAGTGTGGATGTCTGGGCGAACCGATCGCTGTTTCAACTCGATGAACAAGGAGACCCGACTCAGGTCGCTGGGGTTCCGCCAGACTATTTTTCCGCCACAGGGCAGTTGTGGAACAATCCGCTTTACGACTGGGATGCGATGGAGCGTGATGGTTTTCGCTGGTGGATTCACCGTCTGGAAGCGGCGCTGCAATTTGTGGATCTCGTGCGACTAGACCATTTTCGGGGTTTTGAATCCTATTGGTCTGTTCCTGCGGGGGAAGCAACGGCGATTCATGGCAAATGGGTTCCTGGTCCGCGAGGAAAACTGTTGCAGGCACTCTGTCAGGCCCGGACCGCAGCGGTCGAGGAAGCGGAACGTTCGATGACTGTGCCCCTCATCGCAGAAGATTTGGGGATGATCACTGACGAAGTGCATGCACTTCGTCAAGAGTTTCAATTACCAGGGATGAAAGTCCTGCAATTCATGCTCCCCGGAGAGCCTTGGGATGCTCACCGTCCCGAGGCGTTCGAGGCGAATTCGGTCGTCTATACGGGGACACACGACAATAATACGACACGGGGCTGGTTCTGTTCGCAGATCTTGCCTCATCCCGACCAGTTAGAGCGTCTGAAGCGGTATACGCGGTGCGACGAGTCGAACATTGCCTGGGAATTTATCGAACTTGCCTGGCGGTCGGGATCAGGTCTTGCGATCGTTCCTCTGCAAGATCTCTTGTCGCTGGGATCTGACGCGCGGATGAATACCCCTGGAACCAGTGGTATCGATTCGAACAACTGGCGGTGGAAATTTGTGCCAGGAGATTTAACTCGGGAAATTCAACAGCGTCTGGCGGTTTTGACACGGGATACGAGACGAACGATGACGAATCCTGATTAAGGGGGCAATCGCGGCGCACAGCTGGGCGAGTTTCATCGTGTACCGAAATCGTGTTTGGATTACAATTTTGAAATGCAAACAGTCCTCACACTCTTTTCGATCTTCGGTTACGGGCTCACCTTGGCGTTGCTGCCGGTCGTGCTGCTCACGAAAAAAAAGCAACCTGTCTCGACGGTGGCCTGGCTGATGGCGATCGTGATGATGCCGATCATTGGGGCATTGTTATTTGTGGTATTTGGCATCAATCGTGTTGATCGACGGCTGAGAAACAAACAGGCTGCCACAAAAAATCTCAGCCGGGCCCTTCCAGAGCTCGCGCGGCAGCATCATCTGGACCATGATCATCTGGATGAAACGCAGCGTCAATTAAAGCGTTTAGCCGAGCGAATTTCAGGAACGCGGGCGACGGTGGGAAACCGTGTCCAGCTGCTGATCAATGCGCAACGAACGTTTGACGAGATTGCAGCGGCGATTTTGGTAGCCCACTCGACAATTCACCTGGAATACTACATCTGGCAGCCGGACAAATTGGGAACACAGTTACGCGATTTATTAATCGACAAAGCCCGGCAGGGAATTCAAGTTCGCTTTCTCTATGATGGGATTGGTTCGGGCCGATTGACCCATCGGTTTCTCCAGCCGATGCGGGATGCCGGGGTCCAGGTGGCCTCGTTTGTTCCCGGTCAATCGCTACGGGAACGCTGGTCGATCAATTTGCGCAGTCATCGGAAAATTGTCATTGTTGATGGGCAGGTCGGATTCACGGGTGGGATGAATGTTGGGGATGAATACTTGGGTCTCAACCCTTATTTTGGTCGCTGGCGCGATACGCATTTGCGGCTACATGGCCCAACGGTATTGCAGTTACAGGAAGTCTTTGCGATTGATTGGAAGTACGCGACTGCCGAAGAGTTAACCGGAGCGGCCTTCTATCCCCACCCGAATCAGGTCGGGAGTGTTTATGCCCAGATTGTTGCCAGTGGTCCTGATGAAGAGAATGACGCGTTTCACGGGCTGATGTTTGCAGCGATCAATACAGCGCAATATCGCATCAGTTTGGCCACCTCGTACTTTGTTCCGCCGCCGTCTCTGGTTTCTGCATTGGAATGTGCGGCACAGCGCGGGGTGAAAACCCGCGTGTTGATCTCAGGGCCCAAAACCTACTGGACGACACTGCTTGCAGCCCGTTCTTATTATGACTCCCTGATTGAGGCGGGAGTCGAGATTTACGAGTATCAGGCGGGGCAGTTGCACTCGAAAACCCTGTCGATCGACGGTTGCTGGTCGCTGGTGGGAACCCCCAATTTTGATGCACGCAGCCTATTTCTGAACTTTGAAGTCGGTGCGGTACTGTATGACCGCAGTCTTGCCGAACAACTGGAACATCAATTTCAAGAAGATTTGTCTGATGCGCGGCAGATCGAAGCGGCAGCATGGTTTCAGCGATCGATCTGGGATCGATTGCAGGAAAACTTCTGTCGGATGTTCTCGCCCATTCTTTAAACCGACAGGTCCACTCTACCCGCACAGCCAACTTGATCGCGGTTGTGCGGCGCACCGATTCTGCGGCGGTGGCATTCTGCGGCGGTGGGGTGTTGAACGGTCCTCTCGACACAGTAAACTGTCTCGACATCTGTTAAACTCACGCTGAGCATCCGGTTCGAATGAGGCTGGGTTAACGTCTTCTGATCCGACAAATAAGGTTTCAGTTCATGTCATCTTCTCCTCTCCCCCTCGCGACGCTGGCCACGTTCTGTCGGTCGCTGTCGACCATGCTCGGTTCGGGGGTGAATATTCTCAAGGCTTTTCAGGTGGCCGGTGGGAAATCGCAGTCGGTCTCATTGCAAAAAATTACGGCGCAGATTGTCGACGAATTGCGAAAAGGGATTGAAGTTTCGGAGGCGATGAGTCATCAGGACGAGGCGTTTCCTGAGTTAATGATTGAGATGGTGCATGTTGCAGATCAGACCGGATCACTGCCGGAAGTTCTGAAAGGACTGGCCGATCATTACGACAATCTGGTTCGACTCCGCCGATCATTCCTCAGTGCGATTGCTTTTCCGGTGGTTCAGTTAGTTGCAGCCATCCTGATTATCGCGTTTTTGATTTGGATTCTGGGGATGATTGCATCGGGGAGTGGCGATAAACCCTTTGATGTCGTTGGCTTAGGATTGACGGGCACGGTCGGGGCCTTGACCTGGCTGGGGGGCTGTTTTGGTGTGGCTGTTACGGGGACTTTCGCCTATTTCTTTCTGGCGCAAGGATTGAAGGGACGACAATTTGTGCACTCGGCCTTGTTGCGGATACCCGTGGTGGGGGGGTGTTTCAGATCCTTTGCGATGTCGCGGTTTTCCTGGGCGTTTGCGTTGACTCAACAATCCGGAATGTCGATCAATCCCAGCCTGCAGTCGAGTCTGAAAGCGACGGGAAACGGGGCTTTCGCAGCGACAATTCCGCAAGTCACCGCCATGATTTCGGCTGGGGAAGATCTTTCGTTCGCCTTATCAGAGACGGGACTTTTTCCGCAGGAATATCTGGAACTCGTCCGCGTCGGCGAAACGACCGGGACGGTCCCAGAGACATTGGAACGACTGAGTCCCCAGTTGGAAGAGCAGGCGCATCGCAGTCTCTCGGCGCTGACCGCTGTGCTGGCGTGGGGAATCTGGGCGATGGTTGCCACGCTCATTATTTTCTTTATTTTCCGGATCGCGTTGATGTACATTGGTTTACTGAACGACGCGGGCCGGATGTAGGCTCAAACTTTTCATCCCGAGAAAAAGAATGGAACTTTTCCAAGTCTTGGAAACAATTTTTCCTGTCCAGTGCGGGTTTCCTTGCCTCTTAAGGTAGATATTTCGGCCGATTGTGGTAGAGTGTTGCCTTTTGCCGCATTGTTGATGATTAGCAACCATCGCAATTTAGGTTTCAATGATCGAGGTTCCAATGGGTCGGTCTCGGCAGGTTTCTGTAGTTGCGATTCTGTTTCTGTTATCGATTGCGGTCTATTTGCCTGCACTCGAATTGGGTTTCGTCGAATTCAATGACAATGTTTACGTATCTCGAAATCCGAATGTGAAAGCGGGACTGTGTTGGAACAGCGTGGTGTATGCCTTCACCACATTCGATTCGGGGAACTGGATTCCCCTCACTTGGTTATCCTACCTGATTGACTCGACCTGCTTCGGGGTCCGCCCAGCGGCATTTCACGCGGTCAATATGTTGCTGCATGCGTTGAACGCGGTTCTGTTGTACTTTTGGTTGACTCGGATGACAGGCGCGTTTTGGCGCAGCTTGGCGGTCGCCGCTTTATTCGCGGTTCATCCATTGCATGTCGAATCCGTCGCATGGGTTTCTGAGCGGAAGGATGTCTTGAGCACCTTCTTCTTCCTGTTGATGCTCATCGCGTATGACAATTTCGGTCTTAAGCCGAACATGTGGCGATTTATTCCGGTTCTGATCGCATTCCTCCTCGGGTTGATGTCAAAATCGATGCTGGTGACCGCCCCCATCCTCTTGTGGTTGTTGGATTTATTTCCCGGCAGGCAATGGAGTGCGGACAGATTTCATGCGAATGACCTGGAAGAGCCTTCGCCCCATACCGATTTGCGAAAGATTATCGAGAAATTCCCGTTATTAATTCTGGCGGTGGCGATCAGTTACGTGACGATTCGGGCGCAAGGTTCCGGTCAGACAACGGCGTTTACTTCATTTGTTCGAATTCCCATGAACTTTCGCATTGGTAATGCGATGAATGGTTACGTCTGGTACCTGATCAAGACCTTCGTTCCGACAGGGTTATGTGCGATGTACTCGCACCCGATGCGTCGCTTGGATTGGCCTGCAGTCGCTGGTTCCATCGCGGTCCTCTTGACGCTTTCGGGGATTGCTGTAGCCATGATTCAACGACGTTCGTATCTGATTTTTGGCTGGTCCTGGTTTCTGCTGACATTGCTGCCTGTCATCGGTCTGGTTCAGGTAGGGACTCAGGCGTATGCCGATCGTTACAGTTATATTCCCCAAATCGGGCTGTTGATTGCGATCGTCTGGTACGCGGAATCCCGGTTGCACCGTTTTTCTTCTGGATCCGGCGTAGGAGCCGTTAGTCTGGTCTTGGCGGTGATTGGGCTGAGTTGGGTGACGGTTCACCAAATCGGATTCTGGAAAGATACCGAAACGCTCTGGAAACGGGCATTGGCTGTTTCGCCCTCGAATTGGGAAGCACACCGGCAGTTGGGGTCGATCTATCTTCAACAGGAAAAATTTGACGAGGCGATTGATCAGTTTCAGTCTGTTGTGAAATGGAATCCCGCCTTGCCGAGTCCCTTGGAAAATTTAGGGTGGATTCACCAGCAAAGGAAAGAATGGCTGGATGCAGTCAATTACTATGAACAATGCCTGGAACTGAATCCCGGAAGTGAATTCGCGATGCGCAATTTATTGTTGTTATTGCAACAGCAAAAGAAGGGGATTCAGGCACGTCTCTATCTCGAACGCTACACACGTCGATGTCCCACGGATGTGAAGATGTTAAATCAACTAGGGCTGATGCTGGCCAGAAATGGGGAATTCAGGGCGGCGTTGACGGAGTTTAAACAGGCCGAGATGAACGCGCCCGATGACCCGAATACGCAAACGAATCTCGGATTAACCCTGTCAGAGCTGAAACGATTAACAGAGGCTCGTGTCCATTTGGAAAAAGCGGTTGCGCTGCAACCCCAAGACCTCAATTCTCATATCAATCTGGGTTTGCTGTATGTCAAGTTAGATTTGAAAGACGAGGCACGAAAGCAGTTTCTCGAGGCACTCCAAATCGATCCGGACGATGCCGATGCCCGTCAGCAACTTGATCTGCTCCCATTGCTGTAGTCAATCTCAGTGATCTGGCTTGAATGCCTTGCTGGCTCTGCCGTGCTGGTTATGCCGTGCAATCAACCGCAACCGCACTCGCTTTTTATATGGAATTTCTTGTTATCTCAATGACAGGGCTGAACATCATGGCCAATGAACAGTACGCATTCCTGCGGCGATCCGATCTGCCAACGACAGCGTCGTTGCAATCCGCAATCGACAGCGATCCTGCATTTGCGCTGACAATTGACCCGGAAACGGACCTCAGTACGAGTATGGGATTTGTCCCATGTTTGATTTGCGGCGTCGAGTCGGGCGTGGAAATGGATTTTGATGATTCATCCGAGTTGCTCGAACAATTTGGAGACTTGGCTTCTGATCGCGACTGTTGCCTCGTGTTCCGTTGCGGCGGCGACATGGTGGAATGTGCGTGTGCGATGGTTCTGTCGTACGCCCTTGCAAAACACTTTCATGCAGTGAGTAGCGTCCACCAGTAACCTGAATGCTGGAGCGTCCAGCGTCTTCGAAAATACAGACCGTGTTGCTGGTACCGTCGGTGATGTCAGCCATCCTATTACAGTACAGGCCAAAAGCACTGTCCCTGGCTGAGCCCATCCCCGCCGAGGTTGATGGATCGCGGAGGCCAGCGATCGGCTGAGTTGCGGTTCCGCCGGTCGGTGCGAGATCGACGTAAGCAATTGTCATGTAATCGGTTAAACCGTAGCCAAGCGTGTCAGCAGCATTGACGGCATTGCTGGGGCACAGGAAAGAAGTGATTTTTGTGGCCGCAAGGGGTTTGCCAGCAGCGTCCCGATTGAACGGACTGGAATAGTGAGCAGACATGTTCATGGCGTTGTAAACATTTGCCTGATCGATGTAAGGGAGCGCTGCGGTAAAGAATGAGACTGGGAAGATGTACTTCGAGTTGATCAAAGTGGTGTTGTAACCTTCCCCGGCGGTGGGGAATCTCGAGAACGACGATTCGTAGTTGTGAGCGGCCAGGCCCATCTGCTTCATGTTGTTTTTGCACTGGGTGCGACGCGCCGCTTCACGTGCTTGCTGCACGGCGGGCAATAACAGAGCGATCAAAACGGCAATGATGGCGATCACCACCAGCAGTTCGATCAGTGTAAACGCTTTCCGGAACGGTTTCTTCGACATACGGTCATTCACCTTAAACGAGAATTTCAAACCCAACGGCATGGCATGAATCAACAAATCAAACATTTGCTTCCTGCAATCAGAGTTCCCTCTTCCGTGACGGTCAATCGCGGCTCATCAATCTGGGCTTATGCGAATTCCAAATACATCTCCTGTATGGGAACTCTCCAGCGAGCAGGGCCACCAATTCCAGATTCAAATCACCGGCGGAATGAATCGGACTGACTGTGGTGCCCAAGTGATCTGGTCAATATTCATGGATGATGAGTGAATTACGATTTGTCGATGAAGTTCCGGCCTTAAGTTTCAGTCCCTTGACTGTCCAGTCGTCGCACAGTGAAATTGCCTGAGGGAATCACGTGGGGAAATCCGTTTGGGAAAGATTCGTCCATCTGATCGATTCCTTGCCAATTCCTACAGCCGCTGTTTTTCTAACCCTTGAAAGTCACGCGTTGAGCTCGTTTTTATCACTGGAAACGGATGGCATGAAAAGTGCCGAATCATGAAAAGTGCCGAATACTGTGCTGACCCTGACTCCATCCCTGACCCTGACTTCATCACGGACGATCACGTGAATGCAACTTGTAAACCGTAGATTTAAAGAGGTTCCCATGACGGCAATTCAGATTTATGACAAACCGATGTGCTGTTCCACAGGGGTGTGTGGGCCGGCGGTTGACCCCGTACTGGCTCAATTCGCCTCCGATCTGGAATGGATGAGAACTCAGGGAGTGACCATTGATCGATTCAACCTCGGTCAGCAGGCCCAGGCTTTTGTCGACAGTGGCGTCGTCAGTCCGTTGCTCACTGCTCACGGAGTCGATTGCTTGCCAGTGGTGGTCGTGGATGGCACCCTGGTGACACAGGGGGTCTATCCCTCGCGTCAGTCGCTCGCTGCCTGGGCAGGAATCGGCAGCCTGCCTAGCCCGCTGCTGGTAATTTCTGGCGCGGGGAGTTGTTGCAGTCAGCCCGGTTGTTGCTGACAATCCGATGTGAATCGTTCGCTCTCAAACCAGAATTCTCAACCCTCATGGATTTTTTCACCCAGCCAACGCGGATCCTGTTTTTTACCGGAAAAGGGGGCGTCGGCAAGACCTCACTCGCTTGCGCCACGGCGGTGACACTCGCCGATCGCGGAAAGCGGGTGCTGCTTGTTTCCACCGATCCAGCCTCGAATCTGGATGAAGTGTTGGGGGTCTCGCTGGGGCATCATCCCACGGCGGTTCCGGGTGTACGCGGCCTATCCGGGATGAATCTCGATCCGCAGGCCTCGGCTGCCGAATATCGGGAGAAAATGGTGGGGCCCTACCGATCCCTGCTGCCTGCGACAGCGATTGCCAGTATGGAGGAACAATTTTCCGGGTCGTGTACCGTGGAGATCGCGGCGTTTGATGAGTTTTCCCGGTTGTTGGGGGACCGGACCAGAACCGCCGAATTTGACCATGTGATCTTCGATACCGCCCCCACGGGTCACACCTTGCGGTTGCTGACATTACCATCCGCCTGGTCGACGTTCATGGCGAAAAATACAACGGGAACATCGTGCCTCGGGCCGCTCGCAGGTCTACAACCGCAACAGCAGCTTTATCAGGATACGGTTCAATCGCTCAGTGACGCGACCCTGACGACGCTGATCCTGGTGGCTCGGCCCGAGTTGACCGCGCTGCGTGAAGCGGCCCGGACCAGTGGGGAACTCGCCGCCCTCGGCGTGCGAAATCAGCATTTGATTGTCAATGGATTATTCATCGCCACCGAACCGCGAGATCCCATCGCCGTTGCGATGCAAGTACGTGGTGAGCAGGCACTCGCCGCGATCCCTGCCGAGTTGATCTCGTTGCCGCAAACCCGAGTCCGATTGTCCGCTCGCGGTGTTTCTGGGCTGGCATCCTTGCGAACAATGATCAGCGGCGGAGAAATTTCGCTAACGGGACAGAACGATGTTCTTCCTCCTTTGACGTTGCCGCCAGGGTTGGGGAGTTTGATCGATGATCTCGCCGCGCCAGGTCATGGCGTAATTCTCGCCATGGGAAAAGGGGGTGTCGGAAAAACCACGGTCGCTGCGGCCATCGCCATCGCATTGGCCGAGCGAGGATACCGGGTCCACCTCTCTACGACGGACCCGGCGGCCCACATTGCGGCAGCCATTGCAGAAAATGCGTTACCGAATCTGCAAGTGGGGCGAATTGATCCCCGAGCAGAGACCCTGCGGTATTCAACGGAAGTCATGTCCACGGCCGGTGGCGGCCTGGACGAGGCGGGAAAATCGCTGTTGGCAGAAGATCTGCGGTCCCCTTGTACCGAAGAAATCGCCGTTTTTCGCGCCTTTGCACAAATGGTTGCCGAGGGGGAACAATGTTTTGTCGTGCTGGACACGGCCCCCACGGGACACACAATTCTGCTGCTCGATTCCGCACTCGCCTATCACCGCGAGGTGACCCGGCAGACGGCTGCGATGCCAGAACCGGTTGCCCGGTTATTGCCCCGGTTACGCGATCGCCAGTTTTCACGGGTGTTGATTGTGACGTTACCGGAAGCGACTCCCGTCCATGAAGCGGCCCAATTACAGTCGGACCTGCGACGAGCCGGGATCGAGCCGTACGCCTGGGTCATCAACCAAAGCCTTTCGCCACTGGTCTTGTCCGATCCCGTGCTGCTGGCCAAACAGCGACAAGAGCGGCAATACCTCGAAGAAGTCGTGCAGCAGCAAGCGAACCGGACGGTGCTGATTTCCTGGCAACAAGACCCTCCCGTCGGCCGCAAGGCGATCGACGTCTTGCTGCAAAACCCCGGGGGGCGGAACCTCGGCCACCCCCCTTCCCTGAATCCCGTCGTTATTGGAGCGATCGAATGAGTCTCGTCCGGAAAGTTTTAATCCTGTGCACCGGAAACTCGTGCCGCAGTCAAATGGCGGAAGGGATCTGGCGCGCACTGGGTCAAGGGGAATGGGAGTCGGCTTCGGCAGGATCTCGCCCCTCGGGTTCGGTTCATCCCCTGGCGATTCAGGCGATGCACGAGCGGGGGATTGAGATTTCGACCGGTCGCAGTAAATCGGTCGACGAATTTCGCGGGGAAGACTTTGAGATTGCCGTGACGGTTTGCGACCATGCGCGAGAATCGTGTCCGGTGTTTCCGGGAGCCCGACAGTATCTGCATTGGCCGTTTGATGATCCCGCTGACGCGACCGGCAGCGATGCCGAAAAAATGGTGGTCTTTGTGCGAGTTCGGGATGAGATCGAGGCCCGAATTCGGCGATTTCTGGCCGATGGAGAATGATAATCCAATTCGGATCACCGTCACCCGATTGAATCACGAAATTTTGTGGCTGAAACAATTATCGTCAATTTTCATGCGGTAAAACGGGATTGAACCATCCCCTGTATCAGAGTCTTCTCCGATACAGGGGACGGCAGTTTGTTATCAAAAAACTTTGTTTTCAACGGACGGGGTTATTTGCTCGGTTCAGCGGGTGTTTCCTCGGGGGTCTCCGGTGCAACTTCCGAAGTTGGTGCCACGACTGGCGCCGGTGCCACGACTGGCGTAGGGGGAACCAGCGCCTTCTGGATCTGGTCACGCAAGGCGTAGCCAGCGACCAGCGTGATCGAAACAAACGCCAGCCATAACAGCATGTCGAGGATGAGTGGCGGGGTAATCCTGCGGTCGAGTTTCCGATAGCGGAAATAGATCGTGGCGGCCGTAATCATTGGTAAGGTAAGAGCCTGGCCGAATCCGCCCACGACGACCATCCATTTGGGCTCTTTGAAGGAGAGAAACAGGCCCAGGGCGATGACGGGGATCAGCAATGATACCCAGTGAATCACGCGGGCACGCTGACTTGGTTCACGGTAGCGAACGATCCCGGCAATGCTGAAGAGATCCGCCACCAGTCGTGCATTCCCGGCGGACGACAGATAAAGCGTTTTGAACAGTACCGCTCCGGCACCGATCAGAAATGCAATTTGGGTCCAGGTCCCGAATGAGTCCACAAACATGCGGGACAACGTCAAAATCATATCCTTCCCCTGAGGTGTCAACCCCTGGGGATGCAGCACGGTGGCTCCCATGAAATAGAACGCAACGGTCGAGATCGTGAAGACGACCATACTGACCCAGGCATCCAGGTACATCACCCGAATCCAACCCCGTGCCCGATGGACCCACTCGGGACTGTTGTCACAGCGACCGACGTTGCGAGCATAACCTTTTTCCAGGCACCAGTACGGATAGTAAAATAATTCTGCCGCACCGACCCCGGTGATACCGAAGACGCCAAACGCCACGGCGATCCCTTCGGCGGGCATGCCAAAGGTCAGTCCTTTGACAACGTCACTCCAGGGGATCGGAAATTGGGTGGCGGGGAGTGCCAACGCCGCAGTCACGGTGACCAGTGTCAGCCCCACCACCAGCACGGTGGTCACCGATTCAATGCGCCGGTAACTGCCACTCCACAACAGGAGCACTGCGGTGATACAGGTTAAGACCGCCCAGGGATAATCAGGACGCTCACGAATCGTGTTGGCGAGCGAAGGGACCAGTTGTTCGAGAAAACCGGCCAGTTCCAAACTGAAATTGGGAAACGCCAGGTTCAGCGACTGTCCGACAGTCCCGGTCATCGCACCCAACTGGAAGATCGTGGAACACATCATCACGAACCACCACCAGCAGATCCAGTTCGCACCGAAGCGGGGGCCCCCTAAGTCATTGAGGGCTCCTAATGTCGGCTTACCTGATGAAATTGCATACCGGCCCAGTTCTGTCTGCACAAAGACTTTGATCACGCAGCTGAACAGGATCAACCACAGAAAGACAAATCCGTGTTTGGCCCCGAGCGATGTCGTCAGTAGCAACTCGCCCGAACCGACAATCGTCCCGGCGAGAATGATTCCCGGGCCGATTTTTCGCAACGCGGTCCAAAGCGAAGTCGGGGGCTCTTCAATCGATTCGCGCGGCAGCGCATAAGGATCATAATCGATTGCGTGCGGCTGTCTGGTCGAGTCGGGATGGTCCGTGACTTCGGTCATGGTGATTCTTTCAATAAGCAGTACTTCATGTGAGATTAGCATTCTCGTGCCCCGCGTCGACAAAGCAAGCGTCCACGGACCAGACGGAAAGAAACCCAAAGGATTGGGCTCTCGCGCTGCCGGAACAAAACAATGCCGGAACAAAACAATGCCGCGACCAATGGCCGATTCCCACCGCTGCACAGAGCGCAAGAAGAACCAAAAAGGTCAGGCCATCACACCCGTGACGACTCGACCCGCCGAAACGGGAATCGGACGATTCAGTTTATCGCGAAGTTCGGTCTGGGGATCGATGCCGATCAGGTCAAAAATCGTGGCGATCAAATCATCGAGCTGGACCGGATCTTTATCGGGATAAGCCCCCTGTTTGTCCGAGGTGCCATAGACGAAACCCCGTTTTACTCCACCACCCGCCAGCATCACCGTGTAACACTGTGGCCAATGATCGCGGCTGATATTGTCGTTTAAGCGAGGCGTTCGGCCAAACTCGCCCATCCAGACAATCAACGTCTCTTCGAACAGCCCCCGTTCCTTCAGGTCGTTGATGAGTGTTGGCAACGTTTGATCGGTTAAAGGGAGTTGATATTCCGAAAGAATCGGGTACATCCGCGTGTTGTCAAATCCATGTGTGTCCCAACCCCCTTCGTTGCGGCGTCCACCGATATTGTTGGCGAAGTAGACATTCACGAATCTGACTCCGGATTCGACCAGACGTCTGGCAAGCAGGCAGCTTTGGCCGTAGGTGGTTCGGCCGTACCGGTCCCTAACTGCCTGGGGCTCGGCTTCCAGGTTGAATGCGTCCCGGACTTTCGACGAGGTGAGCATTCCCAGTGTTTTTTCGTAATACGCTTCCAGACCGCGCGCCCCTGCCGATTGTTCCCACTGTTGAACCTGCCGGTTAACGAGTTTTTGGATCTCACGGCGATCCTGCAATCGT
>JBIKZJ010000139.1:0-13800 GCA_044354755.1 Schlesneria sp. | reverse complement strand
GTCCCGCATCGACACCACTTGGCAAGCTCAGTTCGGGCAACGCGAAACGACGATCATTCGGGTCCGAGGTGACCAGCAGGGGATCATGCCCCTTTCCCAAAAAACTCGCATGTTGCCCGGGGGTGATCTCACCGTCACGCAGGACGTGGGGAAAAGCGACAAACGTTGGCATCCCATTGGTTGCGGGGGCCAGTTTATCGACGACCGAACCATACGCGGGAAAGAGCTCTTGCGAATCGCGCAGCCGGATATCATCGAGCGGTGGTGCGTGACCCGTCAGGGCATAGTAGGCTGCCGGATTATGGTTTTTCATCGTGTGATGCACAGTCCGGATCAGTGAAACCTCGTTCATCACCAGTGCGGTTTTTGGCAGCTGGTCACAAATCTCGATCCCCGGTGCCGACGTGCTGATGACTCCGTAGTGACTGCGCACCCCCGCGGCAGCCAGCGGCTTGGGGTCAAACGTATCGAGATGGCTTGGTCCCCCGAATTGATAAAGAAAGATGACCGATTTAACGCGGCCACGTTTAATGTCGGTCGATTCGGCCGCTTGCAGTAATCGGGGGAGTGTCAGTCCCAGCATCCCCATCCCCCCGATTTGAATCGCCTTCCGCCGGGGGATCATGCGGGAATCAATCAATGGCATCTCTGATCTCCGTGAGGGGGGCTGATCGGGTCAGCGTCGCAAGAGAAATTCGTTCGAGTTAAGCAAACCCCAGGTAATATCTTCGAGGGCCGCGCGCCGATCCGCAGCCTGTCCGAGAAATCGCAGCGTGGCCGCGGATTCCTCGGCAGTAGGGGGCCGCGTCAACGTCGTCCAATAGAGTTCGCTCAGGATTTCTCGATCGGTTTTGTTTGACGCCAGCAGCGTCCCCAGACGATTTTCTTTTTTCGTCAGGAAACGATTGATGAGCGAACCGCTGACCAGTTGGAACGTCTGGCCCAGTGTGGTTTCGTCCGATCGTTCGCAGTCGCACGACTGCAGGCGAGGTGGTTTGCCAAACAGTTTGAGAAACTGATCGGCATCCCCGTTCCCTTTGCTTCCGTCACGTCCCCGAGTCGTGGTGACTCCCGGCAATTGAGCGGCTCGACGGCCTGCGGGATAGCCGGCAAATTCCAGCGGAATTTCGAGTACTTGACTGATCGCGTCCAGCAATTGTTCGGCGGAACGTCGTTGCACCAGCGACCGACTGAAATTGGCTTCATCGTCCTGATTCGATTCATTGAAGTCGGCAGAGAGCTGGTAAGTCTGTGAGTTCAGAATCACTCGCAGCAGCCGCCGCAAATCGAACGGTTTTTCGCCCGGATTCGTTTTTGGGTTGGTCTTCGGATCGGAGGTGGCCGGTGCCACAGGCTGATCAATTGCTGCGTGTTCACCCTCTACGCGATCCTGGGCCACGCGATCTTGGCCCACGAGATGTTGAGAAATGGCCCGAAGTAATTCGGGATTGGAAGGAGGGTTCGTCGCGCGAAAATCATCAATCGGATCGACGATCCCTCGCCCCATCACCTGGTGCCAGGTCCGATTCGACAGTACCTGAACGAATCGTTCGTGCTGTGCAGCGGTTAACCATTCGGCTAACCCGTTGAGGGGATCACGGCGAGGCTGCAGAATGGTGGCGTGACCGAGAAATTGGGGGGACCTGGGCTGATTCGTGCGCGGGTCTTTGGCCACACCCGATTCGTTGAGAAAGACGATCTGTTCGCCGTCGAATTCATGTTTATCGTTGGAATCACGTCGTCGATTTTCAAGAATTTTGTAATCGATCCGACCAAACACGTTTCCCCAGCTGTAATAGTCATCCTGTGTCCAGCGATCAAAGGGATGGTTATGACATTTCGAACACTGAAGTCGGACTCCGAGAAATAGCTGGCCGACCGCTTCGGAACGTTCAAAAGGGGTCCGCAGGGCGCGGTAAAAGTTGGCGGGGGGGACTTCGTAGGTACTCCCCTGCCCCGCGACGATTTCGCGCACCAATTGATCGAGCGGCTTATGATTGGCAAAGGCATCGCGCAACCAGGCATGAAAATTTTCGACCCCTTTTCGGTCGAGCGTTTTTTCTTCGATTCGCAGCAGATCGGCCCATTTCATGGCCCACCATTCCGCGAATTCGGGCCGTTCTAACAGCGAATCGATTAGCACCGAACGCTTGTTTGGGGACGAATCCGCCACAAATTGCTCCCCCTCGGCGGCAGTCGGGGGCAACCCGAGCAGGTCGAGCATGACGCGACGGATGAAGGTGGCGTCATTACAGACCGGTGACGGATTGATTTTCAGGGTTTTCAGCTTAGTGAAGACCAGTTCATCGATGAAATTGGCGGGGGTTGGCCCGTTCCAGATGAAATCGGGTCGATCGGGAACAAAGGCGAGTCGAACGGCGGCCTGTTGGTTCAGATAGCGAACGATGATGGTGGTTTCGCCCACTGCCTGACCGGAAACGAAACCGTTGTGAGAGACTTCAGCGATCGGTTGCGAGAGTTCGTAGACCGCCAGTGATGAGACGTCCCGCACGGAGCCATCGGAAAACTCGGCGTGAGCGGTGATTTGTTGTTGCCAGCCGGGGTTGGATGTCGTCGCCGCAGGATCAGCGAGTTTTGCTGGGGGCAATTTTGCTGGGGGCAATTTCTCTGCGGGCAATTTCTCTGCGGGCAATTTTGCTGCGGGCAATTTTGCTGCGGGCGAGGCGGCCAGAAACGCCTCTTCCGGCGTGACCCGCAGGTGCTCCAGTGTACGGGCATCGGGCCGATCATTGGGCATTCCTGCCGCAATCCATTCCCGCAGCACTTGATATTCGGGAGAGTCAATTATAAGGCGCTTTCCCCCTTCGTGAGCAATTTGCATCGAGGGTTTTAGCAGCAGTAAACTTTGTTCAGGGCGGTTGGGGTTGGTCCGTCGACCGAAGAGTTCATGCGTGAGCACGGCGAAGTCGGCCGCCGGATCTTGACCCCGCAAGGAAAGCTGGAATCCCCCTTTGCCGCGCGCGTTTCCGTGACAGGTACCGAGATTGCATCCCGACTTGGAAAGGACTGCCATCACATCGTTACGAAACGAAACCTCAGCGGCAGGTAAAGGAGCAGCCATCGCCAGCCCCCCGAGCCACAGTAAAAATCGCAACGTCCAAACCGGACTTGAGAATGCGTGCAAAGCGTCAAACCTCCCTCCGCAATCATCTTGTCTATTCGTGAATCTGTATTCTAAGCCTTGAACGGACCTTTCGATAGTCTTTTGAAAATCCGCCTGAATCTGAAAACTGGTTTGTCGTTGAACCGATGAATTCTGATTGCCTGATTCAGGGGCGGAAAAACCTCAGTCCGCCACGGCCAGGACCATGCGTGGCGAGCGAACCGAGACGAGGCGATCCAGGTCGGATTCCGCCGCCGCGAGGCTTCCTGCGGAGGTTCGGTGGGTCATGATGATCAAGGGGACGATGGGGACGGCCGTCGAGTTGGCATCGACTTCCGGCGCTTCGGGCTGAATGATCGTCGCGAGACTGATGCCGTGTCGGCCCAGGATTCCCGTCACTTCTGCGATCACATTGGGGCGGTCTTCGACCGATAGCCGCAAGAAATAACGACTTTTTGCCTGTTCGGCTGGGATCAGCGGAAATTCGGGGGTCGTGCGCCACAGATCGAGCTGGTTGAATGTCAACTGGGCTCGACCAATGGCCAGGTCGATGATGTCCGCGGTGACTGCGGATGCAGTCGGCAACTGGCCAGCTCCTCGACCGGAATACCAGACATTCCCGACGACATCCCCTTCGAGGAGGATGGCATTAAAGGGGCCATGGATCTGGGCCAGAGGGCGATCCTTGCGAATCAACGTCGGCCGGACACTCATTTCCAGTTTGCCGCCGACCAGTTTCACGCTGGCGAGCAATTTAATGACATAGCCCAGATCCGTGGCATGCTTGATGTCAATTTGTTCCAGCTTGTCGATTCCAGTGACGTGAAATTCACTGGCGACGACCTTCGTTCCGAACGAGAGTTGGGCGAGAATTCCCAGCTTCTGTGCCGCGTCCGTTCCGTTTACGTCCAGGGTGGGGTCAACTTCGGCGTAGCCCAGCTTTTGTGCGTCTTTTAGGGCATCATCGTAAGATTGGCCACGAAACAGCATTTCTGTCAGGATGTAGTTCGTCGTTCCATTCAAAATGGCCTGAATGCCGATGATCTGATTGGCGGCCATGGATTGGCCAACGGCCGCGATGATTGGAATTCCCCCGGCGACCGCCGCCTCGAAACAGATCGTCCGACCGTATTTTTTGGCGGCGGCGAAAATTTCATCGCCATGTTCGCAGAGCAAAGCCTTGTTTGCGGTGACGATATCTTTTCCCGCTGCGAGCAGTGCGAGCATCACCTCACGTGCGGGGTGGATTCCTCCCATCAGTTCCACCGCAACCTGAATGTGCGGGTCGTTGATGACCGATTGTAAGTCGTTGGTCAGGACTCCTGGTGCGAGCGTAATGTCCCGCGTCTTGGTCAGATCACGCACAACCGCCCGCCGAATTTCAATCGACCGACCGGCTCGTTGTCGGATTCGTTCCGGGTGTTGACTCAAAATTTTGGCAACGCCTGTGCCGACGTTTCCCAATCCGATGATCCCAATTTGCAGCGGCGACATCATAAAAAGCTTTCCGAACTTGTCGTTTTCCATGCCACCCGTTAAATCCGGCGTCAGAAAACGGTTTCTTCGATGACAGCCAGCACGGGATGACGCATCCTAATCGGCAAATTGACAGAATACCAATACGACAAAATCATGAACAATCGCACATCCACTTTGCCTGAACGAGTGACATCCGGTTTGCGGAGGGCTCGGCCAGTCGGACAAAATCATGGAACGATGATGCCGGGTAAGACCTTACGTATTGGAGCAGTCAGCTATCTCAACTCAAAACCCCTGGTAGAAGGGCTGGGTGAGCTGCTTCCTGATACTCGAATTCAGCTCGATTTTCCCAGTCGGCTGGCGGACCAACTTGCCTCGGGGGGGATGGAAGTCGCGTTGATCCCCAGTATCGAGTTTTTTCGAGGTCACGATTACGAAATCATCTCCAACGCCTGCGTGGCAGCTCATGGGCCGGTTTTAAGCGTCAAGCTGTACACGCGAGTTCCCTGGGGTGAAATTCGTACGCTCGCGCTCGATGAGGGGTCACGTACCAGTGCGACACTCGCCCGAATCCTGCTGGCTGAGCGGCATGGGGTGATCCCACAGCTCGAGCCCCTTCCCTTGAATCACCGCACTGAAGACACCACGGCCGATGCCATTTTGCTAATTGGTGATCGAGCCATTCTGCCGCCGCCAGAACCGTTTTTGGCGACCTGGGATTTGGGTGAAGAATGGCTGGAGTGGACCGGATTGCCGTTTGTGTTTGCCATGTGGGTGGCGAATGATCAGGCGGCTCTGGGAGCCGAGGACCTGGATCAGGTCGAACTCGCCTTATGTCGGTCTCGCGACATCGGGGTCGCGCGATTGATCGAGATCGCAAGTCGCGAAGCACCGCGACTTGGACTATCATACGAGACGACGGTCGGTTACCTGCAAAAGAACCTGCAATTCCACTTAGGAAACGCAGAAAAGTGCGGATTAAAGCAGTTTTACCAGCTGGCTTCGGGGTTGGGACTGGCTCCAAAAGGGGTGAGTTTGCGTTTTCGAAACGCTTAGATCCGTTTGTGTTTGCAAGTGGATTCGCTGCGTGAATCAAATTAAGAAGGAACAGGAAGTGTCTGTGCAAGTCCAACGATTACTCGATCAAGCTGTCGCCGGGAAACGCCTCTCTGCTGCCGAAGGATTGCAAATTCTGGAATCCCACGATCTGGTTGCGATTGGTGCCGCCGCTGATGCCATCACCAGACGACTGCATCCTGAGTCATATCGAACCTTCAATATTGATCGCAACGTGAATTATACCAACGTCTGTTCTGCGGTCTGCGACTTTTGTGCTTTTTTTCGCCGCCCGAAGAGCCCCGAAGGATATGTGCTGGACAAGGAAACGATTTACAAGAAGATTGAAGAAACGGTGGCACTCGGGGGAGACCAAATCCTGATGCAGGGGGGAATGAACCCGGATTTGCCATTGGAATGGTACGAAGATCTGTTGCGATCGCTGAAAGACCGCTTTCCACAGGTGAATCTGCACTGTTTTTCGCCACCAGAAATCTACGCGCTGCATAAACTGAGCAAATTGCCAATTCGGACTGTGTTGGAGCGGTTGAAAGGGGCGGGATTGGGGAGTCTCCCTGGTGGGGGTGGCGAAATCCTGGTCGACCGCGTCCGTAAGGAAATGACTCGCGGGAAGTGTCTGACCGACGAGTGGCTTGAGGTTTGCCGTGAGTGGCACCAGTTAGGGGGCAAGGGGTCGGCCACCATGATGTTTGGCCATATTGAGACTTTGGCCGAGCGAATCGAGCATTTGGAGCGGCTTCGCCAACTTCAGGACGAAACCGGCGGTTTCACGGCGTTTATCTGTTGGACATTCCAGCCGGACAACACCGAGATGGCTCATATTTCCCCGGTTGGTTCCTTCGAATACCTGAAAATGCAGGCGGTTTCGCGATTGTATCTGGATAATTTTCCAAATATTCAGTCCTCGTGGGTCACGCAGGGTGAAAAAATTGGCGGCCTGGCCCTCCATTTTGGAGCCAATGATATGGGGTCGCTGATGATCGAGGAAAATGTCGTGGCGGAAGCAGGAACCGTCCATCATTTGACTCTGGAAACCATCAAGCATCTGATCCGGGATGCGGGGTATATTCCCCGCCAGCGAAACGTGTATTACCAGTTGATTGACACCGAGCCAGGGACGGCATCGCCCTCAGCGGGGCCGCTGCTTCCGGTGGTGCATTAATTCCGGTCGCGGGGGAAGCGGCGAGTCCCCGTGCAAGTGCGAAGCGGCGGGGTAGTCGGGTATGATGGGGATACGACCATCATCGTTCACTGCCTCGCGAGATCGCCATGGAACCTCAATATACCGTACTTGCTCGACGATTCCGACCACAGACGTTTACGGAAGTCGTTGGTCAGGAACGAGTTGCTCAGACACTTCGTAATGCCATCCATGATGGCCGGGTGGCTCACGCTTACTTGTTTACCGGGGCACGAGGTGTCGGTAAGACGTCAATGGCTCGGATTTTTGCCAAGGCATTGAACTGTCCGTTCGTGAAGGATGGGGTTCCGTGCAATGAGTGTGAGCAATGTCGCGGAATTTCCGTCGGGCACGACGTGGATGTCTCGGAGATCGACGGGGCCTCGAATCGTGGGATTGATGATATTCGTTCGCTGCGCGCAAATGTGAATATCAAGTCGATGCGGTCGAAGTATAAAGTCTACATCATCGATGAAGTTCACATGCTCACCAAAGAGGCGTTCAACGCCCTGTTGAAAACGCTCGAAGAACCGCCGCCGCTGGTCAAATTTATTTTTTGCACCACCGAAGCGAACAAGGTGCCGGATACGATTTTATCTCGTTGTCAGCGATTTGATTTTGGGACCATTTCGACGGATAACATCACGATTCGGCTGAGGCAACTCGCGGAAGCAGAAGGATTTCAGGTCGATGAAGCCGCTTTGGATCTGGTTGCGCGGCGGGCTGCCGGGTCGATGCGCGACAGCCAATCTCTGTTTGACCAGTTACTGGCATTTGGCTCGGAACACATCACCAGTGCCGACGTGCATCGATTGCTGGGGACTGCCCCGGATGACCGATTGACCGGTTTAATCGACGCGTTGATTGATCGCCGCCGCGATGAGGCGTTGCAGCGTCTGGATTATGCCATGCGAGAAGGGGTTCAGCTCGAAGCCTTCACCGATCAGCTGGTCGCTTATTTTCGGGACTTGATGGTGATTGCCTGCGGGGCGAACGAGGTCCCGCTGTTAGCGGTTGGTGATGACTGTCGTCAAATTCTTGGTGAACAGGCAGCACGCTGGGGACTGCAGACGATTGCGACGGGAATGCAGATTCTGGCTGAGGCGAAGGGGCGGATGCAGCGTGTCTCGCATGGTCGCGCATTGGCTGAATTGGCACTGGTGCGGATTTCGTTGCTGGAAAACCTCGATCGTTTGGATGACCTGATCGCACAGTTGAAGGGGGGGGGGATGTCGAACCCAGCCTCGTCGAACCCACGCAGTCTTCCGGAACGCAGTCTTCGGGAACATCAAAACGCGACTGCCCGGTATGCACCACCCGCGATTGCACCGCCCGCTGCAATCCCCCTCCCCGCGCAGCCGCCGAAAATGGCTCCACAAATTCCTCGATCGCCTGTGGAAAAAAAAAATGAGTCTGCTGAGCAAAAACCACCAGCAGTGATGCCCACAGAGTTGGCGGCTCCGGCCAGTGCAGCCGAGGGAAAGAAACCGGTCATCGAATGGAAACCGGGGAATGAAAACGACTTACAGTCGATTTTGGCCGACCGATTAAACGACATGGTCGGTACATCCGTCCGGCGTGCAAAGTCTTTAGCAATTATTGGGCCAAATGTATTGGAAATTGCGATCCCGATGAACTATGATGTCGAACGGCGAACCTTGGATCGACCGGAAACGGTGAGTCGGCTAGAGGCGATTGTTGGGGAGTTAACGGGGGAATCGATTCGGATTCGATTTCGAACTGCGGAAGCGGTTGAGTCGGCAGCGAAGCCTGTTGCAGCGACAACTCCGTTGACACGTGTTCAAATTGTGGACAATCCTGAGGACTCCTTTCTCCAAGAGGTGACCGAGGTTTTTGGTGTGAAAAGCTGGAAGGTAAAAGAGCTGATTGTGGAAGCGTCTGAGGCAGATTCTGTGGGCTCTGATTCGTGAGTTTTTGGTGATTCGTCAGTTTTTGGTGAAATGAAAAGGAATGGGGTCAGATTGCCTTGTTGACGAATCTGCCTGGTCTGGAAGTGGTTAAGCGTTGGTTTTTGTTTTTGGTGAATCCGCCACGTTTTCAAGAGTTGATTTTGTCGCTGAAGGTCAGGAGGCCGATTGATGGCACGGAATGAAGAGCCACCGCGACATCCGTACGGGGTGGCGGTCGGGGACCTGATTGAACGATTGGCGAAATTGCCGGGAATTGGCCGAAAATCGGCCGAGCGGCTCGCCAATCACCTGCTCGATTGTTGCGAGTCTGAGGCAAATTTGCTGGCCGAGGCGATTCGTCGCGTCAAATCGGTGGTTCGTCCGTGTTCGGTATGCTTCAATCTGACCGAGGGTGATGTTTGCAGTATTTGCAGTGACCCAAGGCGTGACAAGCATTCGGTCTGTGTGGTGGAACAACCTCGCGATTTATTGGCGCTTGAAGCGGCGTCCATTTTTCATGGGGTGTACCATGTCCTGGGAGGAAAATTGGCACCGTTAAGTGGGGTTGGGCCTGATGATTTGAACATCAGCGCTTTGGTCAAGCGAGTTCGCCACGGAGGTGTGAAAGAGATTCTCATGGCGACCAATCCAACGCTGGAAGGGGATGGAACGGCGCTCTTTATTTCGAATTTGTTGGCGAATGATCCCGTAAAAATCACCCGTCTAGCGCGCGGGATTGCCTCGGGAAGTGTGCTGGAATTTGCCAATCGGGAAATGCTGGCCGATGCCATTAGAGGAAGGCAGTCGTTTTGATTTCTGTGTTCCGTGTTTCGAACTCTGCCGAGCGATTGAGTAACCGATAATGCAGTTAAACTTTTCGCAACAGATGAAGATGAGTCAGCAGATGAAGCTGGCTCCTCGCATGATTCAGTCGATGGAGATTCTCCAGCTGCCGACCATGGCGCTGGACGAGCGGATTGAGCAGGAACTGTCGGAAAATCCGTGTCTGGAATTGCGTTCGTCGGACCGGGACGCCCCTGAACTCCAACACAATCTGGACGAAGCACGCGAAGAAGCGATGTCCAAGAACATTTCCGAGCAAGAACTTCAGGTCGATACAGCGAATAACAACGAGGCGGATTTCGAGCGTCTGCTGGAAATGTCGCAGGACTGGCCGGAAGACAATTACACGTCGGGGAGCAAACCCTCATCGAACCGGACTGAAGAAGATGGTGACCGGCAACATGATCTGATTGCGAATGTGGCAGAACGTCCACAAACGCTCAATGATTATTTGCTCGAGCAATTCGGCTTTTACTCGATACCGGCTGAGGTCCGGGATTTCGGTGAATTTCTGATTCAGAACCTGGATCCGAATGGCCGCCTGCCGGTGCCACTTGCCGAACTGATCCAGGTTTATGGTCGATCGGTCACCGATGTGGATGCCATGGCGGCCTTACATCTGGTTCAAAAGCTGGAACCGCTGGGCTGTGGAGCGCGCGATGCCAAAGAATGCCTGTTGCTCCAACTCAATGAGAGGACTCCTTTTCGGGATGTGCTGGCGACGTTAATCAGTTCGCATCTGGACGATCTCGGTCAGAATCGCCTGCCGTTAATCGAGCGAAAAACCGGGTATACGCTCGAAACGATCAAGGCCGCTTTCGAGGAGTTGCGGCACATGAATCCGTTTCCCGGACGGGGGTTCGAGGTGCGACCGGCCCAGGCGGTTACTCCAGACGTGTTTGTGGAGCAGAATGGAGATGATCATTGGGTTGTCCGGGTGCTCGACGAATACACACCTCGATTACGGATCAGCAAGCGATATCAGCAAATCCTGCGGGAAGGTGCTGATCAGAAAACCAAAGACTACATCAAGCGAAAAATCGATTCAGCGAAATGGCTGATCGAAAGTATTGAGCAGCGGCATAACACCTTGAAACGGGTGGCGCAATCGATTGTCGACAAGCAAACGAAATTTCTCGAATTTGGTCCTGAAGCGATTGTTCCGCTGAAAATGCAGGAAATCGCCGATGTCGTGAAGGTGCATGTGACCACGGTCTCGCGAGCCGTTGATGACAAATGGATTCAAACTCCGAGAGGCCTGTATCCGCTAAAACGATTTTTTGGTGGCGGTACGGTGACCGAAAGCGGGGAAGAGGTTGCCTGGGACATCATTCGGATCAAACTCAAAGAGATTGTCGATCACGAAGACAAAAATGACCCGCTCAGTGATGACGCACTCGTCGTGGAATTGGCCAAATTTGGGTATACTCTGGCTCGACGGACTGTGACAAAATACCGGAAAGGACTCGATATCCCCTCTTCACGCCAGCGGCGAGCCTACTAGAATAGAGACGAAGAATCGAGACGAAATGAACTTTCGGCGTTGCTTGCTGTAAGCGTACGCTCAATTTATGATGCAGTGTTTATACCTCCAACGGTTTGGCGGGCAACCATTTTTGCTCGAGACTTCCAGCAAGGAATCTGTGTTGCGAGCCATCATCAGTGACATTCACGCCAATCTGGAAGCACTGGAAGCTGTGCTGGCCGACATTCGTGGACAAAACATTTCCGAAATTTACTGTCTGGGCGATATCATTGGCTACGGGCCGAATCCTTGCGAATGTATCGATCTGGTGATGGCGGCGTGTGGCCATTGCCTGTTGGGGAATCACGATCAAGCGGCTTTGTTTGACCCGGAAGGTTTCAACGCCACTGCCGAGCGTGCCGTTTTCTGGACGCGGAAAATGCTGGAAGCGGGATCGGGGCCTGTGTCCGAAAAACGCTGGGATTTTCTGGGTGAACTTCCTCGCGTGATTAACGAGTCCCAGTTCCTGTTTGTGCATGGCTCTGCCCGAAATCCGCTCAACGAATATGTTTTCCCAGAAGACATTTTCAATCAGAAAAAAATGGAGAAGATTTTTTCACTCGTTGAAAAGTATTGTTTTCAGGGGCACACGCATATTCCGGGTGTTTTCACGGAGGATTTGAACTTTTTATCCCCCGAAGAAATTGATTTCAAATATGAATTGGGCGCCAAAAAGGTGCTCGTGAATGTCGGCTCGGTGGGGCAGCCTCGCAACGGCGACAATCGTTCTTCTTATGTCGTGCTGGATGGGAATACGGTTCACTTCAGGCAGGTGGCCTACGACTTTTCCAAAACGGCCAAAAAGATCAGCGAGATTGCCGACCTGGATGATTTTCTGGGTGAACGACTGGCTGATGGTCGATGATGTCGCGACAATCTTGGCACACAAGGTCTCGATATCGGGTTGATGGCGAATCGATCGGATAGTTTCTGCGGTTCGAGTTTTTGTTTTAAGCTTGACTTGATCATGAATCATGATGTCAGGCAGGTCTTCTTTGTCAAACTGGTATCCGGAATGGAACAGCGTCGGTTTTTAGTGTTTTTTCTGATTTCGATGGCAGTCTGGATGGCTTGGATCAACCTCGCTGTTCCTGTACTGTTTCCCGATTTCAATAAACCCGTTGTCAAGCAGCAGAAAACCGTTGAAGACAAGGGACTGGAGGAAACTGCCGGGGCTGAGAAGGCCGATCCCAATTCTGGGGCGCAGGATCCGAACATAGATGTATCGAACCCTGCTGTTGACGGAACGAAGAAGGGAGAAACAGACACCCTGAAGGGGGCGGATGGGCTTCCCGCCAAAGTCGTTGAACGGAATCTCCCCAAGCATCCTGCGCTCAGTTTGCTCTTGGGACCTGCCGATCCGGATCAAGAAAAAGAGGCTCCTCCCAACGAGCACGCTGAAGAATTCTTTCTCGCGGCAAGACTGACCACGGAAGGGGCATCGATTGAATCGATCGAATTGACTGATAAGGATCGCTATCCCGCATTCGGCCGCCGGGGTACGCGAGTGCGCGTCATTGGCAGCGAAGATGCCAGGGTTCGCTCGGGGAAGAAAACCCGCTTTAACACGTTTTCGCTCCAGTCACCCCAAATTGATAAACTTCTCGGTGGGGTCTCGCTCGATCGCGCAAACTGGGAAGTCGTTCCTCAAGCCGATTCTGCTGCCTCGCTTCGGGCGGCAACCTTTCGGTTTTTATCGCCCGATGGTCAATGGGAACTGATCAAGCACTTCGAGATCAAGCAGCTTACACTCGATGAACTCAAGCAGGATCAGGTGGGAAAAACCTTGCGCGAAGGTTATGAGCTCAAACTCAAAATCACCATCAAAAATCTGATGGACGAACCGCAGTCGCTCAGTTACTCGCTGCAGGGACCGGTTGGTGTTCCGCTGGAAGATGCCGAAAACTCTTACAAACATCGCGATGTCCGGATGGGTTTTCTGCGTGATGATGGGAACTCGATCGACGAGAACAAGAAGTCTGCTGCCGCCACCGTCAAGGAAGAAAAAAGCAATAAACCCGAGGTCTGGAAGCGTGGGCTCAAGTACATTGGTGTCGATGTGCTGTATTTCGCCGCCTTGGTGTTGCCTGGCGCAGATCAAGTGGACTCGGTCAAACCGATGGTCACTAACGAGTTTTTGCTGCACCCTGAACATAGCGATATTTCGGTGCAACTCACGTCCCCCAAGCTGGAGATCCCGGGGAAGAGTGAGATTGTTCACGAATACACGTTATATGCGGGCCCCAAACGCGAAGAACTGATCAAACAGATTCCCGCGATGGCGGTCATGGATTATGGCTGGTTCGATATCATTTGTCGGGGAATGGTCTGGTTATTGAACATGTTCCATGGCTTGGGACTCAGCTATGGGATCGCGATTATTTGTTTAACCGTGCTGGTTCGAACCTTACTGATCCCCATTTCCAAGCTCCAGGCGGGAAGCGCCGCCAAGATGAAAGAATTGACGCCAATCCTTCAGGCAAAACAGAAGGAAGCGGAAGTCAAATATGGCAAAGGGAGCGACGAATACAACAAGGTCTTGGCCGAGTCGAGCAAAGAGTCGCTGGGGCACATGATGAGTGGTTGCCTACCCGCATTTCTTCAATTGCCGATTTTTATCGCCCTTTACCGTTCGATTGGCAGTTATATCGATTTGCGGATG
>JBIKZJ010000281.1:0-8493 GCA_044354755.1 Schlesneria sp. | reverse complement strand
GTCGTTCTTGCAGAGTGTGCAGATCGATAAACGCATTCAGCGGGATGGACTGAGACGGTTGCAATCCCAACCGCGCCAGTCCGGTGTTTTCGGCAGCGATTTCGGTCACGGTCAGGGTGATTTCCTGTGAGTCATTATCTTTCTTACCGAGTAGCGTATCGCGGGGAACGGTGCTGGGAAGTTCAATCCAGAGGGTGACCTCATCGCCGACTTGGGCGTGAATGGCTTCAGCCGCGCGGGCATTCAGCACGACTCCGGTCCCAATGGGACATGCAGCGCCAGGTTGCTTGATCATGCCCCAGGCTCGTTGATCGAAGCCATAGACATTGACCTGCCCCGCGCGTCGAATCGCCGTTCCCGTCCGGGATTGCAGTGCAGCACGCATGACGATCGCCGGGGCGATTTCTCCGGCAGTTGCAGCGGGATCGGAACTCGGGCCCGACGAGGGGGCCTGCATTCGAGTGGCTAAACTCTCTTCAAAAAATCGGGGACCGCTGAGCACAAAGTCGATGGCACCCAATCGATCGAACGTCATTTGACGCAAGCTCGATTTGACCGAATCGCCCACAATCAGGGCTCCACCGATAACAGACATTCCGGCGACCACGCCCAAGAGAACGGCGAGATTCGTTCGCCAGTGATGGATGAGGCTGCGGAGGGCAAGACGTGAGCGGGTCATGTGTGACAATTGAAGCAACCTATTGTGGGAAAGGTCGGTCCGCCTTGACGGCGGTATCAGGACCTCGTTTGGTGGTGTTTTCCTGTGCCGCTAATCTTCTCAGATCGACGGCATCGAGGCGAGCGTGAACCGAGTTGCCCGAAAGTATAAACCAGAATCAACTCGGGTGTCGCGAGGTTCACTTCGTAATGGGAAACTCGGTCCTGGTCGATGATGCCTGAAATCAACCGGAATACCACTTGTTGTTGAAAAAATACCACATCGAAGCCCCATCGATTCCGCCGTGGGCCAAGAATCTCTCTAATAATTCCCTCAAATTCGCTGTTTAGGCCAGCGCCCGGCCAAGGACTTTATGTTTGGCATTGTATTTGTAGATAGACGCCGGTGACCGGTGATTCCCGTTCATGAAGCCCGTTGTGCAGCGGGAAGACCATGGGGGTGTCATCCTGTTGATACCACCTGATTTCGTTTCCCTCGCCAATGACACGAGTCCCGAAAGCGGCCCTTGAAATGAATGACTCGCCTCCATTCCGAACGGCTGATCAGCCGCCGCAGAAAGTTCTGACGGGGACCAGTCGGCGATTGGAGACGGATTGCCCGGCATTCGGCGAAATATTGGCTGGGATCGAATTGGCCGCGGGTCGGGATGACCTCATCACACTGATCGGTGAGACCGGTAATGGGAAAACCCATGTGGCGCAATTGATTTACGAGCTTTCCCCGAGAAGGCACGAGCCTTTCCTGACTGTGGCAAGTGGAACCCTTCCCCATGAATTGTTCGAGCAGGAATTGTTTGGCGTCGATCACGGGGAATCCCACTCGACATCGCGCCCTGCGACGGGACGTTTGCTGGCCGCTCGACGAGGTTTTTTGGTGATTGACGAGATCGATACACTCGGCTCGGTTCAGCAAGCAAAACTGTTACATCTGATCGAGACGGGCGAGTTTGAGCCGGTTGGTTCCGGAGGTGTACAGCGTTGTCAGGCAAGGTTGATCGTTTCCAGTCATCAATCGCTCGAACCGCTCGTAAAGCAAGGCCGATTTTCGGCGAAGCTTTGGGACCAACTGGGTCGACATCAATTCGTCTTGCCACCGCTACGGCGGAGGCCGATGGATATCGTCCCTCTGGCCAGAAAATTGCTGCAGCACTTTTTGATCAAACATCGCAAGCCCCTTTCGGAAATTGATGCGGGATTATTCACGACACTGCTGGAATATCCCTGGCCGGGAAATGTGCGAGAACTGGAGTGGGTACTCGAACAGACCGTCATCCACAGCCGTGCAAAGCAGCTGGGGGCTACGCACCTGCCCCGGCACATCGTCTCGGCCAAGTCGGCAACGATGCGAGAGGTGTCACCGAACAACCCGTCACCAAGCAGCGACATGTCGAACAACCTAGTCTCAAACAACCTAGTCTCAAACAACGGGGGCTCAAACAACGGGGGCTCAGCCGAAAAATGGGAACTCCGCCCCGCGATCGCTGCCGTGAGTAACGGGGTTGATTCCTCGGAATTGGCGAACAGCGGTTTCACTCAGAAGGAAATCTTCGAGCAGACGCTGTTTAAATCGAGTTTCCACCCCAAGAGCAGTTCCAGACAATCCGATTCCAATCGAATGATGCTGTACCCTCTATGGAAGAAATACGAGTCGATAAAGCAAGAAGATCGGCATACGTGACGGAAGTGATCGCTCGCTGTAAACTTCGTTGGTAAGTGGGCCTCCACTGCCGGAGGTCATACAGCGTCACATCAGCGACGCGATCTTTTCAAATCGTAAAGGGTACAGACGAATGACGGGTTACACAGTTCATACCGGATCAACAGTCCAGTTTTCTTCGAGTTGGGATCGGATTTTTTCTGAGAAAAAATCCACCACAAAAAAGACAAGCCCCCAGGAAACGGCCCAGGAAACGGCCCAGGAAAATACCGAGCAAACCGTCGCAAAAACCAAGAAAAGCGTAAAAGCCAAATCCGCAGCGAATAAAATCACATCCAATCAATCGACGGCGAAGCCAAAAAAATCTCCCAAAACCAAAAAGTAGGGGACAACAAATTAAAGACTCCCTGCCCCCTGAAAACTGAAAACTGAAAACTGAAAACTCCTCCCAAATCGATTGATCTTGTTCCAATCGGCAAATTTGGCTACCGTCCGCCGATCATTTCACGTTCCCGTCTCGTTTTCATCTTGGTTTTCGTTTCCCAGGGTATCCCGGTATGCGATCCGTTGTCGGTCCGCTGCTGTTCGCACTACTCATGTTCATCATGACGGGTTGCGCACTTCCTGCGCGGTCGCGAGATCGCGCGGAAAGCCTCGGTTTTCCCTCCGATCGCAGTCCCCGCTCGGCAAGAATTACCAGCGATTCCTCGACAGATGAGGGATTGTCGTTCAAGGCACCGGCTCGAACTCGTGATGGTGTGCGAGAAGACTTAGCCGAGGAACGAGGTGATCGACCGGCAAAGAGCCGGGAAATCGCGCGAAATTCTGCAAATCCTGATACCGATTCAATGCAATTCCAGCCAGGGCATTCTTCAGACAATCCTCATGAGGCAATCGGTCCTCATGCGGCAATCGGTGCTGATTCGTCTCACAACGAACGGATGAATCCTTCGGATTCGGAACAAAACAAAAATACGTTCGGGGAAAAAGCCGAACTCGACGCGGTTTCCAGTAACGAAAGCTTCGCTGATCGCACGTCTCTGGACGTCGGTATCTTGCAGGTGGGGAATCGTTCACGGGGCGATGCCAATCGTGGTAGGATACAACAACAAAAATTTGATGCAGAACAGTCCGACATCGGAATCCAGAGGGGCACCGCGGAATCTGCTGGAGGTAATTCCTCACCAAGCGATCCAACGAAAATCGGCTCACAGTCGAACAAGTCGACCGCAACATCGAGTCCCCAGAAAACGGGGACACCAAAAACGGGGACCGTGGTGTCGCACGCTTCTGATCGCCCGGTGACATCTCCGAATGCCAATTCCGGAAAAAAGTCGACTCCTACAGTAAGCCAGACAAGTCAAACGGATTCTCAGGGGACGAACCCGATCCTGGGCAGCCCGCCAAGTGTCTCGGTGGTTCCCTGGCAGAACGAGTTGGAACAATTGATCGCAAGAGTCGAATCCGAACTCAGCCAGTCCAGATCGGAATCCGCCGGGACGGATCAGGATTATGAGCTGAAAAAACAGGTTCATCTCCGGTTACTCTACCTGATGGCTCAGCGACAGGAAGAGGCGATTTCTGCAATTCCCGCTGTGCCGAGTTCGCAGCAGGAATATTGGCAGCAAATGGTCTGGGCCATGTCGAATTCACTCGACACCACGCAATTTCCCGATCCCGATCAACGGGCGATCCACACCGTCGGCCCGCTGGCCGCGGCCTTACGCCAAGTACGCGAACAGGCAGGTTTGTCAATCAAGAATATGACCTTCTGCCGCAAAATTTCGTATTTTGGCAACTACGAACGATTCCCGCGTAACGATTTTACTGCGGGGCATGAAGTCTTGCTGTATACGGAAATCGAAAACTTCGTCAGTGCTCCGACAGGAGATGGCGAGTACCGGACCTCTCTGAAATCCTTAATCGAGATTGCCGATTCCCAAGGTCGAACGGTCTGGACCAAAGGCTTTCCCTCGACCGAAGATTTCTGTCGAAATCCCCGTCGAGACTATTTTCACAACTATCAGTTCTACATCCCCGAAGACCTGTCAACGGGGGCCTATACTTTGAAGCTGACCATCGTGGACGAACTGGGCAAAAAAAAGGGGACGAACTCCTTGAATTTTGTGTTGAAATAATTTTCCGCTCGGTCGTCATTTCAACGCGATGCGACTCGGGATTCGACTGGCGATGCTACTGGAGCAAACTCCTTCTGAGCACCTCTTGAGCCGCCGTGAAATAGGGTTGCCAGACAATTTCGGGGCTCCTGTTTTTCAAGCAGTCTCGCACCTTTTGTAATGTGTTGCGGGCCATGTGCGGGCAACGATTGCAGGCACAGGTTTCTCCGGTTGAGGTCATAATTCCTGGGACCGGGATGTATTCATGCTGGGGGGCCAGCTTCTTCAGCGGATGAATCATATTCGCTTCCGTCGCCACCAGAAACGTTTTGGGTTCGGTGACCGCAGCGACGTATTTTCGCATCTTCTCGGTTCCCCCAATAATGTCGGCCAATTCGAGGATATTGGCCGGGCATTCAGGATGAGCCATCACCAGCGAACCAGGGTTGTTTCGCTTGGCCCGCAGCAGGTCCTGGATACTGAAAACTTCGTGGACCATGCAGGAACCTGGCCACAGAATCATTGGACGGCCAGTGACCGAGCTGAGATAGCGCCCGAGATGTTGATCCGGAACGAACAGGATTTCTTTGTCGGCAGGGACCCGATCGATAATCTCGCGAGCGTTACCGCTGGTGACAATCCAGTCACACAGCGATTTGACTGCGGCGGTGGTGTTGATATAGGCCACGGTTTGAAAATCGTGCCCCTTGGCACGGAGCTCGGCCTGGTATGCTGCCAGCCGGTCCGCTGGGCAGCTGTCTGCCAACGAGCACCCCGCCTGCAGGTCTGGCATCAGTATCGTTTTTTCCGGGCTCAGAATCTTGGCTGATTCTCCCATGAAATGGACGCCACAAAAGACAATCGTCGAGGTCTTGACCTGGGTCGTATCCCGTGCCAACTTCAGGCTGTCGCCCGTGAAGTCCGCGATGTCCTGCAAGTCGCCGTCCACGTAAAAGTGAGCCAGAATCGAGGCGTCCTGGTCTTTTTTCAGCTGATCAATCTCGTTCATGAGATCCAGCGGATCTTCCTCAATCCCAACGGGTGAAGCCGTGTTCAGTACCTGAAGATCCATGTTCGTTCCTGTTCATCCGTTCCAAAAGAAATCCAAGTCGGGCTCGATTTGACGATTCTATACAGTGACCAGCGCAAATATCGTCGGAATTTTTATTTTTCTCGCGTTTTTCCACTGGACCGAAACCAGTTGCAGCGGGACACGAATTCGGATTGAAGTCTGGATTTGATTCTGTCGATCGGACGCAGGTAAGGCAAGTTTAGCGAGTCGCTGAGATTCAGGGTAACCGCGTGGAGCTGTCTCGACATCTATTTGTTTCGTTCGCCGCCCTGCTGCTGGGTTTCGGCCTGCTGATGGTCCATAGCGCCAGTGTCACCTCGTGGCCCACCGAGTTTGAGCAGGTTTATCTCTCAAGGCATCTGATCTTTCTGGGGATTGGCCTGCTTTCCGCCCGGTTCGCTGCCACGAGAAAACCTGAGTTCTGGCAACGATTCGCACCTTGGCTGTTTGTAATCTCGATTGTCCTCTTGGTCCTGGTGCTGATTCCTGGGATCGGGGTTCGGGTCAAAGGAGCACAGCGCTGGATTCGCGTTCCAGGGATGTCGGCTCAACCTTCGGAATTGGCGAAAATCGCCGTTCCATTGATGATGTGCTGGCTGGTCGATCGAAATCGACATCGATTAGACGAATGGATTGCCGGGATTGTCCCGTTTTTCCTGACAATTTTGGTCTCGGTCCCTCTCGTACTGATCGAACCGGATTTAGGGACTTCCCTCTTCTTACTGTTGGGAGCCGCTCTGGTGCTGTTTATTGGCGGCTGGCCGCTCCGCAACTTTCTACTGGGTCTGGTCGCCTGCCTCCCGATTGCCTTTGGGGCACTCGTGATGAAACCCTATCAACAGCGGCGAATCACCGGATTTTTGGAGTCATGGGCGAATTTTGAGGATGCCCCGTATCAGCTCAAACAATCGCTCGTCACACTGGGAACGGGGGGACTGCACGGGGTCGGTTTGGGGCGTGGCTGGCAGAAGCTGAGTTTTCTTCCGGAAGCGAATACCGACTTTGTGTTTGCGGTCATTGGCGAGGAACTCGGACTGATTGGAACGATCAGCCTGGTGGCACTCTGGTGCGGGCTGTATCTCGCCGGATTACGCATGCTTGTTCAACTGGATCGGCAACGGTTTGCATTTCTGGCGAGTTTCACCCTGCTGACACAATTAACCGCTCAGGCCCTGCTAAATGTAGCCGTCGTCACGGCGATGGTCCCGCCGAAAGGAATTTCCCATCCGCTGATCAGTGCTGGTGGGAGCAACCTCGTCGCCAGCCTGCTGGCAATTGGGATTGTCATCAGCCTCTCGCGAGAGGCTCCGGAAGAGACACTTCCGGAGCCCGTGCGATCATTGGATTTGTCCTGAAACTCGGGCGAAGGACCACAACATCAGGACGAACGATCAGAACTCGATTTTGTACTTTTCAGTCATCGCCCGGCGAATCGCGACCAGGCCATCTTCAATCTGCTTCCATTCGGAGAAGCGGACCGCTTTGGAGGCTTGATTCTCTTCTGCACCAATGACGGTCGGTGCTTCGACGCTGGAATAAGAATTCCAGCCAGAATTGTAGGGGCCCACATTTCCGTAATAGGCATTCGAGGCGTAGGACGAATAGGTTTGCTCTTTTCTCGTCCCGGCGTTGATCTTGTGCATCCGCTCCGTTTGTCCCTGATAACGGAGTGAACTGCTGATCCTGAGGCCGAAATCGAGCATGGCAGGATCGACATTCAATTTTGGCAGGTCATCCACCTTGCGTCCATAACGTTCAAAGTACAACGCCTGGTTGTCTTTGCTTTTGTTCAGCGTCGATCGCAGATCATCCAATAATACCTGCACCGACTTGCAATACTTCAGCGTGGTCTTGGCCATCTTGTCTTCTGGAGTCGCTTCTGCGAGAGCAGCGCTGCCGGAAATCGCATGTGTGATCGAGGGTGGATCCATCAGCGACAAAACCTGCCGAATCCCACCCGGTGAAACCGAACCGGCACCGGTCACTTTTCCCTCTTTGATTGTCCACTTCCAGCCATCAATATCGTCCGACGAAGCCCCGAGCCTACTCATGACACCCGCCACCAGTTTTTCGATGATCGGTTTAAGTGATGTGGCATCGCGGCCGAAGTCGATCACAATATTCCCGGTTCGCTCGGTTCCGACGGTAAAGCTGAGGGTCGCACCATGGATCGATTCCAGAATTTCCGCCGCGCTTTTGGCACTCAATTCGTTGGAAAACCACCCGGTATTTTTCAGTTCGTCGAGAATAGGGCCGGCAGAAAAGTTGTCCTGTAGATCAATCGCCATGACGACCTGAGTCGAATTGGGAGTGGTTTTCAGGGCCGAACGCAAGTAGGACGAGAGGTGTGCGCCACCAGGCATGGGGCCATTCTTGAGCCAGCGGGACATCAGCTGACGGCTGGCCGAACTGGTGGTCAACCAGCAACCGTCACCGGCATCGACGACGTATCCATCATTGCCAAATTGAGCCGCTTTCTTTCCGGCGAGGGTTTCGATTCCTCCTGGCAACCAGGGAGAGAGTTTTTCCAGCGACATTCCGGCATCGGGAACGAGGATCGAGTACTTTCGTCGCGCAATCAAATTATCCGAGAGATCCAGTTCAGCTCCGACCACAATTTGATTGGTGCCGGGGGGAATAAAGGATTCTTGTTCGATGAACGATTCGGTAGACTTCTTAATCCAACCCTCTTTTTTGGCGAGTGGTGTCTGGAAAAGATCTGCCGAATTGATGCGAACGACGGCGTTCACTTCCTTGGGCAACCACGCGGATGGGTCCGCCGCAGAGACTTGACCGCTGAGCAAGCTCAGAATACCCAACGACAAAAAGAGGTAACCTCGTAGGAACATACCCAGTAACTCCCGATTAAACGCCAAACCCGAAAAAAAATCGACTCAGAATTGTGTCAGTCGGATCCCAATCTTTCAACCGATCTCTCTGTAATCATTGGGCTGTTTTGAGATTTTGCA
>JBIKZJ010000022.1:0-27931 GCA_044354755.1 Schlesneria sp. | reverse complement strand
CGGTGGGGTCTTTCGCCACATGCTCGATCTGCTGGATCAGCCGCTCGGTATAGGGAGGCATGATTGTGGCTTCCATTCGGAGCAGCGCGATCTTTTCGGCAGCGATCGTGCTGCCGGAATGATAGCGTTCTTTCGGTGGTTCGACGTTGGCAAAGTACTGCCGATAGGCGGAATATAAGCCAAAATTTGCCATGACTGAAAGAACCAGAGCGGCCAGCAGCAGTTTGATCAGCCAGCCGCGCCACAGACTTGGTGTCTGGGTCTGGACCAGAATAGTTTGTTGCGAAGCCCCCTTGGTCCCAGGTGTAAAAACCGTTGTGTCACTCATTGCTCGCACGTCTCCGTTGATCCAGGAACAGGCATTCTTGTCATATGGCAGCGTAATCGTGTCAACGCAGAGCGTCCAGTACCAATCACTCGCTGCGGAATGGTTTTGGTCCGGTCGCCGCTCGAAAATCGCGACTCACGGACATTTGGGTGGCTGGGAGGCTCGTCGCTTCGGACAGGACCCTGGTTTTTCCGCAAGAAAAGAGGGGTCTTTTGTAAAACAAAATCGCCTGGTTACCCTGAGGGAACGCTCTGTCCAAGCTTGGTGGCGAGAGATTTCCGAGTTCGGGTACGAACGACTTTTCTTTCTTCGTCGCTGATTTTATGCTCGAGAGGGGGGAAGTGAGTCCCATTCTGGAGGCGATGGCCGTAATATCAGCGATTCTGATCGCCTCTGTTGCGAGTTCGTGATTCGAGTTCTGGTGGAAATGATCGAGATGTCGACTGCTACGGAATTTGTTCCTGCTACACAGGCAGAATTGGCTCGGTACATGGCCGAAAATTTTGCTGGACCGAAAAAGACGATTTGTCCTGTGGGTGGCCGTACCGCTCTCTATTATGGTTCTGCTGCAACACCGGATGTCGTCGTTCCTCTTTCCAATTTGAAGCGCGTGATCGATTACCCCGCTCGTGACATGACGATTACGGTGGAAGCGGGGCTCCGAATTGATGAATTGCAGACGCAACTCGCTGTGGAACGACAGCGTTTGCCGATCGATATCGCCCAGCCCGGTCGAGCGACACTCGGGGGGGCATTGGCCACGAACACCAGTGGTTCGCGGCGATTCGGATATGGTACGTTTCGTGACTATGTGATCGGCATCTCCGCGGTCGATGCCTCGGGGCAACTGTTCAAAGGGGGGGGCCGCGTTGTCAAAAATGTGGCGGGCTATGATCTTTGCAAACTGCTGGTCGGTTCGCATGGTACGCTGGGAATTGTCACCCAGGTCACGCTGAAACTCAGGCCGCTTCCCGAATCATCGGCCCTGGTCTGGTTCCATTTTTCGTCGTTCGACCAGATTGAACAGGGGCTGCAAATCCTGCTCAAGTCCGAGACGCGTCCGGTAGCGATTGATGTCTTGAATAATCCCGCAGCCAGATTGATCTCGATGGCGGCCCGCACGGCCACCACACCGTATATGTTGGTGTTGTGTGTTGGGGTGGAAGGAACGGCGCGCGAGGTCGATTGGCAGATCGAGATGCTGCGACAGGAACTGGCCCCGTGTGGTCCATCCAAGTCGGACCGGATCGACCACGAAGATGCCACCCGGTTGTGGGAGGGACTGACTGAGTTTCCGACTTGTGCCGACGACCCGCTGACGTTTCAGGCCAATCTGCTGCCGTCGCGGGGGATGGAATTTGCCAGCCGGGCAACTCAACTCGGCGTCGCCATTCAGTTTCATGCCGGAAATGGTATTATCGTGGGGCAATTGCCTGATGAGGCCGCGACGATCGAGCAAACCACCGCAATCCTGAATGAGCTTCGTCAGCTCGCGAGATCGGCACGAGGGAATCTGGTGGTACTGCACTGTGACCCCGAATGGAAATCACGCATGCCGATGTATGGCGATCCTGAGCCAAGCTGGGGTTTAATGCAAAAACTGAAACGCCAGCTCGATCCATTGGGGTTGCTCAATCCCGGTCGCCTGATCGGGGCGTCGGTAACGAGTTGAATCTCGGAACGGTGCTGCGCACAATTGTGAATCACTCCTCCATCACTTCCTGATTGGATCTGAATCCAATCCCGAGTTGGCGGATTTCGTGCGATTGTTTATTCACTCATCTGATCTGGGAGCGACATTCATGCGCTGGAAACTTTCGGTCTTACTGATGCTGGGTCTGTTCACCTCGTCACTTGCCACGATCGGCATGGCTCAGGATCGTGCCGTACTTGATCCCAAAAAAGCGGATGCCGATTATGCGATTCAAGGGGAATACGTCGGCGACATTGTCCGCGACGGTGTGACCGTCAAGCTGGGAGTACAACTGGTCGCTCAAGGCGGAAGCCGGTTCCTGGGGGTCGGTTACTTTGGGGGACTGCCTGGTGATGGCTGGAATGGATTAGAGCCAGTGAGGGCCGAGGGGGCATTCAAAAATGGAGCGCTAGAGCTGACGGCGGAAGCCATGATCACCATTAAGGACGAAGTCCTCACGATTCGCGATAACGGTGGAGGGCTCATTGGTGAATGCAAAAAAGTGAACCGCAAGAGTTCGACACTGGGTGAAAAGCCTCCTGCTGGCGCTGTGGTTTTGTTTGATGGCAAGTCTGCCGACAATTTTGACGGGGGAAAACTGGATGGTGATCTGCTTGTTCAAGGGGTGACCAGCAAGCAGAAGTTTCAGAGCTATTCACTGCACCTGGAATTCATGCTTTCTTATATGCCAACAGAACGTGGTCAGGGTCGGGGGAATAGCGGATGCTATTCGCAAGGTCGGTATGAAGTCCAGATTCTGGACTCGTTTGGTTTGCTGGGCGAGAACAACGAGTGTGGCGGGATTTACGAGGTCAAGAAACCTGACCTGAACATGTGCTTCCCGCCACTCGCCTGGCAGACCTACGACATTGATTTTACCGCAGCAAAATTTGACGCGACCGGCAAGAAAACCGACGACGCCCGAATGACGGTCAAGCACAACGGGGTCTTGATTCACAAGAACGTAGCGGTTCCGATGGCAACCCGCGCAGCACCTGTCGCAGAAGGGCCGCTGCCTGGCCCCCTCTATTTGCAGGACCACGGCAATCCGATTCGCTTCCGGAATATCTGGCTGCTTGAAAAGAAGTGATCTCAACAAAGTGACCTCATGGTCGAGACGGTCTGTCCTGGTAATCGTGGCCCCGGTAACGCTTTGGTTGCCCCGGTTGGTCTGCTTGATCGGGCTTCAGTCGGTCAGGCCAAAATAGTTGCGGAGATACTCTTTTTTGTCCCCGTCATGGCGAATGAACTGGACGAGTGCCAGCAGCTTTTGCTGGTCTCGTCGCAGTTTGGCGGCGAGTCGCTCGGGATCTTTCAGTTCGGGAGCCAGCTCACTGAGGCAGTTCAGCCGCAGCGGTTCCCAGCTCAGTTCGATCACCCCGTAACGCTCAAGCATCCCGAGTACGGTTTCGAGGCGTTGATCGTGTTTCTGTCTGGCATGCAGCTTTTCCCGCATCCATTCTAAACCGAAGGCTTCGATCTGTTCCCGGTTGTGTCGTAGCAGATCGTCAACACGCTGGTAAAACTCGGCGTCCGGGTTGCTCCACCGCAGAAATTCCATTTGCGTCAGCAGGTCTGATTCCTCGTAGAGCAGCACACAATCCGCTGGATCGCCATCACGACCGGCGCGCCCAATTTCTTGATACCAGGCTTCCATCGAGCCGGGAATCTCGGCATGAATCACAAACCGAATGTTGCTCTTGTCGATCCCCATACCGAAGGCGGGGGTGGCCAGGACGATTGGCGACTCGCCGCTCATGAATCGGTTCTGGATCCGCCTCCGCTGGTTCCTTTCCAGGTCGCCGTGATAACAAACGTGGGGAATCTGCCGGATTCTGAGCAATTCACTGAATCGTTCGAGGGTTCGAATCAGAGTGAAGTAGACAATCCCACTCCCTGACCCCACGGCATCTGAAGCCGCAGCATCTGAACATAGGGCATACCGTTGTAAGATCGCCTCGATCTGTCGGCATTTTTCTTCGTCCCCCCAGACTTCCTCGACGGATAAACGCAGGTTGGGGCGGTCGATCCCCGCATGAAACGTTTGCACTTCGTCCGCTTCGAGGCCGAGTTGCCGGACGATATCCTGTTGGACATCCGGCGTTGCCGTTGCGGTCAAGGCGATGGTTGTCGGCTGCCCAATCAAGGTGCGAAACTCGTGCAGCCGCGTATAGTCAGGCCGAAAGTCGTGTCCCCATTCGCTGATGCAATGGGCCTCGTCGACCGCAAGTAAGTCAATCTGCCGACGAGCGATTGCGTCCAGGAATTCGGGCTTGCGAAACCGTTCGGGAGTAACATACAGCAGCAGATACTCGCCGCTGGCTACGGCCGCGTAGCGCCGCTGTCGCTCGCCGCGGGACAGCGAGGAATTGATGAACGTGGCCGGAATGTGGCGCGATTTTAATGCATCGACCTGATCCTTCATCAAGGCGATCAGGGGTGAGAGGACCAGCGTTAAGGGCGGTTTGCCTGTAGTTTTGAGCTGGCCGTGCAGGGGTGCCAGCGCTGGGATCTGATAGCAAAGCGACTTTCCAGCTCCGGTCGGCATGATGACCAGCGCATGCTGCCCAGCCAGCAGCCGCCGAATCACCGCTTCCTGTGGGGAGCGGAATCTGTCGTAACCAAAATACTGTCGCAAAAGTCCAAGTGGGTCCATGGGGTCATGGTGTGACGGATCAAGGCAGAAAACTCAAGCCAAAGACTATTTCCAAAGGGATGTCATGCGTTATGCTGCTGACACGTAAAGAGTCATTGATGTTTGAGGAGTTTCCCATGCGAGAGTCATTCTCGAAACCGCTGTTGGGTTTCATCATCGCGCTGCTGAGCAGTCTGCTGACTGCGTCCACGACTTCGGCTCAGATTTCCTATCCGATGGTGATGAGTCTGAAACCGGTGGCGGTACAGGTGGGGGCCACCACCGAGTGCGAGGTGAATTCGCGCTATACGATGTTGGGGGCCTATCAAGTCCGTGTCGGTGGAACGGGGGTTTCGGCCGAGATCGTTCCGCCGGAATTGCCCGAGTTAAAGCCGGGGGAAAAGCCAAAAGAGCTGACCAAATTAAAAGTCAAATTCACCGTCACCGCTGATGCGTTGCCGGGGGTGCGTGAATTTCGCCTGGCCACGCCCAACGGAGCCAGCACGGTCGGGCAACTGGTGGTTGTCCGTGATCCCGTGGTCTTCGAGATCGCTGACAATAATACGACCGATCAAGGACAATTGGTGACACTTCCCGCGACACTTTGCGGTGTCATTGAGAAGGGGGAGGATTGCGATTTCTGGAAGTTTTCTGCCGAGGCGGGGCAGGGGATCCAGTTTCTGGTTCGATGCCAACGATTGCAGGACAAGATCCATGACCTGCAGGTTCATGCGGATCCGATTTTGTTTCTGCGAGATCTGCGGGGGAATGTGCTTGCCATGTCGGATAACACATTTTTTGCAGATCCGTTCCTCACCCATCGCTTCGAACAGGGGGGAGAATTCCTGCTGGAAATTCGCGACGTTCGCTACCAGGGGAATGGGGATTGGACGTATTGCATTGAAGCCAACTCGCGCCCTTTTGTGGCGGGAGCTCACCCGAAGGTGGTCAAGGCCGGAGTGGAAACACGTGTGGAGTTGAGCGGCGTCAGTCTTGAGGAGGATGCCACGGGAGTGGTCAGCATTCCTGCCGGGACGGCGCCCGGACTGGTTTCCGCCCCGGTGACGATTCGGGACCAGATCTCGAATCCCGTTGGCTTTCATGTCACGGATTTGCCGATCCTGGTTGAACCTGCTGGAGATCACGATTCGGTGCTGACTGCGGTGGGGGTCGAGATTCCCCTGGTCATCGCTGGGCGAATCGAGACGGTTTCGGGTCTGGATTGTTATGCGTTCGTGGCAAAAAAAGGAGAAAAGTTTTCGTTTGAGGTCATTGCCCGTCGGCAAATGTCGAATCTCGATTCCTTCCTTCGCATCCTGAACGAGCAGGGGCAACCCGTCCGTGAAGAGGATGATGGTCGATTCGGACGACTGACGCATGCCGATACGTGGCTCGAAGGCTGGGAAGCCCCTGCCGACGGGAAGTATTTTGTCGAGATTCGTGATGGGCTGTTGCGGGGTGGTCGTGGATTTGAATACGCCTTGCAAATCACGAGACCCCAGCCCTATTTCCTGCTGGAAGTCGATACCGATAAAACGCAGTTGACCCCCGGTACCTACGGGGCCGTCTTTGTCCGCATCGTGCGTAAACAGGGATTTACCGGTGAGGTGCAACTCCACATCGACGGCTTGCCGTCTGGAGTTGCGGCGAATTGCGGTCGGATTCTGGCGGATAAGGGGATCGACGGCTGCATCAGTCTGTATGCCGCTCCTGACTCGAAGCGGGTTGCAAGCGACGTTCGTATCTGGGGGACATCCACTCCGATTCTTGCCGCCCCGGTAGCTCCACCTGTGGCCACCCCGGCAGCGTTATCAGCGGAAGGAGCAAGTAAACCATCGCGAGAGTCAAACGAAATCTCTGCAGAAGCGGTCGCTTATCAAGAGTATTACTCACCGGGAGGTGGGCGGGGGCACTATCCGGTGGAAACACATACCGTTGCGGTGGGGGCGAGTGCCGACCTGCTGGCCGTGACGCTCAGTGAGACGGAAGTCCGGCTGAAGCCAGGTGAATCAAAAAAGATTTTGATTCACCTGGAACGAGCCAAGGAGGTGAACGCGAATGTCACGCTCGATTTTCTGTATCGCCATCTCGAGCAAGTGTATGCGAATAGCCTTCCGGAGGGGGTCGTGATGGAGGGAAATCTGAGCAAGACCTTGCTGACGGGAAACGACAGCGAAGGGTTTATCACCCTCAAAGCAGACAAAACCGCCCCTCCCGTGGAACGACAGGTTACCGCAATGATGGCCAATTTTTCTCTCAACTTCGTGATGAAGGCAACTTATGCCAGCCCCCCAGTTTTTGTGACGGTCGAAAAGGAGTAGGCAAACACCGCGTAGTGGAAAGAAATTTTGCTTTTTGTGGGAAGAATATTTCCTTTTTTGCCGGATTTGGAAAGAGGAATCTCGCATCGCCCGTCGATTCTTACTCAAGAAATGTGAATGACTGCTGTTTTATGCGGAATTCATTCCTCCCGATCAAACCGCTTATTGGCTCAGTATTTGCGGAGAGTTTTTTCGGAGATTGTCGGGTTTGACGTGCTCTCACAAATCCGTCGTATTGGTACCGCACCCGACCCCGTTGAATCAGGAGGTTTTTCTGGTTGGCGCGGATTGGGCCTGCCCGGAATTTGGAACAGAAAATTGATTTTTGTGACCGTCGGAAACATGGATCCGTTTGATCGGCTATTACGAGCGGTTGATGGTTGGGTCAAAAATCAAACGATCAGTGAGCCCGTCGTGGCTCAGATTGGGAATTGTAAGTATCTTCCCCAAAACTTCCCTTACGTCCGATTTTTGACCCCCAGCGAATATCAAGCCAAGTTTGCAGAGGCTCGGTTTGTGATTGCACATGCGGGGATGGGAACGATTATCACCGCCATCGAATTAGGGAAGATGCTCGTGATCATGCCCAAACTGGCCTCGCTGGGAGAACAGCGAAACGATCATCAACTGGCCACGCTTCGCCACTTTCAGCATCATCCACAAATTCGAGCTGCGTTGGACGAAGAGCAACTGCCGGGCGTGCTGGATGAAGTCTTGGTTTCCTTCAGCAGTGGCCACAAAAACGCTTCCGATTCGGCAGTCGATGTCACTTCGCCGCCTGATTTGTCGTTGATTCGATTCGTGAAAGATTTTGTGAACAACAGTTGACTTATCGTCATGCTTCCAGGGATCAACCCCGCAGGAACCGCTTAAATCACTGAGTCTCCCTTTGTTCTCTGCCGTTGAATACCAGGCTGATCTTCGCTGATCCAGCGAATGGAAATCGGAAAGCGAATGTCCACCAAATCTTACCAGTATCTGCTCAGGCAAACCCTGACACCCGTTGTGGGGATGCTGCTCATCTGGTTCTTGATGCATGGATCAACGACCTACTTTCTGCTGTGGACCGAGCAATCCAATCAACGGATTGTCGATGAAAATGTGACTTCGATTCGTGCGGCCGAGTCCTTGCAGATTGCGGTTTGGAAACTCGCCTCCCGATTTATCGTGCCTGCAGATCAACCCTTCGATTTGGCGCAGGACGGAGCGGCTTTACATGCTGAGATTATCAGCCAGAGGCGCAAGCTGGAGGAGTCGGCGGTTGAGCAGGACGAGCGTTCAGAATTGGCGCTCATTGACCAATTACTCGTCGAACTCCTCAAGGAATTTCCGCGTTTTCATCCAACAACGACTGTCCTGGTGACCAGTACAGAACCATCAATGCTTCCCGCATCCGACCCCAAATCCATTCTTCAATTGGCGGACGAAATCTCGATATCGGCACAAAAAATCTTTGATTTCAATCAGTCACAAGTAGATCAATTTCGCGTGCGTCGTCGAAATCTGAATCAATTTATCATCAAGGCTCGCTGGGTGATGTTTACCATCGGACCCTTGATTGGTGTTTATCTTGGCTGGAGGCTGGGGCAGCGTTTGTACCAATCCATCACGCGAATTTCCGTGACACTCCACGATGCCGAGACCATGAGCGACCTGGAAACGGTGGCAATTGAAGCTTCAGGTCATTTTGACGATGTCGAGAAAAAAGCCGAGCAAGTTGCGGATCGGATGAGAAGCGTGAGTCGTGAACTGCAGTTGGCTCGGCGCGAGTTGCTGCAGTCTGAACGACTCGCCGCAGTCGGTTCGCTGGCCGCAGGGATCGCCCACGAAATTCGGAACCCGTTGACCTCGATCAAGTTATTGTTGCAGCATGCCGTGAGACCGTTCTCGACACCCAAGATCGAGGAAGATCAGATTCACCTCATGCTGGATGAAATCGGCCGCATGGAAACAACGATCCAGGGATTACTCGATTTTTCACGCCCACCGGCGCTACATCGCATCACCCACGATTTGCGACGAACACTCTCTCGCGCCCTGAATCTGGTAGAATCTCGCGCACGACAGCAAAACATCCTGGTTCAGACAACCATATCCGACACGCCTCTACTCGTTGACGGTGACACAGAGAAACTTCACCAATTGCTCGTGAATCTGCTCATCAATGCCGTCGAGGCGATGCCCAGCGGTGGTGACTTGACGGTTGATGCCAGAATAGTGCCGACACAGTCACTACAAGATCCATCAGGGGCTGGTTCCCATCACGACGATTGTATTCAGGGTCGTCAGGTGCAGGTGCGGATTTGCGATACCGGTCGCGGGATCGCCCCAGAGATTCTTCCCCGTTTGTTCGAACCCTTCGTGACCAATAAAGAACGCGGGACTGGATTGGGGCTTGCCATCTCGCGCCGCGTTGCCGCAGAGCATTCGGGTTCGATTGTCGCCCGCAATTTAAGCAGTGCAGGGGCCGAGTTCCTGCTGACGATCCCTAGTGCTCCTGTGGAAAGTGCGACCGAATTGCTGAGTGCCTCGATGTGATTCTCACCTGCCGTGAATCCGGCTGATCCCTTTGTTGTTTTCAAGGTCTGTTATGGAATCGCTCTTAGTCATTGATGATGAACCGGGTATCTGCAAAACGATTCAAAGCATTTTGCAATCCGACTCTTTGCAGATCATGACCGCCTGGAATGCCGAGCAGGGACTGCAGTTAGTTCGCGAGGAATCCCCGAATGTGATCCTACTCGATATTCGCCTGGGTCAGGAATCGGGGCTGGATCTTTTCCAGCAGATTCGCATTCTCGACCCCAAATCACTCGTGATCTTTATCACGGGCCATGGTTCCGCAGATATGGCAATCGAGACGATGAAAATGGGGGCTTTTGACTATTTGATTAAGCCGCTGGATTTCCATCAGCTAAAGCAAGCCATCGATCAGGCGCTCAAAATCAGTCGACTCATGCGTTCGGCCACCATGATCGACAACGTCAATACCCTGGAAGAAACCTCAGATCGTTTGATCGGGAACGGGGACTCGATGCGATCAATCTGTAAACAAATCGGACGGGTCGCGCCACAGGATATCAATGTGTTGATTCTCGGCGAAAGTGGCACGGGAAAGGAACTGGTTGCACGAGCGATCTATCAACATAGCCGTCGCAGCGAAGCCCCCTTCCTGGCCATCAACTGCGCGGCAATTCCCGAGACTCTGCTCGAGAGTGAATTGTTCGGCCATGAAAAAGGAGCCTTTACCGGGGCGGATGTGAGGCGTATCGGCAAGTTTGAGAGATGCGATCACGGTACGTTATTCCTGGATGAAGTCGGCGACATGCCGCTCTCGACACAGACCAAAATTCTGCGTCTGTTACAGGGGGGGCAGTTCCAGCGGGTCGGCGGGAACGAAACCCTCACCGTGGATGTGCGAATCATCGCTGCAACCAATCAGAATCTGGATACCATGATCGAAGAGGGTCGATTTCGTCGTGATCTCTATTACCGATTGCGCGGGGTGACACTCAACCTTCCCGCACTGCGTGATCGCATGGAAGATATTCCCGAACTGGCCCACTACTTTCTCTTCCGATTCAATCGGCAGTTGGGAACATCGGTCCAGTCCATTTCTCAAGAAGCACTCGATCGGCTCCAGCAGCATTCCTGGCACGGAAATATTCGGGAATTACAAAGCGTCATTCGCGAGTCGCTGATTGCCTCGATGGGACCCACGTTATTGCCTGAGTTTCTTTCCATCGAGCCACAAAACGAGCCTGCTGCAGATCTGCACCCCACGGAACATCTCGTCAATATTCAACACGACGCCTGGGGCATTCTGGGAGATTTCGTGGAATCGAAAATTACTCAACTCTCTACGGATGCCTATCGAAATGCACTGGGGCGCTTCGACTACCTGATCGTCAGTCGTGCCATGATCCTCGCCAACGGCTCGCAATCGCGTGCTGCCGAAATCCTGGGGATCAGCCGCCCGACCTTAAGAGTCAAATTGAAAGCGATTGCTGCAGAAAACAATCCGAATTCACCTCGTTAAGACATGCCCGTCAGGCGATTCGTCCTACTCATCGCTCTGAGTGGGACACACCAGGACACAATTTACTGGGGGATACCTACTGGGGCGCCGCAGCGACCGGCAGGCTGATGCTGAAGCGTGTCCCCCGGCCCAGTTCGCTGTCGCAGTGAATCGTCCCTCCATGAACCCCCACGATCTTTCGCACTGTAGGAAGCCCCAGGCCACTCCCCTCGGATTTGGTCGAAAAAAAGGTGTCAAACATCTTCGACTGCGTTTCCGGTGACATGCCGTCTCCGGTATCGATGATGTCGAGGAAAACGTGATCATCGCGACAATAGGTTTGGAGTTCGAGCACTCCCCCACGGGGCATGGCCTGTTGGGCATTCCGAGAGAGATTGGTCAGGACTTGGTGAAATAGACGAAAATCAATGTTCACCAGCGGAAGATTCGCCGACAGATGGGGGCTAATTTCGATCCCCAAATCGTCCGCCTGCGGTTGATAAAAATCGATAAATTGCTGCACCAGTTGATTCAAGTCGGCAGGCTGCTGATTCAGGGTTCCAACACGAGCGAACTGCAAAAAATCGGTCAGCAAACGCTCGAGATCCACGCACTGTTTTCGTAAAGTGGTTACCTTTTGCATCATCCGACGCTCACGCGGAGAATCACCCACCGCGAGGTCTTCCAGCAGCAGATCCAGGTTCAAGGCGATGGTCGAGAGTGGGTTACGAATTTCGTGGGCAAGGCCCCCCGCCAATGAGGCGATTTCGGCGTATTGGGACTGCAGACGCTCGTTGTCACGGGTCAAACTTTGATGGTCATGATGTGAATGATTTGCGTCCATCGCACTCTTGAGCCTAATTCACTGACTGTGACCGTTGGCCTGTTGTCGATCGTCAAATTTCCCCTCGTGGATGATCAGTCCCGAATCACTCAAACAATAACAACTTGTACCCATGGTCGAGTTGCCTTAAAACACGCATGGCGGAAATTCGCGATCAACGCCGGACTGGAAAATCAGAGAGAGTCGAGACCTGCATCAGGACATCGACCCTCTCTGAAATGTCTCACACGAATTACTCGTTGATAAAGTTGCCAGCTTCCGGAGTTGCTGGCTCATCAACCTCACCTTCACCTTGTTCGGCCAAACACTGCGACCATATCGGGATTGGGAACGCTGACCGCGGCTCATCACCCGCACCTTCTCCGTGTTCCGCCAAGACGGCTTTGCGAGAGAGTTTCACGCGATTCTGATCGTCAATCGCGATCACCTTCACTTGCAACTTTTCGCCAACCTTAACCTTGCGAATTTCGTGGAACGATTTGACGTCGTCTGTTGAGAATTCACTGACATGGCACAGCCCATCTCTGCCCGGTGCAATTTCGATGAATGCACCGAAATCTTTGACCGAGCTGACCGTACCATTGTCGATTCGACCGACTTTAATCTCTTCCGTCATCGCTTCCACCGTCGCTGAACTGTCTCACGCGAATTACTCGTCGATGGCCTCGCCAGCTTCCTGAGCGGCGGGCTCTTCGCCCGCACCCTCACTTTGTTCGGCCAGGACTGCTTTACGCGAGAGTTTCACGCGATTTTGATCATCAATCGCGATCACCTTCACCTGCAACTTATCGCCAACCTTGCAAATTTCGTCGACCGATTTGACGTAGCCTGTCGAAAGTTCACTGATATGACAAAGGCCATCTTTTCCCGGTGCAATTTCGATGAAGGCACCGAAATCTTTGACCGAGCTGACCGTACCATTGTAGATTCGACCGACTTTAATCTCTTCCGTCATCGCTTCAACGCGAGCCAGGGCGTCTTCAGCCCCTTCACTTTTGGCGCACGCGATCATGACGGTTCCGTCATCAGAGATATCGATTGTCGCACCGGTTTCTTCCTGAATGGCCCGAATCGTTTTTCCGCCGGGTCCAATCAGTAAACCAATCTTCGAGGGATCGATCTTGGTTCTGAGCAGGCGAGGAGCATTGGTCGAGATCTCGGGGCGTGGGCGTCGGATCGAGGTCAACATGGTCTTGAGCAGCTCAATTCGAGCCTTTCTCGCCTGTTCGAGCGTTGCACGAATAATCTCTTCATTGATCCCATCGATCTTCAGATCAAGCTGAATGCCAGTCACCCCTTTTTGGGTACCGGCGACCTTGAAGTCCATATCACCAAAATGATCTTCATCACCCATGATATCGGTTAACAAGACGAAGCTGTTGGCTTCTTTGACCAGTCCAATCGAAATTCCGGCGACCGGCTGAGTGATCGGAACACCGGCATCCATGAGTGCGAGAGTGGCGCTACAGACCGACGCCATCGAGCTACTACCATTGGACTCCATAATATCCGAAATCACGCGGATGGTGTACGGGAACTTTTCTTCCGATGGGATCACCGAGAAGACGGATCGTTCGGCCAATGCTCCGTGCCCAATCTCACGTCGACCTGGACCCCGAATCGGACGACATTCCCCGACCGAGTACGACGGGAAGTTGTAATCGAGCATAAACCGCTTCTGAACTTCGTCAAACAGTCCTTCAACACGCTGCGAATCGCGAATCGTTCCCAGTGTGATCGTGGCCAGAGACTGGGTCTCGCCGCGAGTGAACAGGGCCGAACCGTGAACGATTGGCAGTACGCTGACTTCACACGATACGGCCCGCAAATCCTGAGGGGTCCGTCCGTCGAGGCGTTTGTTTTCGAGGATCAAATCCCGGACAACGCGATGCTGAAGTCGTTCGAAAGCAGCTCCGAATTGATCGCGGGTCCAACCTTCTGATGTCGTCGCCGAATGGTCTGGAAAATAGGTCGCGACGAGTTCGTCTTTCAGCAATTTTGTGCCACTGCTACGATCCGCCTTCACGCTGGAAATCTTTCCCTCACGCAACCGGTTATACGCCTTATCGCGGAGGATCGCGTCGAATGGGTTGACGGGCACTACCGGTGCGACAAACGCGGGACGACCAACCTTTTGCTTGAGCTCTTCCTGGAGGCTGCACAACTCGACGATCGCACGATGGGCGAACATGATCGCATCAGCCATTTCTTCTTCGGGAAGCTGCTGAGCAAATCCTTCAATCATCAGCACCGAATCACGGCTACCGGCCACGATGAGATCGAGACGACTTTCAGCAATCTGAGACCGGGTCGGCATCAGAATCAGTTCTTCACCGATCAGGCCGACGCGAACTGCAGCAATGGGGCCATTGAATGGGACAGGAGCCAGACTGAGTGCAGCACTGGCACCGATGATCGACAGCACGTCGGGATCGTTTTCGGAATCGACCGACAGCACGTTCGACATGACCTGAACTTCTTCGATGTAGCCCTCGGGAAACAGAGGGCGAATCGGACGGTCGGTCAGCCGGCTGGTGAGAATTTCTTTTTGGGTTGGTCGACCTTCTCGCTTAATGAATCCGCCCGGAAACTTACCCGCAGCAGCAGATCTTTCGCGATAATCACAAGTCAAGGGGAAAAAATCAGTTCCGGGTCGTGAGGGTCCATTTTGAGCGGCCACGAAAACAACCGTCTCACCAAACTGGACGATCACAGCACCCGCTGCCTGCTTGGCCATCTCGCCCGTTGTCAGACTCATCGTCCTGCCAGCAAATTGACGTTCGACAATCACTTTCACGGTGATATTCCTACAAAGAAATAATGAATGCTCGACCCCCCCAAGGTCATCGATAGTTCGCGAGCATTCGCGCAGCGAAAATTTCACGCGGCAAATGATACGAAGCCACTATCGACGCCGAAAAGTCGAATGGACTCTGATCCAAATCAGCTGGTCTGGCTCAGCCAGCAGAATCAATGTCGCCGAACTACTTACGTAGTCCAACCTTCTTGATCACATCTGCGTAGCGACCGGTATCGGTTGCCTCGAGATACTTCAGCAGGCGGCGACGCTTGCTGACCAGCATCAACAGCCCGCGTCGGCTGGCGTGGTCTTTTTTGTGGAGCTTGAAGTGCTCGGTCAACTGAGTGATTCGGTGCGACAGAACCGCAACCTGAACCTCAGGAGACCCCGTATCCGCTTCGGATCGCTGATACTGCTGCACGACTTCTGTTTTTCGCTCTTTCGTGATCGACATATCTCAACCTTGCCTAAGTTTCTACCGTTGATCGTCACTGCCACGTCAAAAATCTGTTGCCAAACAGATCTCTTGAATTCATGGCCAATAATGATCACTCACGTTTCCACACTCTATAGAATCAACACCAGTTTATCGTCTTCGAGAAAAGTTGCAACGGAACGAAATTTCAGGGTTTCCACCCCTGAAAAATTCAGATCTGCCGTTTGGGATCGCTTCAAATTTGCAGTTTTGCCGCATTGAGCGTGTTTTCCAACAGCATCGCGATCGTCATCGGCCCAATCCCTCCCGGAACAGGGGTGATTGCCGAGGCGATTTGAGCAACCGATTCAAAATCCACATCACCGACCAGCTTATCGCCCACGCGATTGATGCCGACATCAATCACAACGACACCCGGCTTAAGCATTTCCGCTGTCACAAATTGCGGTTTTCCGATCGCAGCGATCAGGATATCGGCTCTTCGGGTGAAATCAGCCAGATTTTTTGTACGGCTATGACAAATGGTGACCGTGGCATTCGCGGTTTCCCCCTTTTGTGCGAGCATCAGGCTGATCGGTTTTCCCACGATCTCGCTTCGCCCGAGCACCACGACATGCGCCCCGTCGACGCAGATTCCTGACAGTCGCAACACTTGCTGGACTCCATGCGGAGTACACGGCAAGAACCGCGGACGCCCCTGCGCCAGTCGACCGACGTTTTCCGGATGAAAGCAATCGACATCTTTCAAGGGGGTGATCGAGTCGAGGATCGTTGTCTCATGAATTTGGGGAGGCAAGGGGAGCTGAACCAGAATTCCATTTACCGAAGGGTCCACGTTTAATTGGGCCACACGCTGCAGGAGTTCCGCCTGGGTTGTGTTTGCGTCGAGGCGATGTACCTCGCTGGCAATTCCCGCCTTCGCGCAAGCCTGTTCCTTATTGCGGACATAAACCTGGCTCGCAGCATCGTCGCCAACCAGAATTGCCGCGAGCTTGGGGAATCGATTTGTCGACTTGTGAAAAGCGACGACCTCGACGGCCAGTTGTTCACGGATTGCGGCAGCAATCGCTTTTCCATCAATCAACCGCGCGGTCATTACCGCCCCTTTCTGAAATCACAGACTCGCTCGTTCTTCCCGATGATCATCTCTCTCATCCAGCGGGCTATCGTAGCACTTTCCGCTCGATTTTCGCCCCAATGCGTGAGGATTCTGCGGTACTTTTCCATAATTTTTGCGAAAGCCGGTCTAGGATAACGCCACGAACATCTTCGAGGCTGAAGTCACCGGTCTTTCGTTCGGTCACCTGAATTAAGTGTAGGCCAAATGGGGACACGATCGGCTGACTCAATTCCATTTCCTTGAGTGCAAACGCCGCCTGAGAAACCGCCGCTGGCAGTTTTCCTTGCCAGCCAAACAGGCCCAGATCCCCACCCTGGTCGCGGGTTGGTGCCTCGGAATATTTTTTGGCCGCTTCCGCGAAGGAAATTTTCTGATTCCGGATTTCCTCACGGATTTCGTTCAGCCGACGAATTCCGCTGGCTTGCGCTGGCTCATTGGCGGGTTGGGGAAGCTTGAGAAAGATCTGACTGGCTCGCAACTGAGTCCCATCCAGTTCCGCTTTGTGCTGCTCGAAATACTCTTTGATCTGCTTCGGAGTGACGGTCTGGCGAACGTACGCTTGCCAGGCGAGGGTGAGTCCCAGTTCGCGATTCAGACGCTCGGGGGTATAGCCGATTTTTTTTAAGAGAGCCGCAGGGTCCTCGCCACGTTTTTTGATGAATTCCTCGGCGCGCTCAATTTGCGCCTTCAGCTCTTCTGAGTTCGGTGCGATTTTTCGCGAGTCGAGAAAGTCGCGAATCAACTGCCGTTCAATGAGTTCGTCGATCAATTTGGGCTCTGCCTCCCCCCGCTCAGCCTCGGGGATACCGCGCTGCACAGCGGTAAACTCGATATCTCCTGCCGTGATGGCGGTCCCGTTGATCCTGACAACAATACGCGTTGGATCGTTCGTCGAGCAAAATGTGATCAACTGCAAGAAAATCGCGAATCCTGTCACGCCCATGGATCGGTCCTTCAGAAGATTGGCTCGTGAAACTGATATTTTGGCCGGCGGTTGGCGACCGGCCGCTGGGTGGTTTTTGGCGATTTTGCGGATTTGTGACTATTTCAGCGAAACTTCGGCAAACAGCTCCAGTAACGCTTCGACAGGGAGCCCCACCACGTTGCTCAGGCTCCCCTCCACCCGATCCACAAACAGACTGCCGGCCCCCTGCAGGGCGTAGCCACCTGCTTTACCGCGAGACTCACCTGTGAGTAAATACCAGTTTAACCACCGGGACACATCCGGATGGAAGGTGACTCGGGTTTCCACGACCCGTTCTGCTGAACGGCCATCCGGGGTGATGACATGCACAGCGGTGGCGGTTAAGTGGGTTTTTCCTGCATAAAAGTCCAGAAACCACCCCCGCACCACCTCGCGCCAGTCGTCGGTTTCTGGGGGTTGGCCCAGCACGATCGGCCCCCCTTGCGGTCCCTGGACGATGACCGACGTGTCCGCCGCGATAATCAAGGTTCGAGGTCGCTCAAAGAGTGATGCCTCCTCCTGATTCAACTGAAGTCGGATTTGCGAGGCTTTATGTCTGGCGATTTCCAGCATTCTCTGCCGAATCGCGGCCAGATCGACGCAGTCATCAAAACCGGCTTCGGCTGATGACTCGGGTGGCATCACCGCAATCAACTCCGGGTGAACCACCAATTGCAGCAACTCGAGACGGCGTGGAGAGCGCGAGGCAAGAAGATACCGGCGAAACGACATGATTTTCTCTGACTCTTTCAAATAGGATGGTTGGGGAAAAATTTCAGGTCGACTGCAGTAAGTGTACACCAATTGCCGATAAATTGGGTTTGGCGAGTCAAAAACATCAGAGAACCCTTGCCGGGGACTTGAAGCCGGTTAGGAAATGTTTTTTCGACGAAGCGGAAAATCGTTGACAATTGCCTTTGCAGACTTAACAATGTAGAGACAAAAACGATGGGAGCCTCAGAATTTCCGCTGAGGCTCACTTGCTGTGAACAAGGCTTAAGATGTTCAAATGTATTGGATTGTGGAGCTAACGTATGTCGTTTGACTTTGATGTTGACGAAATGGACCCGGACGTGGATCTCGCGATTGACGATGTCGATGGATCCGAGTTATCCGATGAAGCCATTTTTGAAGAGATTGACTTCGACTCGATGGGAATTGACCCTGGGGGGCCGACGGTCGCTAAACCGGGATCTGAAGAGAAGGTACTGATGTTGGCCGCCCGATATGCGGCTGGAGTCCCTCTCTGGCACGAAAATGACTGCTATGATCACAGTCCTGGCGCGATTCCTCGTCTGATCCAAAAGGGCTGACGGCTCTGAACCAAAAGGGCTGACGGCTCTGAACCGATAGGGCTGACGGCTCTGATTTTCACTTTGCCCTGGCAAACCGCTGCAGTTTGCCAGGGCTTTTTTTCTTGATTAGGGCCGTTTCCTTGCAATTATCGCAGCTCAACTGTAAAAGATTTGTTGCTTTTTAGCTTCCGCATTTGTCAAGGTCTGATGAACAACCTCGAACTAACCTTGGAGTCGCTTGGATGGCCAGTAAACCGGTGCCCAAGAAGCCCGTAAAGAACAGTGTCGCACCGGCTTCCGCCAAATCTGCTACGAGTTCTGCATCCAGTGCCCCGTCGGCACCTGCGGGGTCCGCTAGCGAGATCGCTCGTTTGGATGGTGAGATCCTCAAGTTGATCAATCGCCGGGCTGCTGCCACGGCAAAAGTGATCGAATCGGATCCCAACTGGTGGTCCGCCACCTACGATCCACGGGCTGACGATGACCTGTTGAAGCGAATCGAGTCCGAAAATCCAGGGCCACTCCCTTCGGATGCGGTTCGTGGCGTTTTCCGGCAGATTTTAAGTGCCGTCCGGAATCGGGTTCGCCCGCGCCGCGTCACCTATCTTGGCCCTGCGTTTAGCTTTACGCACATGGCTGCGGTTGAGCGTTTTGGCGAATCATCGGATTTGATTCCCGTCAATACGATTGCTGCGGTCTTTGAAGAGGTTAATCGGGGTCACGCCGACTTCGGTGTCGTGCCAATCGAGAACAGTACTGACGGTCGCATTATCGACACGTTGGATATGTTCACTCGGTTGCCGCTACGGATTTGTGGGGAGATTCAGCTCTGTATTCACCATAATCTGCTCGGGAAGGTTTCTCGGGGCGAGATCAACGAGGTTTACAGCAAGCCACAGGCTCTTTCGCAGTGCCGTGACTGGCTGAGCCGAAACATGCCTCAGGCTCGGCTGATTGAAGTCACCAGTACTTCCACCGCAGCCCAATTGGCGAGGGACAAGCCAGGGGCGGGTGCCATTGCCAGTCGACAGGCGGCGGTCGAGTACGGACTGCAGATTTTGGCCGATTCGGTAGAAGACAACAAGAACAATGTCACGCGTTTTGCCATGATTGGTGACAAGCCTGTTGGTCCCACGGGGCGCGACCGAACCTCGATCCTGCTGCAGATCGGAGACAAACCAGGGGCTCTCTCGGATGCCTTGGCTTCGTTCAAGCTCAACAAGATCAATCTCACCTGGATTGAATCGTTCCCGTTACGTGGTGCAGAAAGTGGATACATTTTCTTCATTGATTGTGAAGGGCATGCAAAGGATGCCAAGGTTAAGCGAACGCTCGACGAACTCGCTCGGTTGGCCGTCCGAATGGAAGTATTGGGTTCGTATCCCCGCAGTGAAATGATTGGATGAAGATTTGACACGTAAACTGTTTGTTGTTGGCAATTGGAAGATGAACACGACTCTGCAGTCTGGCCAGTCTCTGGCTGCCGAGATTGCAGCTGGCTTGGCAGGTCTTTCCGCAGAGATCGAAGTCGGGGTCTGTCCCCCCGCGCCGTATCTGATTCCGATTTCTGCGGTGATTCGTGGTTCAAACGTTCAGCTGGGGGCACAAAATGTCTCTGCGGAAAAACCAGGAGCATTCACGGGCGAATTAGCCATTGAAATGCTGCTGGATGTCGGCTGCCAATGGGTGATTCTGGGTCACAGTGAACGTCGCCAGTTTTTCGGTGACACCGACACGGTGATCAATCGGAAGTTGCTCGCCACGCTCGAACGGGGCCTCAAAGCCATTTTCTGCATCGGGGAAATGCTGGAAGATCGTCAATCCGGTCGAACCGAAGCGGTGCTGGAATCCCAACTGTCGAAGGGGATGCTGGGTCTCTCTGCAGAGCAGATGGAACGAGTCGTGATCGCCTACGAGCCAGTCTGGGCCATCGGGACGGGGGTCACCGCGTCGCCAGAACAGGCCGAAGAGACGCATGCCTTCATTCGCCGCTGGTTAACGCAGCGGTTTAGCATCCCTGTGGCTGAGGCGACACGAATCCAGTATGGTGGGAGCGTCAAAGGGGATAACGCCCAAGAGCTACTGGCCAAACCCAATATCGATGGGGCGCTCGTGGGTGGCGCCAGTTTAAAATCCGATCAATTTCTCGCAATCCTTCGTGCTGCTCACGAAGTCGCGAAGAGTTCTCATTAGTCTGTAGTCTGTTTTGTTAGCTGGAAAGACGGCGGTTTCATGTTTGCTAATCTGATTCCTTATCTGCTGATGACGTTACTCGGTTTTGCAGGCCTCTTTTTGATCGGTCTGATCTTGCTGCAGCGCGGGCGCGGTGGTGGATTGGCCGGGGCGTTTGGGGGGATGGGTGGACAAAGTGCGTTTGGTACCAAGGCGGGAGATGTCTTCACCCGGATTACCATCGGTATCGCCGCTGCCTGGATTTTGCTCTGTGCCGGAAGTGTGGTCGCCCTGCATAACTACAGCTCAATTCCTCAACGTGCCAAGGGGTTTGCCGAACCTTCTGTCAAAGCGGATAAGGGGTCCAAGGATGCCGGTGATGCCGATCGACAATCCAAGCCAGTCGATGCGGATGCCGATTTGAAGCTCGATCTGGAACCCGATACCGGCTTGAAGCCTGATGAGGCGACTCCCGCAGCGGTTGAAGTGGAAAAGCCAGCGGAAGACGTGAAAATCCCTGAATCAACGGAAGCCAAGCCCGAGTAGTCGCCTGCCGGCAAAAGCCTCTCAATCCATTCAGAGACAGAATCCAAGTCTGCGTCACAATCTTTCGCGACCAGTCCCCACCGGGATGAATCGTCGCAGGTTGCGGACCATTTCCGATTCAATTCTGTTCTGAGTCACGCAGTTTCTTCGGCAGCCTGACGTTGAGCTCCTCTTTAACGTACTGACGATTGTTTTCCGTTTGCCAATCTTATTGAGGCGAATCCACGTGCTGCTCAGTATGACAGGTTATGGTGAAGCGATCGTTCTCGCGGATCAATCGTATTGCCGTGTGGAAATTCGGACCGTCAACAATCGGCACTTCAAACTGTCGCTCCGTTGTCCTGACGGTTTTCTACAACATGAATCTGATTTCGAGCGTCTGTTGCGGGAATCGATTTCCCGTGGTTCGGTCTATCTGACCGTCAAGATTGATCAGACCAGTGACAATACCGAGCCTCGTTTGAATGCCGAGGTGCTGAAATCCTATTGGCGGCAGCTGAATGCGATCTCGGTCGAGTTATCGGTCCCCGCACCCGAGTTGGTCGGCTTGCTCGGACTACCGGGGGTGATGCGAGAAGATTCGTTCAACAGCGAAATGGTCGAGCGACTCTGGCCGCTGGTCGAACAGGCCGTCAAAGCCGCCGCACTTCATTTGCAGGATTTTCGCCGCAAGGAAGGGGAGGCGACCGCGAATGAGCTGCGTGAGTTATGCCAATCGATCGAGACAGTATTACAACAAGTCGCTCTGATGGCACCTCAGGTGGCTCGCGATTATCACGAAAAACTGGTCCTGCGGACGCGGGATTTGCTGGCCGGAACCGATGTGAAAATTGAGCCGGGTGATGTCTTGCGTGAGGTCGCGCTCTATGCCGATCGCTGTGATATTCACGAGGAAATCACTCGTTTACGTAGCCATCTGCATCAGTTTTTGACCTTGATCGAATCGGGGGTCACTCCCGGCCGCAAGTTGGATTTCCTCTGCCAGGAAATGTTTCGTGAAGTCAATACGATTGGCTCGAAAGCCAACCATACCGGCTTATCCCATTCTGCGGTGGATCTCAAATCGAGTGTGGAACGGATTCGTGAAATTGTGCAGAATGTCGAGTAATCGAAGTGGGTCGCTTGTTCGATGCGAGATCAACTCCTCATTGATCTGATCAAGATTGTCAGACAGAAAGATTGTCAGACAGAAAGATTGTCAGACAGAAAGATTGTCAGACAGAAAGATTGTCAGACAAAACGATTTGACCCATAATTCCTCGCAGGACAAACGGTCAGAGATCATGGTGCAGCAACGGTTTCGGTGATAGTGATCATGCCTGATTTAGCGAAACAACCGAAAGAATTTCAAATCCTGGTCTTGTCGGGCCCGAGCGGTAGCGGCAAGACGACGGTCGTGGAACGGCTGATCCTCGAATCTTCCGTTCCACTCGTGAAATCCATTTCCGCGACCACCCGACCACAGCGGAAGGGGGAAGTCGACGGCGTGGCCTACTATTTCCTGTCCGCCGACGAATTTATCCGCCGACGGGATCAAGGGGAGTTCCTCGAAACGGCCGAGGTTTTCGGTGCGGGTTACTGGTATGGCACACTCAAGTCGGAAATTGATCGAGCCAAAGCAGAAAAGGGCTGGGCATTTCTCGAGGTGGACGTTGAGGGGGCCTTGAAGATCATGACCCTTTTTCCCCAAGCTCTGACCATTTTTTTGCAGCCCCCGTCCCTCGAAGTCTGCGAGCAGCGGCTCAGGTCTCGGGCGACAGACTCGGAAGAAACCATTCAACGCCGACTGCGAAAGGTTCATGAAGAGCTGGCGTTGGCCGACCGTTACTGCTATCAAGTAGTGAATGATCAACTCGACCAAGCCGTTAGCGAGATCAAAGCGATCATCGCCAAACACGCGATGTGACAAATAGAAACTCGGAAATTGCCCGCAGAAATGATTTTCCACGGGCGCTGCAAGTTCGACAGATGTTGCCTTACATGAATGGAAACCGAAAATGCTCGACGAATTAAAAGAAGAAGAGATCGTAAAGAAGGTCGGTGGCCGTTTTAAATTGTCGTCGTTGATCCAGAAGCGAATGGTGGTGCTGAACCGCGGAACTCGGCCACTGGTCGATATTCAGACCAAGAATCCCATGGAAATTGTCGTGCAGGAAATCATCCAGGATAAAATTTATCTGGATGCCAGTGGTGCCGTGATGACCCGTAGCGACGAAAATCGCGAGCGTCATTTCTCGAGCGGACCCTCTCTCGACGATATGTGATTCTGCCCACGGAAGCTTTCCGTCACAGAATCGAATCAGACACAAACCGGGGGGCATACGCCCCCCGATCTTTGGATTGAGGCCGTGCGTGGTCTATGACAGGTCGCGAAATGACAGGTCGCGAAATTCTGCTGGGAGTCTCCGGCGGCATTGCGGCGTATAAGTCTGCCGACTTGTGCAGCAAACTCGTCCAGGCTGGAGCCAGCGTCTCGGTCGTGATGACCGAGTCTGCCGCCCAATTCATTGGGGCAACTACCTTTGAAGCCTTGACCGGGCGCCCAGTCTATTCCCATTTGTTTCATCCTGTCGAGCATTTTCGCGGTGAACATATTGGCTTAGCACAACGCGCCGAACTGTTGATCGTCGCGCCGGCCACCGCCCATTTTCTGGCTCAGGCGGCCGGGGGACTTGCGAGCGACCTGCTCTCGACTCTGGTGCTAACCACCACCTGTCCCGTGATGCTCGCCCCCGCCATGAATTGTGAAATGTGGGCCAAGCCCGCAGTTCAACGGAACGTTCAACAGTTGCGAGCGGATGGTGTACACTTTGTTGATCCGGGATCCGGCTGGTTGAGCTGCGGGCAGGTTGGTGCCGGTCGCATGGCAGAACCGGTCGAGATCCTCACCGCAATACAGCGATTGCTGGGTTCCCTCTGATGGCGAAAAGGCCGATTGAGTTTTTCCGATGCGTATTTTGATCACCGCCGGTCCTACCCGTGAATATCTTGACGATGTTCGGTATCTCTCGAATGCCAGCAGTGGCCGCATGGGCTATGCGATTGCCGAAGCGGTCCTGGCGGCAGGCCATCAGGCGGTACTGGTGAGTGGCCCTGTGATGCTCACCCCTCCCTCTGGCAGTGAAGTTCACCCCGTCGAGACCACCGCCGAATTGCATGATGTCTGCAATCGCCTGTTTCTGGATTGTGACGGAGCGATCGCCACTGCGGCGGTTTGTGACTACCGGCCCCGAGCCCGTTTTCCCGGTAAGCTGGCCAAGACCGGAGTTTCACTCGAACTGGAACTCGTCGAAACCGCAGATGTGCTGGCAGACCTGGGTTTGCAGAAGGGTCACCGCTGGCTGGTCGGCTTTGCCTTGGAATCGGATGAATTCGCCCACGTGAATGCCTTGCGAAAGTTGAAACACAAAAACTGTGACGCCATCGTATTGAATCGGCCAACCGCGATTGGATCGACGACGAATCAGATCGAGATCATCAACCCGGTGGGAGCGACCGTCGCCTCTTTTTCCGGTGCGAAGACCGACGTGGCACATGAGTTATGGAATTGGATTTCGGTCCAGCTGGTGAAATAATCGCCCATTTGCCCGCATGATCGGGATAACCGGCAAACTCTGTCCTGGGTTCACCCCATTTTTCGCTGCGTATTCTCTACTCGACGGGAATTCGAATGCTATGGTTACGCTGTATGAGGTCTCTCTGTTTTGACCTCCCCGTCCAACCGCACAATTTTACGCTGCCAGACAGCGTGTCGCAGTACCCGGGCTCGATCTCATCATGCTTGATTACGTGGTTGAGTGATGTCACGTGCTTGATGAGGTTCTGGCGAGTCAATTTCCGCATGGTGATGTTTCGTTCCTGGTGAGTAAGGCCGAGCCAATCCGGTGTCGTATTTTGGCTCAGATCTGTGGCGGAGGAATCATGATCGACTACGGGCGACTCAGAACCGATCTGCTGGCGCTCACCGTTCTGGCCATGGCGGTCTTTCTCGGGCTGAGTCTGGTCAGTTACGATCCCGCCGATGCGCCGGCACACATTTTCTACCCGATCCATGCTCAGCCGATGAATTTGTGCGGAGCGGCTGGGGCCCAGTTGGCACATTCGCTGATGGTTGCCGTGGGAGCGGGTGCGTATTTCATTTTGATCGGTTTGATTGTTTTCGATATTCGCCTGTTTGTTCGTGATGTCTACAAAGATCCGATCACGCGTTCTTGCGGTGCGGTCCTCATTTTAAGTGCCGCTTGTGTCGCTGCGCACTGGTATTTCCCTATTCGCCTGAACGGCTCAATGGCCGGAAACGGCGGGTATCTCGGTGCTTGGGGTGCGATTCTGCTGGATCAGCATTTTTCCCGAGTGGGCAGCCTGGTTTTGTTATCGACGGCCGCAATTGCAGGCCTGCTGTTAACCGGCGAGCAACAACTGGTTCGGATGGCGTTCGGTTTGCTGGTCTTGCCCATCACGATGTGGAGTCGCCTGGCATTCGGCAGACGTGTGGTCCAACGGCCCAAGGCGACCACGACCACGAACGCTGTCGCCACCCCTGCCACGACCAACCCAGTCACCGCTCGAGCAGCGACTCCGGCTCCGCTGGATCCGTTGCCCGAGAAAACCCCGGAAGTGCACGAAGAGACGGACAAAATTGAAAACCCTGTCGACGATCCGGCTTTGGTGCCGGATGCCCCTGTTTCGACGATTCGGATCAATGCTCCCCCCAACCTCTCACCGTCGGCATTGGCGGCCATTGTCAGCATGATCAACCCGCCCAGCGAAGCGGACGATGTCGATCACGCCGTCACGACAGCTCCGACTCTCGATGAAAAACCAGCCAAGACCCGTGTCGAGTCCCGACGATTGACCTACGACGAGGACGACGAGGACGCAGTGGAAACAACCACCTTTTCGCTGTCACCGGGGCGTTCGCCGATTCGCGTGAATCCCCCGTCCGGAATGGGTGCTCAGCCGAGTGGTCTTCGGTCGGTGTTGTCATCCCTGTTTCGTGCTCCGCACCCTTTGCCGGAAACCTCGATTCTCGATGATGCCGAAGCCTTTCCGTATGGACTCCTCGCCGCAAAAGCACAGATCGCGGCCGCCACGCTCGAAAAAACCTTCCAGGAATTCGGCTTGAATGTGAAGGTCGTCGAAATCGACACCGGCCCGGTCATTACCCAATTCGAACTGGAACTCGAAAAGGGGCTGCGGCTCTCGAAAGTCACGTCACTGGCGGATGACCTGGCGATCGCCTTGCGTGTTTCGTCCGTCCGCGTGATTGCTCCGATCCCCGGTAAAAATACAGTTGGGGTCGAAGTTCCGAACGATGTTCGGGTGATGGTCCGGCTGAAAGAGCTGATCGATTCGTGTCGCGCCGACATTGATTCGAAGGGGATTCCGATGTTCCTCGGCAAAGACGCCAGTGGTAAGCCGCTGGTGGTCGACATGTGCAAGATGCCGCATCTGCTGATTGCCGGTCGGACCGGAACAGGAAAAAGTGTCTGCCTCAATACGCTGATCGTTTCCATGTTGATGACGCGCAGCCCGGACCAGGTCAAGATGCTGATGATCGACCCGAAAATGGTCGAACTGAGCCCCTACAGCCGGATTCCACACCTGATGCATCCGGTCATTACCGACATGAAGAAGGCGGAAGCGGTACTGGGTTGGGCGGTGGAAAAGATGGAAGAACGCTATCAATTGCTCTCGGCCGTTGGCGTCCGTCACATCGACAGTTATAACAAATTGGGTCGGGAAAAAATCTTGGCCAAACTGGGACTCGAACCGGGAACGGACGAGGCCGAGACGGTTCCTGAATCGATTCCGTATATCGTCATCATCGCCGATGAAATGGCCGACATGATGATGACCTCGGGAAAAGATGTGGAAGGTCACATCATTCGGCTCGCCCAAAAGTCCCGTGCCGTCGGCATCCATCTGGTTTTGGCGACCCAGAAACCAACGGTTGATGTCATCACCGGATTGATCAAGTCGAACTTGCCGGCCCGAATTTCGTTCCAGGTGGCCAGCCGGATGGATAGTCGCGTTGTACTGGATGAAATGGGTGCCGACAAATTGCTCGGCAAAGGAGACATGCTGTACATGGCTCCTGAAACCAGTGCTTTGCAGCGGGCCCAGGGGACGTATGTCAGCGACGACGAAGTGAACAAGGTGATCGAGTTCTTTGCGGACCAAGAGCCGCAGTACGACGAAGAACTGGTACGGCTCAAGGCCGCCGCCCCATCATCCAAGGGGAGCAAGGGGGGCGGTTCGAGCGAAGCCCGCGAACGGGATGACGTGTACGATGAGGCGGTCGCGGTGGTGATTCGTGAGGGACGCGGCAGCGTCTCGTTGTTGCAGCGGGCCTTGGGTGTTGGGTACGGACGAGGTGCCCGCCTGATCGACTGGATGGCAGAAGACGGTGTCGTCGGGGGCTATAATGGGAGTCAGGCACGCGAAGTGATCATGTCTTTAGATGAGTGGGACGAGGTCAAGGAATCACGAGATCTGGCAGTTGGTCGAAAATAATTGCCAAATATCGCACAATAGCGTCAATCGAAGTTCGTCTCTTCGCAGCGAAGTGTTTTCCCTGCGAACGGCGTGACAGTCCTGGATGGGGCTGCAGGGCCTGAACAGGCCTGGGATTTTGGGACCAGAGTGTGACCTCCGCGTGACCTCCGTGTGATCGGTGTCTGATCACCGGGTGACCACAGAGTGACCACAGAGTGACCACAGTCTGACCGAAGTCGGCGAGACGATCTTAACGAATTG
>JBIKZJ010000660.1:0-2591 GCA_044354755.1 Schlesneria sp. | reverse complement strand
AGAGCGTCGTCACTCGACAATGTCGTATCGCGTGAGAGATAAACGCGATCGCTCCAGTTCTCTTTTGCGGGATCGCTGCCGATGTTGCGCACCAGCCAGTCGACGGTGATCTGACTTCCAAACATCGCAGTGGAAGTTGCCGTTACCGAGATGTTACTGAGGTCAGGCGATTGCAATTCGATCGTACCCGTGTAGGCCGCTGACATCGGGTTGCCGACGACATCTTCGATCGCCGGCCCGATCGTCATCGTGTACGTCCCTTCAACCGTCTGATTGTTGAAGTTGACGGTGAGCGTGATGCCGTTGACGCTGACGGATTGAATTTGACCCAGCAGATTGGTACCTCCAGGTCCCGTGAAACTGGTAATGTCGGCGGTCGAGACACTGGCCGCTTTCAGCGATTCGTCGAACGTGAAACTGAGCTGGCTGAAGGGAGCCGCAGCCTGTTGCACGGGAGTTTGCAAGACGACATGCGGAGCGGTTCGGTCGATCTCGAAACTGCCGCTGAAGGCAAGACTGTCGAACCCTTGCAGGTCACGGAAAGCGGCTCCCGCAAGTGTGTATTGGTACGTGCCATCGGTGTTGGGGACGTCGACAGTAAACTTTACAGTTTTGCCATCGAGCAGTTCCGCGCCCGTTACCGTCGCACCGGGTGTCGAAAAGACCAAGTCGGTGGCTTGTACGCTGTCTGCGCGGATCTGCTCGCTGAAGGTCACGAAGATCACGCTCGGAGCCGAGGCCAGCGGTTGGGCATCGAAAGGAGCGACCGACGAGACATACGGTACATGGAGATTTGTCGCCGTACTACCGTCAATGCTCAGCTGATACGCCCCGCCTTCAGTTCCACGAACGCGGACTCGATACATTCCTGCCGCTAACACGGTGTATTGGAGGACGGCGTTCTTTCCATCTTCGGCGCTATTGTCATCCGTCGCTACCAAATCACCGGCAGCGTTATACAAATCCAATACAGGATTGAAATTGTTCACAGGTTCGCCGACCGCGTCGCCTGGAGTTTGCGTGCGAAGTATGAGACGATCTCCGGCATTCGCCTCAAACTGATAGAAGTCCTGTAAGTCGGTAACACCCGTCAACACGACATCGTCAATCTGCCATCCCAGGCCGGTATTGGCGATCCCATCGCCCGATGCGAACCAGAATTGCAACAGGATCGTCTGGCCGGCATAGGCTGACAAATTGACCGTGGTTGCTGCCCAGCTCAATGTCTGATTGATGTGGGTTGCCTTGGTTGCAACGGTGTTGTACGACGCGCCGTTGTTCGTCGAAACTCGGACTTCGGCACGATCCCACGTAAGTCCAGATTCCCCTCCGTATCGGTACTTGAATGTGAGTTGTGGCGCGACGTCCGGTTGCAAGGACAAAGGGGAAGAAGTGAGGGTCCCGGAGACATTCCCAAAGTTGAAGTTCAGGCTAGCGTCATCACCGAAATAAGCGATGTTTGGGGAAGTATGACCGGCAAGTCCGCCCCCGGCTTGATCGGTGACGTGCCATAAACCCGTGGCCGTGAATCCATCCAGATTCAACGTGCCAGTTGAATCGCTGAAATCGGCCTCGAAGTTTGACGATCCCCCAATGCCTCCCATGAGGCGCAGCGAACCTTCAAGCAATTGTGGGTGAGTGATCTCGTCGTTCGGTTCGGCATCGAGCCCCGCGCCGATCGTGACGACCAGGTTGTATTTGCTTGCGGCACCACCGCGAACCCGGGCAAAGTAGATTCCGCCCGTGGCCAGGAAGTTTGCGATCCGTTGTTGGGATCCGGCTTCGTCCAGCGAACTCACTGCCAGCACGGTACCCGTTGCATTTTGCAGTTCCAGATTCGAGAGAGAACCGGACTGCGGGGCTCCCGCAAGGGTGACGTAAGCTCCGGAGGGCAATGTGAAACGGTAAAAGTCATCGTCCGAATGGCTCGTTCCCGAGACGGCCAGGCGCGAAACTCCGTCGGCCAAACTCAATGTCGACGGGGTCAAATCCTGTGCCGTGCTTAACGAGTTGTTATCCGGCCCGGACAGGCTTTCCGTTTCCAATGCCGCGTTGAGTACCACGCGAAGGTCGAACTTACCCTGTGTGTTGCTTTCGCCACGGACGACAAACTTGTACGTCCCTTCGCCTGACGCCAGTAAGGTCTGGATGCTCGCGGCAAATCCCCCGACATCAGCAATGTCGCTGGCGAGCACGGTCCCATCTGGCGATACGATTTCCACAATCGGCTGCAAGGTATTCGAGGCCGGAACCACAGCGACAGAAATCAGTTGACCCGCCTCAACATTGAGCGTAAAGACATCGTCGTCCCCCGTGGGCGTGACAAAACCAGACGCACTCCATGCATAGATCAGGCCGCCGATTGGAGTCTGCGGCGTCAGCGGGGAAGGGATCGCACGAGTCCCCGCATCGATGAAGAAATGCAACGAAAAGTTGTCGCCTGGATTTCCATCACCCGAGGGCAATGGTGAACTCGGTGTGCCGTCGAGCAGGTTGCCGCTTCGGTCTCGAAAGGCGGTGGCCGAGGTCAACAGCGAGAGCGCATATTCTCCCTCACTCAGGTTGGAATAGGTGATTGAGGCGATACTGGT
>JBIKZJ010000021.1:0-28083 GCA_044354755.1 Schlesneria sp. | reverse complement strand
GTTGGCAGGGAGTGCGGATGCCTCGTTGCAGCCCGCCCTGCTGGGTTCGTTTCAGCGTCTGGGGGTTATTTCGCGAGAAACCAGTGACCCTGCACGGGCCTGTCGGCCGTTTGATCAGCAGCGTTCGGGGTTTGTGATCGGTGAGGGAGCCGCTTGTCTGGTCCTGGAACGGCTGGAGAGTGCCCGGGCGCGGGGTGCGGTCTGCTATGCCGAATGGTTAGGGGGGCGGATGTTGTCGGATGCTCAGGGTTTGACGCAACTCGATCCGACGGGTGCAACCTTGCAGCGATTATTACAGATGCTCAGTTCGGCTGGTCGCCCCATTCCGGAATATCTCAATCTCCATGGAACCGCGACGGCAACCAATGATCGCATCGAATGCCAGGCGATTCGCAACGTTTTTGGAGCCGACTGCGACCGGTTTGATTGTTCCAGTCTGAAGGGGGGAATGGGGCATTTGCTGGGGGCTGCGGGGAGTGTCGAGCTGGCGGCGATGGGGCTGGCGATCCGGGATCAGATCATCCCCCCGACGGTGAACCTGATGGACCCCGATCCCGCGTGTCGATTGAATCTGGTTCCTTGCGTCGCGAAGTCGCGGCCGATTGAACACGCCTGGAAACTGTCGCTGGGGTTTGGTGGGCATGTTGCCGGGGCTTGCCTGGGGCGGCTTCCGCAGGCCGATGCGCGACCTTCTCGGTGAAATCAGCCTGCGGGATTCCGAAGAATCCACGCGTCGGTTTTGATTGCAAGCTGGGTTGTCGGGGGAAACTTCAGTCCGTCTGAATATTTTGGAAACGATCCGCTCGAATCTCGCTTGGCCTAAGACGAAAAAGTGTCGAAAGACGGATTGTGCTGGAATCGAATCTCACCGATCATGCCCCCCCGTAACAGGTCCGTTGCGGCATTAAAAATTTCGGATACGGATGTATAACCTCGATGAATCATTTGGCACGGATTGCGATGATTGCGGTCTTTCTGCAGTCGCTGCCGTTGTGGACGGGTGCGACTGATCGTGTCACGGCTGCCGAGGCCGTTGTGGAGACGGGGTTCGCTCAGATTGATGCCGAGGACCTGCGGCGTCACGTGATGACATTGGCCAGTGATGCTCTTGAAGGACGCGAAGCGGGGGGACGTGGGGGTAAAGCGGCTGCGGGATATTTGCGGTCCGTGCTGAAGTCAATCCGTCAGACCTATCCGTTGCCGCTGGAAACAACGCAGGAATTTGGCAACGACTATCAGAACTTATTGCTGTTGCTTCCCGGTTCCGATCCGGTGCTGCAACGCGAAGTGATCGTTGTGGGGGCTCACTATGACCATGTTGGCTATGGCAAGGTTTCGAATAGTCAGGGGCCGATTGGCCAGATTCATAACGGAGCGGACGACAATGCCAGCGGAACCTCGGCGGTGCTGGAACTGATTGAAGCTTTTGCGTCGCAGGAAACCCGACCCGCTCGGTCGCTCTTATTTGCCTTCTGGGATGCTGAGGAAGTGGGGTTGCTCGGGTCAAAGCACTGGGTTGCCCATCCGTCGATTCCCCTGAATCAAATTCGTTTTGTTTTGAATCTCGACATGCTGGGGCGTCTGCGTGACGGTCGCATTGTGACGGTTGGCTGGCGATCTGCGCCAGGGTTGCGACACGTTCTTGCTCGGCATAATCATGCGAATGAGCTCTTGCTGGCATTTCAGCCGGGGGTGATTGCGGACAGTGATCATCATCCGTTTTACGCGGCGGGGATTCCGGTGATTCACATGGATACGGACAAACACGACGACTACCATCGGCCGAGTGACGATCCGGAAAAACTGAACTGGGAAGGGATCCGGCAGTTGGCGCAGTTCTCGTATCACATCGTGGACGATGCGGCGAACCGCCCGGATTTTCCGTCGTTTCGCCGCGAGGCACTGACCGAGGGGGCACCAACCTGGATGAATCCTCGTGAACCGATGGCCGCTCCGATTCGCCTCGGGGTGAATTGGGATCAGGTACGCTGGGGACAGGGGGCGGCTGTCGTGTCGCGTGTGAACCCGAATTCGCCGGCAGCTCGAGCCGGGCTTCGACCGGGAGATCGTCTGATCCGGTTGGGATCCTGGCAAAACGGAACGACCGACGAACTGAAGGCCATCATTCAAGTTGCGATGAATCCCGTTCCCGTGCGGATTGAACGACCGAATGTGAAGGATCCCGTTGACATGCTGATCAGCCTGCAGGGAAATCCCGTTCGGCTGGGGGCAGGCTGGATGGATGACACCGCTCTGCCGAACAGTGTGGTGGTAACGCATGTGGTGGCAGATTCGCCGGCGCATCGCTCGGGGATTACGGCTGGGGATGTGATCATCGAGATGGGCGGAGAGAGGCTGGCTTCGTCCGAGGGTCTACGGAAACGTGTCCTGGTTGAACCAGGTCCGTTCGAGTTTCGGATTGAACGGCAAGGCCGTATTCGCGAGGTGACGGTCGAGGTGGTGGCCCCCTATCCACAAACACCCCTGACGAACTAGCGTCCATAATTCGAGCTCATCAAGCATCGTCCTGAGCTTGGATTTCGGCCCAACTCAATTCAAATCTCGCGAGATACTTCCGTAAGCGATCGGCGTCGTTGGGCTGTGCTTTATTGACCCGTGACGAGGCAAACAGCGCACGGCCGGCAGCGGAAATGGTGGGAGAATTCCGGCAAACCCGGATGACCTCTGCCAGTTGCACTCGGTCGAATAAATCGAGACTGGCGTTTTGCTCGGGCGTGAGCATTTCCGCAAGCAGATCCTGATTGGGCCAGGGTTTTCGACGCCATGAGGAAACGAGTCTAACGATCTCGTCTTGAACCTCGATAAGGGTAATCCGTCCCCCGGTCGCCATGGTCGCCATGCGGGTCACTGCGGCACCCAGGTCGCGGAAATTGGCGGACCAAAGTGTTGAGGGAGACTCGGCAAAGGCCAGGAAGGCTTCGCGAGCCTGTTGATTCATGGTCACTTTGCGGCCGGTGATCGAGACATAGCGTTCCAGTTCGAAATCGAGATTCGGAGCAATGTCTTCACGTCGCTCGGCGAGTCCCGGTAGTCGAAATGTCCAGAGATTGATTCGTGCCAACAGGTCTTCGCGGAACTTGCCAGAACCGACATCGGTTTGCAGGTCACGATTGGTTCCGGCAATCAGCTGAAAATTGCTTTCGGCTTCCTGATCCGCTCCGACGGGAAGAAATCGCTGCTCTTCGATGGCTCGCAGCAGCATCGCTTGTTCATCCAGTCCCAGTTCGCCAATTTCATCGAGGAACAACAGACCCTGATCGGCGGTTTTCAAAAGTCCAGGCCGTGTCCCCGTTGCACCGGTAAAAGCCCCTTTGACGTGCCCAAACAGAGCCGACATCGCCTGATCGCCTCGCAACGTGGCACAATTCACTTCGACAAATCCCCCGGCCACTTGTTCACGTCGGCGCTTCAGATCATAGATTCGGCGGGCCAATTGAGACTTGCCGGCCCCCGTTGGCCCCGTCAGCAAGAGGGGTGCGGTGCTGGCAATCACGACCCGCTCGATTCGCTCGATCAACGCATTGAATGCTCCGTTTCGAGTCGCAATTCCTGACTTGAGAAAGACCAGTCCTTCCTGACGCTCGGAAGAGAATCGCTTGGCCAAGGCGTCGTACTGTGACAAATCCAGATCGATGATGCGGTAACCGCCGGGATTCAACAGGTTTCGAGGGGGAGGCGAAGACTGCAGCAGGCGACCGGGAAAATGACGTGATTCCGCCAGCAGGAACAGACAAATCTGCTGAACGTGAGTCCCGGTCGTGATGTGAATCAAATAGTCTTCTTCATCGGTGGCAAACGGATAGCTGGCGGCAAAATCGTGAAAGGCACCAAACACCTCTTCAAAATCCCATGCATCGTTCAGCGATAGTTCGTGGAGCCGAACTTCGGTTTCCGGCGAGACTGACTGAATGTCCGACACGACCGCTTGGGCGAGTGATCGTTCTTTCGGTTCGTGGATCAGTTCGAAGCGAGTCACGAGCAGTTCTTCGTGCTGGCATGCGGCAACGGTTGGCCGCCATCGTTGCCAACGCTCTTCCGTCACTTTGGCGCGATCAAGCAAAGTGCCAAGAATTCCAAACACAATCAGTGGGCGCTGTGATGTCATGATACCACAGTATAAATCAAGATATGAAGATATCGCAAACGACCGTATAACGAAACGGACCTCTCAAGAGAAAAAAACTTTAAATTCAACGAAATCATTGACTTACGCTGAATTTCAGCTCATGGATTTCGTTTGGCACACCTCATGCTATTGTGTGATTCTGTTCCAAGTTTGCCTCATCAAAGAGAAATTCGATGCCGTTTGAAATGATTCCCACAACCGAAGCGACCGCCATTCTCCCCACGGGTGCCAAGACCAAGCCGATCACCGTGATTGGAACCGCCGCCATTCGTGAAACGTTTGACGAAACCTGCCTGCAACAAGCGGTCAATTCCCGGTTGGCTCCTGGGGTGACCGATCTGATTCTCAATCCGGATGCGCATTGCGGTTACGGAGCTCCTGTGGGCTGTGTCATGGTTTCGCCCACCCATATTTATCCTGGCCCGGTCGGTGTGGATATCAAGTGTTCCATGAGTCTGCTGCAATTGAATCTGCCCGCCGCTGCGATCCTCGATCGCCCTGTTCGGCGTGCTTTGATCCAAGCCATTTGTGAAAGAACGCCGACCGGTGCAGGGCGGGGACAACGCCATGCCAAAAAGTCACGCCGGATCGATGCGGAACTGGGGCGACGCGTCGTTGTGGAAGGGGCCTCGGCCTCCGTTTGCGAAGCGATCGGAATTCCCCCGGATTGGGCGGGGCATTGCGAGGATGCCTCACATGTTGGCCATGATGACACCCGCGATGCACTGGAACTGCGATTACAGCGACACCTCGATCTCGGCTTCTTCCGCAATTTTGAGGACAAGATCAGCCAGCTGGGTTCGTATGGGGGTGGAAACCATTTTGGCGAATGCGAGATCGTGCATCTCGAGGACAATGATCGGGCTCGGCAGGCGGCGAGCGTCTTCGGGCTGCGTGATCAGTATGTGGCCTTTCTGTCTCATTGTGGTTCACGAGGTTTCGGTCACAATCTGGCGATGGGACAATTCCGATCACTGCAGCAAAAGTTTTCGAAGTGGGATATTCCGCTGCCGGGTTCCGACCGTGAACTCGTCTATGCACCGCTGGGTACGCCCGAAGCGGATGCGTATCTGGATGACATGGCATTAGGCGCCAACTTTGCCACGATCAATCATCTGCTGATCAACTCGCTGATTCTCGAAGCTTTTCAGGAAGTGTTTCCCGGAATGACAGGGCAATTGGTCTACTTCATCAGCCACAACATTGCCCGTAAAGAGATTGTCGAGAATCGCGTCACCTGGGTGCACCGCAAGGGGGCAACCCGTGCATTACCCGCAGGACATCCTGCGCTGCGCGGATCTCTTTATGAACAGACGGGACATCCGATTCTCTTGCCAGGGAACCCGCAGGCGGGATCGAGTGTCATGGTGGCAGACGCAGGGGCCGCGATCAGTTGCTACAGTGTCAACCACGGTGCGGGTCGAACGCTGGGACGGAAGCAAGCGATTCGGGAATTGGACCAGTCGTCGATCGATCAATCGTTCGATCAGGCCGACATCCTGACAAATTGCCGTACCTACCCGAAAGATGAAGCCCCCGCTGCGTATAAAGATTTCGATGAAGTTTTGCGAAGCGTCAAAACCGCAGGCCTGGCGACGGAAGTTGCCAGACTGAAAGCCCGATTTGTGATTAAGGATGGCGATGCGGCGGACGACTGAGTCACTCAGGTTGCCAATCACCAGCGACAAGAAAAACAACGGATATCAAAATGATTCAGATCGACGGGTCACAAGGGGAAGGGGGAGGACAGATTGTTCGTTCGTCGCTGGCGCTGGCGATGGTGACCGGTCGGGGGATGGCGATTGAAAAGTTGCGGGCAGGCCGTGCGAAACCGGGCCTGATGCGGCAGCATTTGACCGCAGTCCGAGCGGCTGCCGAGATCAGCCGGGCGGAAGTGACCGGAGATGTGATCGGTTCGTCCTCATTAACGTTTCGGCCAGGTCCCGTGATTCCCGGCGAGTACCAATTCCGTGTCGGGACCGCAGGAAGCGCCACTCTGGTGCTGCAAACCGTGCTTCCCCCGCTCTTAATTGCAGACGGTCCCTCGACATTAATCCTGGAAGGAGGGACACACAACCCCTGGGCACCTCCGTTCGAATTTTTGTCGCGAGCCTATTTTCCCTTCATCAATCGCATGGGACCTCGCGTCTCGGGAACGCTCGAGCGGGCGGGATTCTATCCTGCCGGTGGTGGTCGTTTTGTGGTCGAAATCGAACCCGTTCGTCAGTTAAATCCCTTTTCGGTGTTGGAACGTGGTCCGCTGCGACAGCAATCGGGACGAGTTATTTTCGCAAATCTTCCGGATCAGATTGCCCAGCGCGAGGTCGAGGCATTGCAACGATTAACGGGGTGGGATCCCGCTTGTTTTACCATTGAAAAAATCGCCGGAATGGGACCGGGGAATGTGGTCGTGCTGGAGCTAGAGTACGAACAGGTCACCGAGATCTTCACGGGCTTTGGTGAACAGGGGGTCCGCGCCGAGGAAGTTTCTCGTCGCGCCATCGACGCCATGCGGAAATACCTGATTGCGGATGTCCCCGTCGGGCCCTATCTGGCCGATCAACTGCTGTTACTGCTGGGAATTATGGCCTGGCAGACCGGAAAGAAAGGGGAGTTTCGTTCGGTCCCGTTGACGCGGCATTCGTCAACTCAGGTTGACATTCTCGGTCAGTATCTCGGAGTCATCGCGACGGTGACACCTGAGGAAAACTCAAAAAATGTCACCGTGATGGTCCATCTCGATCGATGATGCGGGTGCAATTCAAGCCCGCGTGGTTTCCTCTGCGATGCTGTACGAATCGGTCGTGCGACTGCTGTAATGCACAATCAGTTCTGCGAGCAGTCCCAGCGAAATCGCCTGGGCACCCAGCAGGGTGGATGCGATCGAATAGGCCAGCATCGGCCGATTTCCGATCGGCTCGGGGGGCCAGACGGGGATCACATGCATCAGCAACCAAACCCCCGCCAGATAGGTCAATCCGAGAAACCCCCATCCAAAGCCGACAAGACCAATTGCACCAAGCATGTGTTGGGGACGCTGCCCGTAACCCGTCAGAAAGGCCACGGTCATCAGGTCGAGAAAACCGCGGAGGAATCGGCGAATACCGTATTTGGACGAACCATGTTGCCGCGCCCGGTGTTGGATCCCAATTTCGGTCACGCGGAATCCCCGCGCATTCGCCAGCACGGGAATAAATCGATGCAGTTCGCCGTAAATACGGATTTCTCGGGCGACTTCGACTTTGAAGAGTTTCATGCCGCAGTTGTGGTCGTGCAGCTTCAACCCCGTCAGCTTGCCGACCAGCCAATTAAAGACTTTGCTGGGGTAAACCTTATGCCACGGGTCCAACCGCTTGGTTTTCCAACCATTGACGACGTCGAATCCTTCCTTCAATTTGGCGATGAATCGTGGAATCTCGGCGGGGTCATCCTGCAAGTCGGCATCGAGCATGCAAATGGAATTCCCGATTGCGCAGGACATTCCCGCAGTCAGCGCAGCCGCCTTACCAAAATTTCGGCGAAAACGGAGCCCTCGCACGCGGGGATCAAAGCGGGCAAGTCGCTCGATTTCCTGCCATGAGCCATCCCGTGAGCCGTCGTCTACAAAGATCACTTCGAGTTCGATCGTCTGTTCAGAGGCGACACGAATGATTTGCGAGTGGAGTTCGACCAGGCTTTCGGCCTCGTTTAAGACCGGGATGATGATCGACAGCGTCATAAGGTACTCATTAGATTCACAGACCGGATCAAATTCACAGAGCGGATCAAATAGGAATGTGGGCAGATCGAAGGTTTCGGTTTCACATCAATTCGCTGGCTTGGATTTGGGTTGGGTTGTCGTTTTGGCGGGATTTCCGGGATTGGCAGCCTTTTCTTTCGCCAAGTTCCCGGCCTTCCGTTTGGCGATTGCCGCTTCCCGAGCCTGTTTTTCCCGTTCGATTCGCAGCCGATTCGCCCTGGTATGGGCGTCTTGTTTCCGCTGTTCTTCCGCAGCCTCGGCGGCTGCCGCTTTTCGTTCAGCCTCTGCCATCGCCTTTTGCTCGGCCGCTTGCTGTTTCATCTGCTCCTGTTGAGCTCGGCGAGCGTGCGCCATCGCAGCACTTCGAACCGAGCCAAACACCTGAACGGGTCCGCCGAATAGGATCAAGACCATCACAATCGCGGTAAAATGATGAGCACAAAGTCGCTGCATGATTCACTCAACCTCCAACATTGCCGGTCGGTAACGCATCGAGAAGAAACAGATCTTCTCTGGAGTCTCTCAACAGAACCAAACGGCCCTGCAAAACCTTCCGTGAAAATCACCTGATCACAGACCCGTTTTCCAATCGCGAACGTGTCCAGTTCTCTCCCGACATTTTACCCAATTTTGCTGCCATGGTGGCGATTTTTCTCGAAAATTCTTCCGGGACAATTGCGGAAAGTACGAGAAAATCCGGGACTCACTTGAAGTTCAGTCTCATCTGTAACATCCTGAGAGGTGTTGGCCACGGAAGGCTGTGATTTTGACGTGACCAGGCATGGCCCCGCAGGGTGAATTTTCCCGCAACCAACGGAAGGTCCGGCGAGTTGCGAGTCGCCCGGCGTGATTTCGTTGCTTTCAGAAACAGAAAACCTGTTCCCTCTTCAGGGGGCAAACACTGACAAAACTGATAAAAGGACTTTCGTTCATGGTGCTTCGACGGATCTGTTTGCCCCTCTTGTTTTCGTTCTTGCTGAATCTGTCTCCCGTGGTTGCTCGCGGGGCCGATCCCGTGCGACTGATTTTTGATACAGATATCGGTAACGATGTCGATGATGTCCTCGCGCTCGGCATGATTCATTCTTTACAGTCTCGCGGAGCATGCCAATTGCTGGCCGTGACGATCTCGAAAGATAGCGAACTCGCTGGCCCGTTTGTGGATGCCATCAATACGTTTTATCATCGCGGGACAACGCCGATCGGAGTTGTGCGGCCGGGTAAGACACCGGAACCAGGGAAATTCCTGCCGATGGCGGCCGAAATGGAAAAAGGTCAGTTTCGCTATCCCCATAAACTGCTCAGCAGCAAGGATGCCCCCGAAGCGGTGAACCTGATGCGCAAGCTGTTGGCCGCCGAATCCGACAATTCGGTCAGTATCGCTCAGGTTGGCTTTTCGACAAATCTGGCGAGACTCCTCGATACCAAGCCAGATGCCTCATCGCCGCTCAATGGACGAGAATTGGTCGCAAAAAAGGTGAAACTGCTTTCGGTGATGGCCGGAGCCTTTAAAACGATTGATGGCAACCCCCATTATTGTGAGTACAACGTGGTGCAAGATATCGAGAACTGCCGCAAACTGGCCGAAGAATGGCCAACAGCGGTCGTTTGGAGCGGATTCGAAATCGGCATTGCGCTCCCCTATCCCGGCGAGAGTATTGTGAAAGACTACAGCTACGTCGTGGATCATCCGGTGGCCGAATCATACCGTCGCTACGAAGCCCCGCCGCACAACCGTCCCACCTGGGACTTGACCAGTGTCCTGTATGCCGTTCACCCGGATCGCGGATACTTTGATCTGTCTCCTGCCGGAAAAATCCTTGTCGAGGCGGACGGGTTCACCAAGTTTGTTCCCGAAGCGGAGGGGAAGCATCGCTATCTGATTCTGACCGAACAACAGCTTCCACGCGTGCTGGAGTCACTGGTGCAACTCTCTAGCCAGCCACCATCAAAATAGGTGACATCGCCGACGTCATGAATCACTTTGCAGACACTGATTTTCCGTTATGTTGATCGACCTTTTCCCGGAAAGAGCAGCTCAATGCCAATCCCAGCCGAATCCGTTTCACGCCGTCAATTTCTCTCCACCGCAGCCGTCACCACCGCTGTGGTCACCTCGGCTGCGATTCTCGGAGCCCCGATGGTCTCGACCGCCAGCAAAACGGATAAACCGCTGATCGTGGGCGAGGGGGAATATCAGTACGAAGTGCAACACGAATGGCCCCAATTACCTGAACAATTCAGCTGGCAAACAACGCATAACGTTGCGGTCGACAAGTCGGGGAATCTCTACGTGATTCACGAAGGACGAGCGGATCTCAAGGATCATCCCTCGATCTTCGTCTTCGATTCCGAAGGGAAATACATTCGTTCATTCGGTGCCCAATTTCAGGGGGGAGGGCACGGGATCGAGATTCGTGAAGAAGGGAGCCAAGAGTTCCTGTATGTCTGTGCGTACCAACACCTGAAAACCTTCGCCAAAATGGATTTGAAAGGGGGAATTGTCTGGCAGCAGTACGCCCCCATGGAATCCGGGGTTTATGCTCCCGGCGAAAACACCAGACCTGAAGACCGACCAGAACCGACCAAGGTCTGGGGCTCCGATCGATTTTTACCGACCAATTTCGCTTTCCTGGAGGATGGCGGGTTTCTCTTGATCGACGGTTATGGTGCGTCTTACGTACACCGTTATGATCGAAACGCCAAATGGGTCAGTTGTTTTGGTGGTGTCGGAGAAGGGGAAGGAAAGTTTGCCACGCCACATGGTGTCTGGGTCGATCAGCGGGCCGGTCGTACACCCTCCATCGTTGTTTGTGATCGAGCTCATCACTCCCTGCAATATTTCACGATGGAAGGGAAATATCTCGAAACACTGAAGGGCTATGGCCTTCCCGCAAATGCAGAGACCTGGAAGAACCTGATGGTTGTCCCCGAGCTGCATGCACGGGTCACGCTGCTCAACGAGAAAAACGAAGTCGTCGCCAGACTGGGTGATGACGTGGCCCGCGTCACCTCGGACAAGTTCACCATTCGCGGTGACAAAACCAAATGGCAAAACGGCAAATTCGTGCATCCCCACGATGCCTGCTTTGCCGCCGACGGCAGTCTGTTTGTCGCCGAATGGGTCGGAACAGGACGCATTTCCAAACTGAAACGGCTCACCTGACCCCAGTGACCTCGGCGTAATCACGCTTTTGTCTGCGTGTGATGAAAGCTTGAGCCTGCAGAGGCTCAGGCCTCATCCAACATCTGTTTTTGATTCCTCCTGATTTGACGAACGAGCAGCATGGATTCCAAGTACGCAATTGCCGACACCTCAACGATTTTTTCCCCCGCGCTGCTCGTTTATCGCGAGATTGTCATTCGGAATCTGCAAAAGATGATTCAAATCGCGGGAAATGTCTCTCGATTACGACCGCATTGTAAGACCCACAAGATGCCGGCCGTAACCAGGATTGAACTGGAAATGGGGATCACCAAACACAAGTGCGCCACCTTCGCCGAAGCAGAAATGCTGGCCGATTGTGGCGTGAAAGATCTCTTTCTGGCATACAACCTTGTCGGTCCGAATATTGGACGGGCGGTGCGATTCCTGCAGGCCTTTCCCGGCGTTCAACTGGCGGTCACCGCGGACGATCCACTGATGATTGCCGAACTCAGCCACGCCATGACGGCGGCCAATCAAACGATACGCGTCTTGCTGGATCTGGATACGGGGCTACATCGGACGGGAGTCGTTCCCGGCCCGCAGGCGGCAGAACTCTATCAACAAATCATCGACTCACCCGGACTCGAACCGGGGGGCTTCCATCTGTATGACGGCCATAACCATCAGACCGATTTGCACGAACGAACCGTGGCGGTCACAGCCGGGTGGGAGATGGCAGCGGGGTTGCGCGACGATTTCGTTCGTCGTGGGTGGAGTGTCCCCGCGATTGTTTGTGGCGGGACCGGTTCGTTTCCGGTCTTTGCCCAACTGCAGGATCCAGTGATTGAACTCGCCCCCGGAACGTGCGTCTTCCATGATTCGGGTTATGGATCCGCATTTCCCGATATGGACTTTGAGCCAGCCGTCGTGATGCTGACACGTGTGATCAGTCGTCCCTCTCCGGACCGGTTGACTTGTGATCTCGGCAACAAGTCGGTTGCGTCGGATCCCCCCAAGGGTCAACGCGTCCTCTTTCCGGACCTTCCCGATGCGGTCCAGGTCCTGCACAACGAAGAGCATCTGGTACTACAGACCCCGCTGGCAGAACGATACCAGCCCGGGGACGAGTTGTATGCAATCCCCAGACATGTTTGCCCCACCTCGGCGCTCCATCGGCAAGCATACGTCATCGACGCTGGCAAACTGGTGGAAATGTGGGATGTCACCGCCCGTGACCGCTTTTTAACGATCTAGCCGATTCCGAGTTTGCGATTATTGGCAAGTGAGGGGATATCAACTTCCGACCGCCAGCTTCCACTGAATAAAAATCACGCTGAACCAAAAGTAAGCCGAAAAAGAGATCGCTGCGCAGGCCAGGTCGACCACTGGCCACCAGCGGCGAGGCGTCGTAAGAAACCGGGCAGCGACCGCAGCGACCGCAAAGGCAGGAAGAAACCCGATCAGAAAGCTCCACTCGATCGCATAGCCGAGGCCACGGCACAAATGGAAATACAGCAGACAAACGCCAATAAATAACAGGCCCGCGCCGCGTGAAAACCAGCGAAGTCGTTTCCGGTCAGGGCTTTTTTCCGTGCTGGTAATGACATTCAACGTCAATTGAAATACGACCCAGAGTACCAGCGGCCATAACAAGACATAATCCGACTGCCGGGCGTTGATGATCGGACTCCCCAGTCCTCCGCAGAGCACGACGGTGATCCAAAAAATCGTGCGGCTGCCGTGTGGCGTCAATCGTCCGGCGTTCAACGAAACGATGGCGATCCCTGTTCCCAATACGATTCCGGCCAGACTCCAGAGATACCAACTCAGGAATTCTTTCCCCTCTGGAACCGTCGCCGGAAATTCTCGTTCACCACCAATCAGCCATTGCGCATCAAAAGCACGCCCACCGGGAATGCTCTGGACCGATTTCACCGGCTGCGTTGAGACCAGCGGAGCGGCACCAACATAAATACGTGCGGCTCGAGTTTGTGTTCGTAAAAAGACAGAGCCCCGATGCAGTGCGGGATATGTCCAGCAGATCTCATCCCGAAAAACCTGCGTCCGTGCCAACTCAACGTATTCGTCGGTTCCCAACCGAGCGAGAATCAGTTCACCACTGTCGGTAAACAGAATCAGCTTGTTCATCGTAGCCTTGGGAAAAATCGAGTTCCCAGACCTGCCGTCCAGAATGGACATCAAACGCGGCCAGCGTGTTTTCCAGTGGCGTAATCACCAGCGACTGATCGCGCCAGCGGATCGACAGTGGTGTCGCATAGCTCGCCGAGGTGTCCCCCGAAGCCCATCCCCCGAAGCCCAGAGTGTCGAACCGTCGCGAATGTCGAGCGCCATCACGCTCGAGTTACGCCCACCGACCGGAAGAATCAGTCGTCCCTCCACGATCACGGGTGAGGCGGCATATCCAAAATCGGTCCCTTGACCCTTATTGGCTTTTTTGGGGTTACAAGACCAGACGCGGGTCCCATCGACCGCTTTCAGGCAAGTCACGCTGCCGTCCGGTGCGGAAAAATAGAGGTGTCCCTCATACCAGGTTGGCGTGCTGCGAGGACCCGGATAGAGCCCGCCCCCTTCATAAGGCCAGCCATAATGATGGGTCCAGATCGCTTTGATGCGAGACAAAAAAAACCTCACGTCATGCCTGATCGGATTTGGAAGCGCCCTTTTCCGTTCAAAAGCGGGGAGCCAATTTATCAACAATCAATTGACCGATATTCAGCGAGGCGGTTGCGGCCGGTGACGGGGCATTGCAGACATTGACCACCAGATCGTTTTCCTGGATCAGAAAATCATCTACCAGGTTTCCTTCCCGGGTGAGTGCCTGAGCTCGCACACCCGCCGGTGCCGGGACGAGATGCTCGGCCTGAACTTCCGGGACCAGACGCTGTAGCGCCGACACAAATGCCGCTTTGCTGAAGGAACGATACATTTCGTTCCAGCCCGCCCGCCAATGCCGCCATGCCATCCGCAAAAAACCGGGATAGGTCAGCGATTCGAGCGTATCAAACAGGTTGAAACTGGTCTTATGATAACCCTCACGGGCAAACGAGAAGACCGCATTCGGACCACACTCGACCCCCCCATGAATCATCCGGGTAAAATGAACGCCGAGGAAAGGAAAATCGGGATCAGGGACCGGATAGATCAGACCGCGGCAAAGATGTTGTGCCGAAGGCTTGAGCTCGAAGTACTCACCACGGAACGGAACAATCTGTGCATTGGGCCGAACTCCCGAAAGCCAGGCGATCCGGTCGCTTTGCAGACCTGCACAGTTCACCACCAATCGGGCCTCGATTTCCCCCGCAGCGTTCTGAACCACCATCCGTTTCTCATGACGAAACATCCCCGTCACCCGGGCATTCATCTTGATTTCGCCACCCATGGCCTTGACCCGTTCGGCGATTCGTTCCGCCACCTGCCGGTAATCAACGATCCCTGCGTCGGGAACATGAATCGCCTGCACCCCGATCACGTGGGGCTCGATCTCTTTCAATCGTTCCGGGCCGATCCGTTCGCAGCGAATGTCATTGGCCAAACCCCGCTCATAAATTCGTTCCAACTGCGCAATCTCGCTCGCATTCACTGCAACAATCACCTTGCCACAACGGTCAAACGGAATGTTTTCCTGCTGACAGAAGGCTTCCATCGCCAGTTTTCCCTCACGGCAATTCGTCGCCCGCAGTGAACCGGGACGATAATAGATTCCCGAATGAAGCACGCCGGAATTATGCCCCGTCTGGTGTTGGGCCACCTCACGCTCTTTCTCCAGAATCGTCACTTTGCGACCGGGGTAGCGTTCGAGTAAGCGATACGCCGTCGCCAGTCCAACAATCCCTCCGCCGATGATAACAACGTCTGCTTGCTGCATTTGAGATCCTGAATTCCTGCGAACCGATTCGGCAACGAAAAGTGGACGGCTAAACCACTCGCGCCAGTAAACCATTCGCTTCAGTATAGTCCACCTGAATCACCCAGGGTACCTCTCGCGGCGACGGATCAATCCTGGTCCTGAAGAAAAACCACTGCAAACAACTCGCCATCCGGTCTCAGAAAAGGAGACTGTCAGACCCAACCCACGGAGTCCTCAGACTGGTCGGCGAGCGACGCACGCAATTCCTCTCGCCGTGCGGTCGTGGTCATGTCATGGACTCGTCATCCCAGCCCGTCAACAGGCTCATTGACCGATCGCTGAGGCGACATCGCTTTTGGCTGCGCCAATTGATTCGACGAAAACGAGATTCTCCCATCGACGGATGAATTCATCAGTACCGAGACACGAACCGCGCTCGCTATCTAATTCGGCGCAATGCCCAAGCTTCGACTCGGAAGTCGATGTTTCAATTTCAGGAAATGCTTTTCGACAAGGTGCCAACTGATGACTCCTGCAACGACTGACAGAGGTGTTGCAATCAAAAAGAGAGAAATCGGTCCAATTCCATGTATTTGGCTGACAATCAATTGTTGAATAGGAAACGCGTACAGATAAATCCCATAGGAAAAGTCCCCAAAATAAGCCCAATTCTGTAAACGAACATTTGGTCGGAATGCAAGCCAAAATAACACGTAGGTAATTGCAAAAGGAAAAATGAGGCGGCCTAACGGTGGAAGCATCGCCGCCACGACGAGAGCGAGGAATGCACTCATGGCCCATCGAGCAGAAGCCGGAATTCGGTGCTCAAATAAGTAAAATGTCATCCCAGCGAGGAAATAGGGAAACACGATGAACCAATTTGACGCGTTTCCAACGACTACCGCGAATGCGCCCCGCTCGAAAAATGGCGCGTTCAACAGCGGGTAAACTATGCTACCAATTACAAAGCCAATCAATAAAATGACATTCAACCATTTGCGACGATTGAACAGGCCTAAGCCGCCCAACAGCATCACCGCCAAATAACACTTGAATTCATAAGTAATCGACCAAAGTGAGCCATTAATCGCAAAAGGCAACGGATTTTCGGGGAATCCTCCTGACAGTTCCGTTCGCCGCAGTATGACGAGGTTTACAAGAAGTGCCAGAAGGTTGCGGGTTGTCAGCGTAAAGTGCTCCGACGCGAGGGGCTCAACGCAAAAGAGGCCAATTAGGACGGCGACAATAAATCCAGGATAAATCCGTAATACACGCTTCAAAAGGAAGTCCGTGGTCGATTTTGATCTCAGCCAACTATGAGTGATCAAATAACCACTGATCACAAAGAAACAATTAACGGCTAATGAACCGGAATCGATCTGGGCGTTTGTAAAGACTCTCAAGGGTTCATGGTCTTCATTACCATCAGCGAGCGCAAAGGAATGCGCGAAAATGACCAGGATTGATAACCAAAAGCGGCAGAAATCGAAATTATTTCTGGAGATCGTTCGTGAGTACTGATTGGCCGTGCTAATATTCGGGTCGAGACTTGGGGTCGACATTCGTATTTTTTCTTTACGATTTAAACAATCATGAGACGTCGGTTTTCTGCCGTCGCTGATGTCCCGCCCCAATATGTTACACGTTGAATGCGTGGAGACTGAATGCCGAAAAGACATTGCACGACAAAGCTAAGCCCCAGATCCTCGCAGAAAGAGAACAGGCAGTCAAGGAGCCAAATACTCTTCGGAAAATCGATCGAGAAGGAAACGAGTTTGCGATGAGGCCGAAGAAAACACTTCGCCACGTTGATTTTTTGCCCAGCGACCGAATCATCCATTCGTCCACCTGAGCGGGTTACGGATTCGGAAATCCGCACTTACGAGATTAATTCGACCAGCGGTTTGGCATTGTCTTCGACGAGGTACTGCGGACGGCCGTTCAGGTCTGCGACCGTAGTGTGATCAACATCCAGTCCCAGATGATGGAACAGTGTGGCGTAGACTTCCCCGAACGAGACCGGTCGGGAGATCGCTTCTCCGGCAATGCGATCGGTTGCGCCAATCACCTGACCATGCCGCATCGAGCCCCCTGCCAGCATCGCGCAGTTCACTTGCGGCCAATGATCCCGGCCCACAATCGAACTGATCTTTGGCGTCCGGCCAAATTCTCCCCAGATCACCACGGCACAATCGTCGGCCAGGCCGCGCAAGTGCAGATCTTCCACCAGGGCGCTGACGCATTGATCGAAGACCGGAAAGTCCTCGGCCTCCCGCACGAAAATCGAGTTATTCGCGCGGCCTTCGGCGTTGGTTCCCCCATGCCAGTCCCACTTGCTGTAATTGAGTGTAACGACCCGGACTCCCGCTTCAACCATGCGACGGGCCAGTAGCAGGCTTTGCGGAGCACGGGGAGCCCCATTCCCGTCTATCATGATTTTCGGGTCGCCCACCCCGTAACGAGCGATCGTACGAGGATCTTCCTGCGACAGATCCAAAGCCTCGGCCAGTTTGGACGAGGTGAGCAACCCCATCGCCTGTTCCGTGAATGCGTCAAGCCCCGTCATCATCGAGGTTTGATCGGCATCCCTGCGGAAGTGATCAAAGCTCTTCAAAAGTGACTGCCGGTCAGCCAGACGATCCAGTGTCACTCCATTCAGGACCATGTCGTCCCGAGTCTCCCCCAGCGGCTTGAACGGTGCATGGGAGGTACCGAGAAATCCAGGTCCCGGTTCGTTGTAAGGTCCATGCGTACAGGTGTAGCACAGGCTGACATAGGGGGGGGATTCCCGCCGGGCTGGTCCCTGAACTTTGGAGACCATCGTGCCGAACTGTGGCCACCCCCCTGACGGTTTCGGCTTCTTCGGATCATGGCCATTGAAAACCTGGATGGCATCATGATCGTGCTGATTACCGACCAGCGAACGAATGACAGAAAACTTATCGGCCAGCTTTGCTAAACGAGGAAACGCCTCACAGATTTCGAAGCCGGGAACATTGGTGGCAATCGGCCGCCAGGGCCCGGCAATTTCCTTGGGAGCTTCCGGCTTCAGATCGAACATATCCTGATGCGGTGGCCCACCCACCAGGTAAATCATGATGACCGATTTCGGTGACTTCCGCCCCGAAAGCGACTCGGCACGCAGCAGATCCGGCAAAGTCCACCCACCTGCTGTTCCCAGTGCCGCCAGGCTACCAATCCGCAACAGATCACGTCGCGAGACGCCGTCGCAGAAATCACGGTGGGAAGTGGAACGCCCTGCAATCGTCAGCATCATCAATCTCCTGCCGGAAACGATATTTGATTCGTGGTGACTTCGTGAACCGAGGATAGTGAATCGAGGATTCCAGCTCGATGCGCGAACAGCACCAGCACAATGGTATCAACAAAACCGAATGGGTGCCATTCTAACTGGGATCACCATCCGCCCCCCCGACATCCGCATTTCCTCGGCATCGCGACGTTGAACATTCCTCCGCTTGGCATCGAGTTCACCCCACCATGGATTCGCAACTCTGATGATCAAGGTGACTTCGAATCTCGGTGGATTCAGAAAATCACGCCGAGACCACTGTTACCACTTCAAATGCCACTTGGAATGAATCGCTTCGCGACCGATGCTCTGGTTGTGCCGTAACATTTGGATCCGTTGGCACCCGGTACGTGTGCCAACGGATCAGAGCCTGCAGGGACTTCAGCACATCCCGCCGCGTTTTCGTTGTCGCGAGAATTATTGTGGGTCAATCAGGCGACCTGAAAACAGAATGACATTGGTTTGTCGGTCTCTGATGAAGAATAAGAAGGGATGGTCGGCTTGGAAGTGTTTTTTAGTGCCATAGGGTGTGCTCAAAACACACCTCACAGATACTCCGGTCGCGGCGGCGGCTTCGGTACCCTCTTCATTCACTTCAACGAAGGCCTTGTGAACCACTTCAGAAATCTTCAGTGGTCTTTCACGATCGTCGCTGATCCCCCCCAAATCGGCATGGTCACTAAAAGCGAGTTTGGCCCCCATGTCAGACAGCACAGATGTCAGGTTGAATTCCGTTTCCATCTTGAAGCGAGGAAGCGAGACCTCAACATCCTCTTCGTAACGTAATTCTTTCGTTACCTGCTCGAAGAGTCCTTGGGTGGCCCATTTGACTTCTAGTGCATCCAAGCCGTTCTTCGCTCTTGGCAATACCACCAACATTCCCAATCGCTGACCAATATAAGGGAGATCGATAGCTTGAAACTCCTCATTTTCAAAGTACCGATAGCCTTTAGACTGGTGCATCGTCGGTACCTGGCGCGTGCCATGAGGGCCGTACCAGTACGCATCTTTTGTTAATCTCTTTTTGAAAGCCTCTTCCCACTTCGCCTTAAAATAAATGGCATTGGTGAGAATCAGTCGAGTGTCTCGATTGATACTGCCCCGCTGAATCAGTTTCGGAATTTTCTGCCGGGTCTGCTCGCTGACCCAATCATTGATCCTGGTCACAGCCTTGTCTGGTTGTCCCACAAAATCGACTTCCTGGAGGCTCCCATGATAATAGGTTGCCACGGCTTGCTGAAATTCCGGATGAAACTGGTAGCCCTGTTGTCCCCACAATGCGCTGGCGCTGCTCAGTTCAAATCGTTGCGTCCCTTCGCCATGGACCGACTTGATCAACTGAGTGTACTGACGGTTTTGTCGCTCGACATTTTCAGGTGCCCCAATCAGTTCCGTCAGCACCCTGCGTGTCTCACCTCTTGCTCCCACGGCACACATCGCCAGCGCGACCTCGATACTAAAGGGGGACAGAAACAAGTTCTGGCCCGCCGCTCGACCGGCAAGGTAGGGGTTGAGACGCGTCGCGAAAACGTTCGGGTTAGATACGGTGGTAAACATGCAGTTGCTCCCTTGTTCAACGGTGAAGGCTGGCTTCATGCCACACAACAATCAGGCTGATCGATCATCCCCGTCAATCGGAAATCCCCTGACAACATCGTTGTTATCGCGCGTCTGTTTTCGAATTCTGTCCGTTCGATTTTGATTCGGATTTGCATGAGCAGCACACGTAGACGGAATCGCCAGCAGCCCCCGTGACCCTGAGGGTGCCGATGACTGCAAGCTTGATGTGGTGGGAGTATTCCTCAAGCAATTTTCGGATTGGCTGGCTCCCTCTCCGGAAATGTCTCATAAGAACACATCGAGCATACCATCGCGCTGACAGGTTCCGCCAGCAGCATTGATACTTGGACTCGCCCCGTGATGATCCAGGTCAAATTCAGCCGAGTCTCTGCCCGGAACTCGTCAAGTGAAGTCTGAGGCGTGATCTGAAAGAAATCCGGGCACGACGTATCCATCACAGAAGTCAACGTGCTGATCGTCGCGGAAATGTTATAGTCGGTGGACATGGCGAACAATCTGCCGGGACGTGTGTTCCGGCAACCCCCAGTTGAGGCATGCGGGATTGTCGCAGTAAGAGGATTTTCCGAAGGATCACTGATGACTGACTCCGTAAAGATAAATCGAATCGCCGTTGCCTGTGCGTTTTTCGTCCTCTTGCAACTTCAGGCCTTCGCCGCCGAAGGTCCGGTGGCACGCTGGAAACTGATGGGCGACACAAAGAACTCGATACCGTCGAGTCCCGACGGAGTGAATTATGGGGTCAAGCTGGCCGCAAAACAGGCGACGTTCGACGGGGTCGGCAGCCACATCACGGTTCCGGCAGCCGATGTTTTGAAGCTGGGAAAAGAAGACTTCACGATTTCCGTCTGGATCGACTCCAACGGCATCACCGACGATGACCAGGGGGACATCCTGAGCCAGTTCGATCCGAAAACGCGGACCGGGTTTCATCTGAGCCTACGCAGCAATTCCGGCGTCACACATTGCCAGGCCAACGAGCGGCAATTGCAATTTGGTATCGACGCCGGGACTGAACCCCTCTTGTCCGACGAAGGCCGGCCGGGGAATTGCGTCTTCGGGCAGTCGATGGCAGTCAATGAGGGAACGCTGTACGTTGGTACCTGCGAACCGGGGAGCGACCAGGCGGGACATGTCTATCGCTATGACGGTCCGAACAACTGGATCGATCTCGGGACACCGGACAAAGCGAATAGTATCACGAGCATGGCCGCGTTTCACGGCGACTTGTACGTCGGTTCGGGAAAATACCGGCTGGGTGGCTCGAAGCTCTCTGAGTCAGAAAATCTGCATCTCGGTGGACGAATTTTTCAATGGGTCGATGGCCAATGGAAAATGATCGGCCATTTTCCCGAGATGGAAGCGGTCGGCGGGATGGTTGGCTTTCGCGGAAAGCTCTACGTCAGTTCGCTCTACAAACCCGCTGCGTTTTTCCGGTATGACGGAGACGAGAAATGGACTCCGCTGGAAGTCCCGAACGGCAAACGGGTCGAAGCCCTGGGTGTCTTCAACGATTACCTTTGGGCGACAGGTTACGACGAAGGCCACGTCTATCGCTACGACGGCACAGAATGGACCGATCTTGGCAACGTCGGCGAGAAAGAGAACACGCAGACGTACGCCTTCGCAACTTATCAAGGGGCGCTTCAAGTCGCCACATGGCGCACGGGCAAGGTATTTGCCTGGCAGGCACCCAGCCCGGCAGCGGCGAAGGATGTTCTCGGCGGGCATTGGCAGGATCGCGGCCGGTTGGGGGACGAATTGGAAGTGATGGGAATGCTGGTCCACAACGGCAGTCTCTATGCTGGAACCTTACCACTAGCGCAAATGTATCGGTACGATGAAGGGGAAACATGGACACTGCTCAAACAGCTTGATACGACCGATGTCGAGTACCGCCGCGTCTGGACGATGGCCCAGCATCAAGGGAAACTCTTCGCCACCACGTTACCTTCCGGCCATGTCTGGTCGCTGCAGACCGGAACTGTCGTAACGTGGGACCAATGGAAGCAAGTGGCGAATCACGACCGGTTTCATCTCGCCGCGCAACGGCACGGTGACACGTTGCGGTTATTCGTCGATGGAAAAATGGTTGCAGAATCAAAAACCGCAAAGACGAGCGAATTAGATCTTTCCACCGATCAACCTTGGCAGATCGGTGCGGGGAGTGGCGATTTCTTCCACGGTTCGCTGGCCGACGTACAAGTCTTCCGCCGCGCGTTGACCGCCGAGGAAATTCGAGTCCTGGTCCAGACTAAACGGGATTGAGGCCGATCCCCTTCCAGCACTGTCCCCGTTTCCGCCACATCGACTCGGCGAAAATGCCGATAAGACGATTTTAACGCAAAGACGCCAGGACGCAGGGACGCCAGGAATATCAAAACGGAAAACAGCGTTTTGTCTCTTCCTCGGATTTTTCCTTGCGTCCCTGAGGCTTGGCGACTTGGCGTTAAAATTGCCGCTGATTTCCTGGACTCGATCGTGAATCCATGGGGGAGCGATCTGATCGCGAAAAGGGGGTTGCGGATTTTGAATGGGGCTGACTGGATTTTGGCCTCCTCATCAAAATCCGTTGGTGAATTCCGGCGCGGAGAGAGGGGGAAATCTGTGATTCAAAGCGATTTCAATCGCTTCTTAGGGCCGAAAACTCTCGTCAGTGCAAGAGTTTTTCGGTCATGACTTTGCGCTGATCCTCGTTCTTGCCGGCGACAGGATCATCACTCGGCAGATCGCAGCTGCCAAATACGCCGTTGCATCAGATCGCAATCAAAACCTCATCAAACGCAAACGCTTCCGATCGCGCCCTCGTTGTGATCGTTGCACGATAAGTCAGACTGAATTAAAAAATCAGACTGAATCAAAAAAAGAGACTCCGTCCTTCCCAGAAAATTTAAGCAGTATTTTTAAGCGAACTTCGTGTCCCCATGGCATTTCGGTGTCCCCAATATTTCGGCCGGTGCCTGGCAAGAACTATGATCATCGCACAGTCCTGATTAAAAGGCCGTGGCAGCGATTGGCTCGGGCGTTTGTCGAGTGCGATTTTATGACAGGGCCAGATGCGGGATGGCACTGCCCATCCAGATCGGTGCGGGCTTGAGTGCTTCGATCTCGTTTGGGGTCTTGTCAGGGGGCGACGACGAAGACATCGACGACGCACAAAAACCGGGTTTGTTGGTGATTGGGAAAGCGGTCCGGGATTTTCCTCGTTTGATCACGCGGTTTTGATCATGTTACCATAGCATGGATGCGATGAAATCAGGGGCCATTCTCGGCGAGTACGCCAGCATTCCCCAGGATCAATATTCCCCAAGAGCGGATCAGGAGCTGAGATTGTGGAAGTGATCGGAATCCGACCGACGGTTGATTTTGTCTTCAAACGGCTGTTTGGTAGTCCTGAACATCCGCGAATCACGATTCATTTTTTGAATGCGATCCTTGGTCCGTTGCTGCAGATCCGTTCCGTGGAAATGTGCAATCCATTTCTGAACAAGGAAACCGAGGATGACAAGCTCGCGATCCTGGATATTCTGGCCAAAGACGACCATGGACGTCTCATCAATATCGAGATTCAGCTGACAGTTCCAGCGGGAATTCACCAGCGATTGACGTATTACGTTTCGTCACTCTATTTAGGCCAGTTAAAAGAGGGTGTGGAGTATACCGCCCTGAATCCAGCGATCAGCATTTGTGTCCTGACCAAACCGATGTACTTGCGTGATCCACGGTTGCACCTGGATTTTCGGCTTCGTGATCCATCCGGATTGCTGCTGACAAACGATTTACAAATTCATCTTTTGCAGTTGTCAAAACTGAGCAAGACAGTGCAAAATGTGGCTCAGGCCAGTTCGATTGAGAAATGGGCCTATTTTTTGGTAAACGCCGCCAATCTGTCGTTGAATGGTATTGAGGGATTGTTTCCCGAAGCCGAATTCAGCGAAGCGGCAGGAGTCCTGGACATGATTTCGCATAACCCTGAACAACGACAATTGTATGATGCACGCCTAAAGCTCCAGCTCGACGAAGCCGCACGGCTGGAAGGGGCGCTCAATCAAGGCCGCGAGGAAGGCCGCGAGGAAGGCCGTGCGGAAGGGGAGTTGTTTGGGCAGATCATGCTGCTGCAAGAGCTTTTGGGTATCGCCGAGTTAACCAGGGACGAATTGACAAACCTCAGCGAATTGCGATTGTCCGAAGTGACTGAAGAATTCAAGCGTCGGTTGAGAAATCGCAGCGTTTGACCGAGATTCGTGTGCAGCTGAGCCGGAACAGAAGCCGGGATTCGGGTGACCCCGGCATCTCGTGACAAAACGTTGAGTCGTTAATGCTGGAAGCCTCGATAGGGTGCCGATGTCAGCCCCGGCGGTGAAGAGGTGCGGGAAGTCGGTTATTCGACTCTGCTGGGCAGATGGTTTGCGGATGACCGGCGACGGTTGCGAATCATTTTCCGAAATCCTGCATCAACTCAATCCGGAATTCTAAATCCGCCTGCTGCTGCTAATCACCATGGGGTGAGCGATCAAGATCCCACTCGTTTCACCCACCATTTTCTTATCGACAACTCTCGGTCGCGACTGGTGATCCTGCAGGCTTGTGGTTTCAGTCGCTGGACTTCGCTGCTGGTATTGAAGGTCTCGTTGAGGGGGCATATTTTTTGGACGGAACGAATTTTCTAGGTGTCGCCTCATCGCTCCCCTTCGGTGTCTCGGAGGTTTTCTCATTCGTCGGTTCACCGAGAACGGGGACATTCACTGTGGACGGAATCAGTCCCCCTTTTTGCGTTTCCGCGACGATCCCGGCGGACGATTCTTCGCGAATGTCTGCTAACGGTGCCGAGGCAGGCCGCTCGCCGAGATGTTTGTTTCCATCAAGCCGTGGTGTCGGCTCCAGCCCGCTCGATCGTTCCACGGAAGATCGTTCCACAGACGTGGTCCCTGCGGCTTTCGTTTGAGCCGTTTTCGAGGCCGAGGTTGACGCCAATTCCGGAATTTTCAAGACCATCCCGGATCGCAGGTCATTCGCGTCTCTGAGCTGATCGCGATTGGCCTCGAACAGGTCCTGAAATCGATTGGAATTGCCCAAGTGTTTAGCGGCAATCGACGAGAGCGACTCCCCCTTTTGGACGAGATGCGTTCGCTCTTTCTGCGGATTTTCCCCGCTCGTCCGTCCGGAAATTCCCGGTTTACTGCTCGAGTTCGATTTTTCAGTCTCGGTTTTTCCGGTCGAAAGTGATCGATCTCCGAGTGATCGATCCCCCGGTACGGGTATCGGCGCGAGTTCCTGAACGTCACTGTCGCTTTCGGTCAGATGGGACAAAGGCTGTCCCCCTCCCGAGGAATTTTTGCCACCGAATGCTTGTTCGGCAGAACTCAAATAGGACCCGCCGTGATCCTCGTCAGACGCCGACTCGGATTCCTTGCGGTCTGCGACGGAACGGATACGAACCCGGTCCCCCGCTTCGACGGCCTCAACCCCCTTCAGATACGGGCGAGTTGTCCGTTCGGCGATACGGTCATCCAGTTCTTGGGCGTGTTGCAATCGAGGAGTTTCCGCTCGTTCTCGCGTTTCGTTGCGAAAGAACAGGGCGGCGCAAGCTCCGATGAGCAGCACCCCGAGCGCCAAACCGATTCGTTGATCCTGGTGCATTGAGACCTCCTGAAAATGAACCCATTCCTATGAAGAATGGATCATGCCCGTCAGTCGTGCGGTCGGAACTTGCCCAAAAGTGACTTAAAATCCGAATTGCGGTGATTTGGTGATTGATTTAACGATTGTGAACGGGGTACCTGTTGGCCAAACCATGCGTGTTGATTGGGTTGTTCCCGCTCAAGGCTTCGGCCCCGCAGCCACTTCGTTGCGTACGGGTTCTTTGGCCGGCGTTTGAGTTGGCACAGGAAAAACGTTTCGCGGTGCCAGGGCGTCAGCGGGGTGAGACAGATCCAGAAGTTCAGGCTCGCGAGGAAATTCCACTTTGGTGGGTTCGATCAAACGCCGGGCTTCAGCCAGCACAAAATCGACATCCATAAACGGTTCGGGGCCCAAATCGTGCCAGCGGATTTTTCCCAGGGCGTCAATCAGCACCGTGGCGTGTAACGGAGTCGATTCGAAATCGTCGTAGGCGTGAAATCGCTTAAACGTTTCCAGCGTCGGGTCGGAAACCAGTTGGAACGGAAAGACCCCTTCCGTGTTGTATCGATCCTGTGATTTCTTAAGATTCTCTACGCTGTCCGTGCTGATCGCAACCAACGAAATTCCTGCGTCGGCATACTGTTTTTGCTTGGAGGCAAAGGCTTTTAATTGCTCGGCACAGTGCAGACAACCAGACCCCAGGTAGAAGATCGCGACAACGGGCCGACCTTGAAATTCGGTCGCCGCGTGCAACTGACCCGCACTATCGGGAAGTGACCATCCGGGGGCATCCGCGGGCTTCCAGGTGAGTGGGCCAAGTGTCGCCAAGTCGGGAAGTTCGGCGGCGTTGCGAGCAACCGGCTTGGGCAATCGCCAGTCGGCCTTGAACCCTAATTCCATCGCAATCGGCTGCAATCTTGCAAACGGCGGCACATCCAGATCGATGGAACCCGAGATTTCTCGCAGAGACTCGAAGGATCGTTTCGCTTCGTCCTTGTTTCCTTGTCGCCAGAGGAGTTGAACCAGCGCTGCCAGGGGCCGGACCTGGTTTTTGCTTTTTCCAACCCAATCCTTCAGTCGCTTCAAGGCGACATCCTGTTTTCCAGCCTGGAATTCCACGTCCGCCAGCAAGGCTTCGTCCACCTCATTCGCCTTGACCAGTCGTTCCAGCGCTTCAGCGGGCTTTCCTTCTGATAACAGCACGTATCCCTGCAATTCATCCACGCCTCGTTCTAACGTTCGAATCCGTTCTGCTGTCGGCTGGATCGCTTGTGCCCGTTTTTCCTCGACCGCTTTCGCGTCATTTCCCTCAAAGCGAGCCTTGGCAACCGCTTCGTCGACGGCGATGTCCGAGTCTTGCTTCAGTCTCGCCAATCGCCGTTCGAGGATTGCCAATTGGGCTCGACCTTTTATGGGATCGCTCGACCGGAAATAGGCTCGACCCAAGTGGCGGAAATATTTGATCTGTTCGTTTTCGTCGGTCGTCGGTGCAAGGACGTGTGTCTGTGCGTCGGCAATGAGCGACTCCCACAACTCGAATTGCGAGTAAACTTGCAGCAACCGCAATCGTCCGTAATGTGCACTTTTCCCGCCGGGAAAGGTGTTGTATTTCGGGTGTCGCGGCAGATCGATGATATTCCGGGCCAAGGTGACGGCATCATGCACGCGACCGAGAAACTGCAGATTCCGCACCAGCCATTCATTGTTGTGGGCAAAGTTATGGATCCGATCGGGGAAAACCCCCTCGCGGATCATGTAGGCGTGATCGGTTCTTGCCGCTGCTTCTTGATGCCAGGCGGCATCAAAATACTGATGCAGGTCGCTATAGATATGCCCGGACATGTGCCACATGTGTGCAATCCCCGGTGCGGACAGGCCGCATCGTTCGGCAGAATGGACTGCCAATTTTGCTTTATCATTATCCCAGAGGTGGACACGGTAATGATGCACAGGATGAAAGGGGTCGACCGCCAGGACGTCGTTGAGCAGCGCATCAATCGCGAAATATCCCGGCATTTCCAGCTCACCCCGATGCTGCCAGAGTCCCATTCCCAGCATCGCTTTCGCTTCGAGGTCGTCAGGAAATCGATAGAGGATTTCTTCGAGAGCGTTCACGTAATTACGGATCCGCTCCTTTTTTTTCTTCTCGTCGCCAACATCGGCTTTGTACCAGGCGTCCAGGGCATCAATGTATTTTTGTTCACGTTCTGAGGACTTGGATTTTCGCTTGACCGCCTCGGCCAGAAATCCCTTGGCCCGTGTGTCGTTATTCACATTTGCCAAAGCCATCCCGAAATAGGTCATTGCACAGTCGGGGTCCAGTTTGGCTGCTTGTCGAAACGAGCGTTCCGCTTCGAAGTACCAGAATCCATGTAGCTGGCCGACCCCCTGATTGAAGAATTGTTGCGTTTGCACCACGCTGGTTGTCACGGGAAAGGTCACGCGACCGGTGGTTCCGAGCAGCGATGCGGCCCGACGCGGACCTTCATCGAACGATTCGCCATGCATGGAATGCCCAGGCGGGGTGACGTTCGCCGGTAGCAGGGCGTCGGCGGGGAGGGCAGGGTCCGCACCCGTGAGCAGCATGCAAAGCAGGGTCGTGAGGTTCATCATGATCAGTTTCCACAAATCGCTGCAGATCCAGCGAGTTGGCCGCAAGTCGTGATTT
>JBIKZJ010000280.1:0-8590 GCA_044354755.1 Schlesneria sp. | reverse complement strand
AGACGAGTTCTTGACATGGCTACGTTAGTGGCAACACGCTTCAATCAGAGAATCAAGGGCTACTACCAACATCTGCTCGCCAAGGGCAAACAGAAGAAAGTCGCTCTCGTCGCCTGCATGCGGAAGTGACTCACGATTCTTAACACACTTTTCAAAAAAAATGAAATCTGGAAAGACGAAATGAGCGTTCCAGTCAATCACTGAAACGCTCATACGCCATCTCGACGCATCTCGGACTTGAGTATCCCTGATCGCGTTGTGTCCCCACAGAGCGCGACTCCGTTTCCCCAAGCAAGAGATACTTTACGAAAAATTCGAACACCTGCAATACCTGTCAAAAAACGCAGCTTGGATATGCCTCAAAAAATCCCGGGGGTTTGGGGGCTGGCCCCCATCCAATGAAAAAAGGAGAATTCAAAATGATTTTTCATTCTTGTCTTGACTTCAATTAAGACCGTCGCTGTCCCCGTCTGTTCGCTCATCAATAACGCCACATTCCTCCCTTGCTCCTCACGACGGAGTGATTTTACAAACAAACGACCGTAGCGTGAGACCAAACATCCAAACGTTTGGAAAGAACTTTCAAAACTGTCTCCCTCAGAGCCGGCGGAGAAATCAACGAGGTCAGGAATCGTTTCCGTCGTTCGACTGAAAACGTCACTCGACGACAGCAAATCCTCATTTTTTGGACTTGTCCCCTGATATTTTACTCGGGCCACGGACTGGCACGGAAGAAACACGGAAAGAAGAATTGGATTTGGGCAGATCTGTTTTGATTTCTTCCGTGTCCTTTCCGTGTTGATCCGTGGCAGGTCTTGGGAGAACTCAAAGTGGTCAGGAGTTATTTTTGAGTTTTCGGGGATCATTCCGGTTCGAATTGAGTACAAATTCAATCGGTTCCTCGGGATCCCCCGCCAGATCCCCCGCCGAATTCTTTCGCACCGGACAAATCAACAACCACCGCCGAGCCACCTCAGTATCATCCCAAGTCGAGACAACATCCGGACGAGACCTCAGAATCAAATCCAATGAAAATGAATCGACATGATGGCCAATCTGAGCAGGTCGATGCCGAACGCGCTGGCCAATCGCTGTCACTGATTTTCAATCATGACTTTGCGGTGATCATTGTTCTTGCCGGACACCGGATCATTACCTAGCAGGGATTGTAAAAGGACATTACGGAAGATTAAGCGAAGAGCTGTCTTGATTTGGGACCGCTTTGCCGTAAACTTCTGCCTGCTCATACCTTGAGGTCGCGACTTTACGCCAAGGCAACCTGCCGAGGGAACCGAAGGCGATCAACCTAATTTTTTTCCAGGCGTGCGACTGATGAAAGCCCCGTTCGACCGTGCGCTCGTTCGCTCTCAGCGAGACCTCCTGATCGATGAATGTCGCCTGTGCTTTGCGGCTGCCGCTGGCTGTTCAGTCATTGGCCTGCTGGCCACCATCTATCACAGTTGGTGGGGTCAAACGACCCCGCTTGCAGCCTTGCTCGTCGTCGGCGGCTTCTACGGCGTGATGGGCGTCGGCCGGCTGATGAAGTACCTTACGATGCCCACCAACACCCAAAGCCGAAACGAAACGGGTCATTAGGACGATTCGCGGAAAAGGTCGGTGCGCTCCAGACGTGACGGCCTTGGAGCTTGCATTCTGTAGTCCGCCTACCGCTCCTTCAGTGGAATCGAAACCAACTCCATGAACGCCGTGCCGCCCACTTCCCCAGTCAGGGGTAAGACCATCAAGAACGACCTACTCGCCTCCATTGTCGTATTTCTCGTTGCGCTCCCTTTGTGCATGGGGGTGGCGATTGCCTCCGGGATGCCCGTCGCGGCGGGTTTGATCACGGGCATCATCGGCGGGATGGTCGTCGGATTGTTCGCCGGGTGTCCCTTGCAGGTGAGCGGACCAGCGGCGGGACTCACTGTGATCGTATTCGACATCGTCCAGCGCCAGGGGCCTGAACGACTGGGATTGGTGGTCGTTGTTGCCGGTCTGATTCAAGTGGTTGCGGGTGTGGCACGGTTGGGGCAGTGGTTTCGCGCCGTTTCCCCAGCGGTGATTCGTGGGATGCTCGCCGGCATCGGCTTCCTGATCCTCGGTGGTCAATTTCATGTGATCCTCGATGGCAAGCCGCCGGGGAACGGATCGCAAAATCTCGCGGCGATTCCTGATGCCTTGGAACGCGCCTGGCGACCGATCACTTTTCCCGATGAGGCAGAACGCGGCCCGAAAATCGCACAACTCCAGCAAGCTCGCCGGTGGCAGACCGAACAAGGGGCGATTCGACAAAAGCTCGGTTCGTCGGGCGGCACGCACGGACAGCCCGCCGAAGATCCCGGTGCAATTGATTGGGAACAACTTGCGGCCCGTGAAAGTTCACTCGCGCAGCAAGTCGCGGAAGCCTTGGCGGCGGTGAAAGAAGACCCGCCTTGCGAACGCTTGGATTCGGCGGCGATCGCTCTGCGTGCTGCGGTCGCGGGTATCCAGACCCACGACCGCGACGCCGCACTGGAGAGTGTCGTCGCGGCGTCGAAAGCACTGGATCGCTGGTTGGAAGTTCTGAAGAGTCCCAACCTCGCAGGGCTGTTGGGTGTTTTGACGATTGCCGTCATGATCGTCTGGTATGAATTCGCCCCGAAATCGTTGAAGAGGATTCCCCCCGCACTGGTGGCCGTGATTGTGGTCGCCGGGGTGGCGGCGACGTGGCATTTTCCGGTGTTGTATGTTGATCTGCCGAGCAACCTGTGGAGCAGCTTGAACATCCCGACGATGGAGTCCATGCGTCAAGCCGCTTGGGGAAGTGTCTTGAGAGATGGGCTTCTCCTGGCGGTCGTGGCCAGTGCAGAGACTCTGCTGTGTGCCGGTGCGGTCGATCAGATGCACAATGGTCCACGGACGAAATACGACCAAGAACTGTTCGCCCAGGGCGTTGGCAACACGCTTTGCGGTTTTCTGGGTGCGCTCCCAATGACGGGGGTGATTCTCCGGAGTTCGGCCAACGTGCTCGCCGGAGGAAAGACTCGATTGTCGGCCGTTCTGCATGGTGTTTGGCTCTTGGTCTTCGTGACTGGGATGGCGACGCTGCTACGGCAGATTCCTACGAGTTGCCTCGCCGCGATTCTGGTTTACACGGGTTACAAGCTGATCGACGTCAAGTCGCTCCGCGAACTGCGCGGCTACGGTTGGGGAGAAGTCGTCATTTATGCCATCACGGTCAGCGTCATCGTCTTCGAGGACCTGTTGATGGGGGTCCTCGTGGGATTGGGCCTTTCAGCACTCAAGTTGATTTACACCGTTTCCCATTTGCAGATCACCGTCGAACCGGTGGAGGGTGAGAAACGCATGCGGATGCGGTTGAACGGTTCGGCGACATTTATCCGTTTGCCGATGTTGGCTTCGCGATTGGAAAAGATCCCACCCGGTTTCGAATTGTACGTCGATCTCACCGACCTGGATTACATCGACCATGCGTGCTTGGATCTGCTCCACAGTTGGGGCACTCAACAGCGTTCGCAAGGGGGCGAACTGGTGGTCGACTGGGAATCGTTACACGCCCGCTTTCGCCGCGACCGTTTCGCCCAAACGCCCGACGTGGACCAGTTGCCGTCCTGAACGATCAGGACACTGGGGACACTGGAGCGGGGGTACGCTGTGCGGGCTTGAAATTGCGTTGCGATTTTGCTCAATTTATTGGGATCATAGGTTTTGATCGATTTTAATTTGGAGCGGGGCTCTGTTGGCCTGTGCAGCCTACGTGGACCTGAATCCCATCCGAGCGGCCATGGCCGAAACGCTCGAACGAAGCGACTACACCTCGGTGCAGCGGCGAATTCAGTCATTTTCACCAACAAATGACAATTCCACCTCAGCGACCTTAGCGACTAGCCAACCGAAACAGGAATTCACAGACAATCCTGTTGGGGCCGTGATATCGGCAGCGATTGGCCGTGAAGCAGCGGCTGAGGGGGTGTCGCCGGTTGGTGTGCAGTCCCGAGTCGCCGCAGACCGGTTTTTGTCACCGATTGCGTTGATCCCAGCGGATGATCAGCGATTGGGACCGCAAGCCAGTTCCAATCGGTTTCGTTGCAGCGATAAGGGTTTTCTTTCCCTATCACAGGGGGATTCAAATTATTTTCGTGTCCCCCGAGTTACGGCGCCGCAGGAAGTGAGCAGCCAGTCGCAAGCGGATGTATCGGGAAGCATCCTGCCTCATGGTCGCAGCTACTGATTTCGCCTGTTGCCGAAAATCTGCAGCTTCGTCGCCAGTCTTCTCAAGTTCCTTCTTTTGTCGGTTCAGCCCGTCCAACAGGGACTGTAGTCGAAACTCAGTTGACTTTTTTTCGTGGCGCGGTACACCGGAGCAAATTTTCCTACCGGGAGTGTTTGATGACCGCGCTTCAGAGCCAACGAAAGACGCTCGAAGGACTGCTGACATCTGGCAATACACAAGAATCGCCAGACATCGCAGAAATCAACCTCCTGTGCGCTGCTGAACTTCCCGGCAGTCAATCGCTCGATATCGACGCCGCTCTTGCGCGCATTGATGAGATGGCTCAGCGTGTCAAGTTTGAAATCCGTCGAAATTGGCACCGATTTCTTACGAACCCCGGTCAAGCGGACAATTCGCGAGCGAAGTATTGCGTGATGATGATGGTAACGGTTCTCCAACAGGACTTTGGAGTTCACTACAACCCCGACCGGATTCGAAATCCAGATTTTCGTGATGCTGGCGACTTGTTCATTCATGGCATGTTAGGTGGAAACGGCGGGACTTGTGCTTCAATGCCGGTTTTGTACACGGCAGTTGGCAGGCGGCTGGGCTGGCCAATCAAAATGGTCCATGCCCGCGCCCATTTGTTTTGCCGATGGGATGACCCCGAAGGTCAACATCCCTACGGAAAAGAGCGTTTTAATCTGGAGGCAACGGGCCAAGGTGCGAACTTCCCGACAGACGACTACTACCGCACATGGCCAGAACCACTTTCGGACGAAATGATTGATCGACTTGGTTATTTGAACTCGATCTCGCCGGAAAAAGAGTTTGCCGACTTTCTTGTATTGCGAGGCCACTGTTTGGAGGATAACGGATGGATCGGGAAAGCGTGCGATGCTTATCGTGCCGCTTGCCAATTCACGCCGAATGATTTGATTAACCGAGCATTTTGGGAACATGCTGAATCAGTTCGACAACATTTCATCGAACAACAAACATTGCTCGACTATTTCGGGCCGGATGTGCCTCTTCCATTTGGATACTTTCCTCGGCACGTCTTGCAGCATATGGCCGTTGAAATGGCGATGGCAGATTGTGAATACACCAATCGCATGAATGCGTTGGAACGCGAGCGGCAGGAGGCACGGTTCCAATCGCAAATGCAAATGGCACGACCGAATGCTCGTGGGGCGGCACACCGATGGCCCGGCGCTCCCGTCTATCCAGCGTCCCCATTTCCACCAATACACAATCCTATGGGGCAAATGGGTGTGGAGATGCCGGGATTTCCACATTCGCCGGACTTTGGCGGTGTTCCATCGACCACGGTGATGCCGCCTTTCATTGGGATCGGATCGCCTTTTTCATCTTTTCCAAATCCCAATGTGGGTTCCTTGCCCGCGAAGTTACTTCGAACAGTGGACCCTGGACGCTTGATGCAGAGGTGTCAGGAAGCCGTTGCGATATGTCGTTCGTTACCGCCAGGCGCAGTCATCAAGCAACCGAACCGTATGCTGCTTACACCAACCCAATCCAAGCAAAACATCACAGCACAGGAGAATTGAAAATGTACTGCTCAACGACGGGAACATTTTTGCAACGGGACCCGCTATCGTCTAGCGGGATTGAAGTGCTTTATGACGATAATTACGTCACCAGCCGATTGATGGTTTCGCTGCGAGATTTTCCAACTCTCAACGAGCGGACAAATCTCTATGCATACGTGGCCAATAACCCGCTGAAATATGTTGATCCAATGGGGCTAAAGGTGGTTGATACGGGTGTGCAGGCATGTGATGGGTATCAACGCTCGTCATGGTTATTTAGCAGGTTTTCTCTGCACGGATTCCTCACAATTGACGGACGCGGATACGGCCTATTCGAACGTTATCTCAACTCTATTGGGACCTCGGACATACGTGACACAGACCTCATCACATACCCTGAGAATGGTGCCGGGGATTTTTATTCCACATGTGTTCCCATCAAGTTAGAAGACTGTTGCTACGACATCGACAAATTCAAGCAGTTGTTGCGAGACAAAATTGCCCACGACTCTGCTACTCCTGGAACATACTGCGCGATTGGTGCGAATTGTTTCACTTGGCGAACGGGGTCGATTTTAGATGCAATTGACGGATCTTGGAATGGTCGTTGCTTCTGGACTAAAAAATGCAGCAAATTCAACGATTTTGACCTGCCTCAACTCAACTTGCCTGCTGGATGTAAATGAGTTGCTTACTTCGTTAGTCGCGAAAGAGATGAGATGCCTCGCGTCAGGATGAGTTGCGCAATCGTAATGATTCTAGGTTCGTTTGTCCTAATCTTGACGGTCGCTCGGCTGGTTCTCGTTGAACGGCGACTTGCACTTCTTGCGGCGGACTGGGAGGTCGCTGAAATAGTTTTGAGGAAAAATGTCGACATCAACAACAATTCAGAGATTTCTTCGCACAAGAAAAACTACTATTTGCGAAGACTTCTTGAGAATCCAAATGACTAAGGGTTCTAATTTGTACTCGTGGGAAAGATTCGAATCCCAGATTTACAGAACTGTGGGGACACTGGGCTGGCTTGAAATTGCGTTGCGATTTTGCTCAAATTGTCGGGATCACAGGTTTTGATCGATTTTCATTTCGAGCGGAATGATGGCGAGGATGGCACGAGCGGAAGTGTTTGCGCCTGATGAAGTTGCGGTTGTGCATGTGATGAATCGCGTGGTTCGTTGCTGCTACCTGCTGGGTAATGATCCGGTGTCCGGCAAGAATTACGATCACCACAAAGTCATGATTGAAAATCAGTTACAGCGATTGGCCGGGGCGTTTGGGATCGATCTGCTCGGATTGGCCGCGAAGCGGCTCCTGAGGGGGTGTCGCCGATTGTCATACAGTCCCGAGTCACCGCAGATCGGTTTTTGTCGCCGATTGCGTTGATCCCAGCGGATGATCAGCAGTCGGGACCGCAAGCCAGTTTCCATCGGTTTCGTTGCAGCGACAAGGGTTTTCTTCCCCTATCACAGGGGGATTATCTGGAGTTACTCGATTGGACCGCCCGGCAGGTGGCTCCCGGCAAGCGAGGAACGACTCCCCCGTTGACGCCGCTCCTTTTTCAGCGATTGAGCGGCAAACTTCCCACTGCCACCGCGTGGGTCGAGTTGGTGCAGGATTTCGGCAAATTATTCGCCACTGTTGCCGGTCATCCTCAGACGATCCGTATGACACGGATTCGAATTTCCGGCTCTCCTCACCGCATGCGACCCCGCGTCCGCGAGTTATTGCCATCTTCTGAGTAGCATCGATCCGGAAAAAACGGACTGAGGCAAATTGACGATCCCCTTGCTGGTCAAAAAATCAACGAAGCAGGGGTTTTCGTTGGCCTTGTGGCGACTTGATCGCGTTCTCATGCGTTTTCCGGCAGCGCGACCACGAAAAACTTGTGATTCCGTGCCCCTTGAGATGCTTTTGCCCCATCCCGCTCCGCCGTCATGAGCCTACTGACTCGGCAAACCGAAATTGTTTTAGTGTCCCCTGGGTTCTTTTTATCGGCAGACGGTGAGGAAGTGTTCGTCATCCTGGATCGGAAAACTTTTGAATCGCGCCTGATACACGTGACCTTCGCCTGATGTGTGGTGATGAGCGTGATAGCGCATGGTATGCGTCGCGGTCACTCAGCGTAGAAATCAGCCCATCTCACCGTCGACGTTCGGACACAAGACCAGATGCCAATGATTCGGCATCAACTGAAAAGAGAAAACCGAAACATGGTATTCCTTCAGTCCTTCCGCCAAGATTCGCTCAAAAGCAGAATCATCGTCGTCTTTCCAAAAGATCTGCAACCGGCCATTAGCACGATTGAGTGCATGGTATCACCCTCCTGCTTCATCTGCTCGTCTTGGTCGTGGCATCAAATGAGTCAAAGAAGCGGGTATTTGCAATTAAATGAGTCCTGACCCCTTTGATTTTTCTCAGGTGTGGCGACCACTGCAGATCTGAGTCTTTATAACCTTCGGAGTACCGGTATCGGCAACGATTTTGCGGTCGACACTATTTCTTTTGATCCCGTTGACCCCGTTGACCCCGTTGACCCTGGTCCTGGCCCTGGCCCTGCCGTGCCCGAGCCATCGTCCATGGCTCTGTTTGCGGCGGGTGGGCTCGTCCTCGCGGCATACAGACGTAAGCGAAAGCAAGTCATCACTCCGCGAAATTGAGGTTCAACGACAAACCAAGTTTATGGGCTGCAAAATCGAGTCTCGCAAGTGAGTGTAAAATTTGTGAGGTATAGAGCATAAAGTTTGAGTTCGAAATCGACTTGGTTACAGTAACCATAGGCCATAAGCTGCAGAGTACGAATCTTAAAAATGATTACCCGGTCAATTTC
>JBIKZJ010000279.1:0-8603 GCA_044354755.1 Schlesneria sp. | reverse complement strand
ACAACGGTGGAACGCATACTCTATGGCAAAACCACACGACCGCCACGTCGGCAGTCTTTACAGGCATGGATGGCCACACTTACGCTTTCTACAGCGTGGCGACCGACATCGCGGGGAATGTCGAAGCGGCCCCGGCTGCTGCCGACGCAACGACGCTGGTCGATGTTACCGCTGCCGTCAGTAGCGTCGATTCGCTACCAGCGGCCGTCAACACCACCAGCTTCACCGTGACTTGGTCGGGTGCCGACAGTTCCGGCGGATCGGGACTTGCCACTTACGACGTCTTCGTTTCCGACAACGGGGGGGCGTACACAACGTTCCTCTCCGGCACCACCGCCACGTCGGCGATTTATTCTGGAGTGAACGGCCATACGTACGCCTTCTACAGCGTGGCAACCGACAACGCGGGGAATATCGAAGCGGCCCCGGCTGCTGCCGACGCAACGACGCTGGTCGATGTTACCGCTGCCGTCAGTAGCGTCGATTCGCTACCAGCGGCCGTCAACACCACCAGCTTCACCGTGACTTGGTCGGGTGCCGACAGTTCCGGCGGATCGGGACTTGCCGCTTACGACGTCTTCGTTTCCGACAACGGGGGGGCGTACACCACGTTCCTCTCCGGCACCACCGCCACGTCGGCGATTTATTCTGGAGTGAATGGCCATACGTACGCCTTCTACAGCGTGGCAACCGACAACGCGGGCAATGTTGAGGATGCTCCCGCTGTCGCCGATACCGTGACACTCGTGGATACGATTGCAGCGTCCAGCAGCGTCAGCGCACTGCCGGCGGCCGTCAATAACACTCAGTTCACTCTGAACTGGTCTGGTACTGACAATTCTGGGGGATCGGGTCTTGCCAAGTACAGCGTGTTCGTCTCGGACAATGGAGCGGCGTTCACTCCGTTGGTGACCGAGACCACAGAGACATCGACCACGTACACAGGGACGATCGGGCATACTTATCGCTTTTACAGCGTCGCTATCGACAACGTTGGCAACATCGAGGGAGTACCCGGCGTAGCCGATGCCATAACAACTGTGGTTGCCATCCTTTCCGTCAGCTCGGTTGCATCGGTTGCTCCCAACCCACGCAACGCCGCGATTTCGTCGATCAATGTCACATTCTCGACAACGATTAACGCGGCAACGTTGGCCATCGCCGATGTGACCCTCACTCGAAACGGCGGGGCGAATTTGCTGACGGGCGCTCAATCGATCGGATTCGTCTCGGGCAATACTTACCGAGTCAACAACTTGAGCGGGTTAACCGGCATCGACGGAACCTATGTGTTGACGGTCAACGCGAGCGGAATTCTGGACACCTTCGGATTGCCGGGCGCTGGTTCGGTAACCACGACTTGGCTCATGGACACCATCCGCCCCAACAGCACGATCACGCCACTGCCTCAGCGGGCGGCAAGTCCCACTTTTAACGTGGTCGTTCAGGCCAATGATCCGGCCCCGTCCAACGGTGCCATTCCTTCCGGGCTGGCCAGCTATGACATCTACGTCTCGACGGACGGTTCGGCCTTCGTGTTGTGGAGGACAGGAAGTTTCAGCGTGGGGAACTCACAGACGTTCGTTGCCGATGGCCGACACAGTTATGCCTTCCGCAGCATCGTCCGCGATGCGGCAGGGAACGTCGAATCCAAGAGCGCCGCAGCGATCGACGCCAGTACATTTGTCCCCGACCTGTTTGCTCCTGACACAATGGTCAGCGGCGTCGATTCGACGACATCCAACTTCACAATTTCGCTGCAAGGGAGCGACATGGGTGGGGGCAGGCTGGTAGGATTCGACTTGTACGTTTCGGTCGACGGGGCTGCCGCGGAATTGAGAGCTCGCATCAACGCCGGCACGCCGAATGGATCGGGACTGGTACTGGCCAGCACACAATACCAAGCGATTGCGGACGGCCAACCGCACAGCTATCGCTTTTATACGGTCGGGATTGATGACTCAGGCAACGTCGAAGCAGCACCCGTCGCTCCGGCTGACGTACTGATCACGCGGACATTCGAGATCGTTCCGCTGCAATTGACTTCCATCGACGTGCAGCGTGGGGAGACCCAGCGTTCACTGGTACGGTATCTCGATGCGACGTTTACCGATCCGAGTCCGCTTGCGGCACTGGTGAGCAGTGTCCAGGATGGTAACAGCAGCAATGACCGGCTGGTGTTGAAGCAGTTCAATCTGGACGGGTCTGGTATCGGGACACTCATTTCCCTGTCAGGCAAGGTTGTGGTTTCCGGGAATAAGATCCTGTTCGATTTCGGACCAGCGGGTTTGGCTGATGGATATTACGAACTCGCCATCGACCTCGATGGGAATGGCACAATGGATCAAGCCAAGCACTTTTATCGCCTGTTAGGTGACTTGAACGGCGATCGCAAGGTGGATGCCTCCGATATGCCGCTCCTCACATCCGCCTTGGGACGGAAAGGGAGTGGTCTCTACTTCGACTTGAATGGCGACGGAAAGGTGGATCAGAAAGATCGAGTACTCCTGGTCTCTCTTTTCGGTCGCAAACTTGCCAATGGATTGGCAGTGGATGATTGAACGAATTGACATTGTCCACGCGGCTCCGCGTGTGTCGGTGTTTTTTCAAAAACTCTTGTAGGATCTTGGGTTATGATTTTAAACCGTCTGTCTGCGTTCGCGTTGTTTTTGGCGATCGGGACCCTCGTGGCTGCCCCCTGTCGTGCGGACTTCATTGTGACAGTGGGTGACCTGTCACTTGCCGAAAGGGGAACAGGGTTCGTCGATGTGATGATCCGTAGTGACTCAGTGTTGGGTGACCCACTCAATTTCGCGTCGTTTCAGTTTGAGATCAGCACAGTCGGTGCGACGCGATTGGAGTTTGTCGATCCGCAACTCGATTCCCAGCTGGGGGATTCCAACTACGTCTTTTTTGGCAACAGCTTTAACGAGAACTTTGGCTTGCCTGTCGGATCGGTCAGCACCAACGTGGTCCCCGACGATACCTTTACGGGGGGGGACAACACGTTGAACGGCAGCGATGTGGTCGTCACTACGGATCGCCTACTGGCCCGACTCTACGTGACTGCCGCGACAACGTTGCCGCCTGGCAGCGGAGAGACATTCACAATTCACCTCGTGTCAGGTCCATTGACGTCGTTCGAATCGACCGGCGGTGTGGTTGCGTACACGAGCATCGACGGGACGGTAAACGTGATCGCCGCCGCGGTACCCGAACCATCGACCTTTTGTTTGTGGGCTGGAGCGGCGGCGGTTGGCATGCTGAAGATGTGGCGACGACGTAGGTAACCTCCCGAAAGGGTTTGCTCTGCCGTAACTCAAACGATTGAATGATATTCCCATTGCGGCGCCACGAGTGCCGTATCGGAAACCGAGAACTCGGGGACACAGAACTCGGGGACACAGAAAAAATCATTCAATCCGGGTGGCACTGCTTCAGAGTCCTCAGAGAAGCAGTGCTTTTACTCTTTTCCGTAATGGGCAACGACACGACATCGTCCAACACGGGCCTTCGAATTTGTGATCGCGGGCATCGCGACGTTCGGCATTGCTTGTCCCAGAGCGGACAGGCAGTGGCATGAATCTACGTGAGGCGATTGCCGCATAAACGGAACAGTTTGGTATCTCAGTTAGGATTCCGAAATGGACATCACGAGACGTCGTTTCGCCGAATGAGGGGATTTTTCTGCGAACTTTTTCCGCTGCTCGCGCATCTCACCAGGAACGGCGATGGCAGTCCTTGTCACCAACCAACCGTTTCAGGATGACGCAACTTCAAGGATTTTGCGGATCATGATGTTCTCACAGCAGATATCCGATTGCATACAGAGCGCTACGACGCGGTTTGCGATACCGGCGAACCGCGTTGCAGCACAACTTGTACGTCCCCAGATTCGGCAATATTCTGTTTGTCATCCAGGGAATACAGGTTTACGCAGCGAAGAAACCTCGTATCCCCTGCGCACGTGACATGAGCCCGTAGCCTCCGCAAGCTCTCAAAAGCCCGGTGTCACACCAAGGACATCGGGCTTCTTCGTTTGCTGCAGGCAAAGTTTTGAATCCATATTGGGGCTGTTAGCTGAGACGGTTTAGCGCCTGGCTGAAGACCAAGAGAGAAGGATTCGAGCCCCTTCCAGCCCACATTGAACAATCGTCCCAACGATCACGGGGATCGTACACACACAGACAAAGCGGGAAGTGATGGGACAGACATTCACTTCAGAAGGAATTGAGGGAACACTCATGAGATTCTCGTGTGGCGATCATCGTACGTCAAACCTCTGTGGCGTGACCCGAGCGCCCTGTTAATGAAGATTGTCTAATCACCATCCTGCTCAGGTTCGGCCCAGAGATTGGCATTTCCTTCACCATCAATCTCAACATGGATGATGTTGGCTCGGCAGCATACCGGGCAATCTTCGACATACTTTTGATGCACACCCTCAGACAGGTCTACGGGAATGATGATCTCTTCACCACAAGCATCACAGATGTAGCTGGATTCCTTCTGGGATGTCGCGGCATCATTGTCCGAGAGCAGGCCTTCGTCCAGTTGCAATAAATCTTGTCCCGAACCGAGTAATTCGCAAGCCCACAACATGACCGAGAGCGGTTCAGGGTCTGCCAGCCGATGATCAATACCCACTTCGATCAACTTTGCCCCTGAGTTTCGAGCCAACTCTTCGCTGTCGGCGAAGGGAATCACTTCATCGGCGCGCGAATGCAAGATGATGGTCTCGGGCTTGACCTTTTTGACCGTCCCCCAATTCTTCCAGGCTGGACACAACACGACGATCTTGGCATTCCCACTATCGATGTTCAAAGCGACAGCACCACCCCTCGACGATCCAACAACAACCTGTGGCAGATGCTTGTCGAATTCCACTTGGGCGGTCATGACTGCCAGACCGAAGTCATTGTCATCGAGTGCCGGATTGATGACTTCGTGGCCGTGGTCCTGCAGGTAGGTCGGCTTGACGCCGCCAGGGACCGAATGCCAACCGTGTAGGAAGAGAATTTTCATGGGGTCCACATCCCGTTCCGCATTTGAACGACCACTACATTATTGTACGTGATTGCTGACAACGACGCTTGTCAGCAGTGATTCTGATTGCTTTCCGCGCCGAGATCCCTGCACCCCGGCATGCTCTATCATGACCGATTCGAAGAATTGCCCGTCATCGAGTTTCGCTGATCATGCGTGAGGCTTCTCCTTGAGTCTGAGGATACCCTGACCGCCAACCAAAATCATCCTCGTGTCCCTCGGCGCGTGCCCCTCGGCGTGTCACTTGGGGTTCCCGATCTTGCGGGTACAGAAAAAGGGGACTTCCCTTGACTCGATTCCACCTCGGCCCACATCGTATACAATCCCCAATCTTGACCCACTCGTTCCCTCAGCATAGGTTTTTTGGAATTATGAAGATCGATTCCGTCGATTTCTACTACTTGTCGATGCCTCAAGTCCTGGACATCGGAGATGGCAGCCAGGATGCCTTGCTCGTCCGCATTACGGCCGGCGAACATGTTGGATGGGGCGAGTGCGAGGCGGCGCCATTGGTCTCAATTGCCAGTTTAATCTGTCCAATGTCACACAGCGCATGCAAGCCGGTCAACGCTTCTGTTCTCGGCCAACGCATCGACGACGTGAGTGACATTCGCCGCATCGGCAATTTGGTTCGCGCTAACAGCCTGGATTTGCTCCAAGCCGATCACACGCTTTCGGGAATCGATATCGCCTTGTGGGATTTGTTGGGGCGTCGATTAAACGAGCCTGTTTGGAAGCTACTCGGCTACAAATCCTGCTTTGCCAAAACACCGTACGCATCGGTCCTGTTTGGCAATACGGCCGATGAGACGCTCTGCAAAGCCAGGACAATTGCGGCGCAAGGGTTTCGCGCCGCCAAGTTTGGCTGGGGACCATTCGGGCTGTCGAGCGTCGAGGACGATTGCGCACAACTCGCTGCAGCCCGAGAGGGGCTTGGTGAAGAGGGAATTCTGCTCGTCGATGCGGGAACGGTTTGGAATGCCGACGTGGACGCCGCACGGGCTCGACTCGGAATGCTCAAGCAAGTTCGCGCCACGTGGCTGGAAGAACCATTCGTTTCAGGAGCCTTGTCCGAGTATCACGCGTTGTCGCTCGAAAGTGGATTGGTGGGGATGGCCGGCGGGGAAGGATGCCACAATTTCCATATGGCCAAACACATGGTCGACTATGCGGGGCTCAAGTATGTCCAAATCGACGCGGGCCGTATCGGTGGGATCACGATTGCCAAAGATGTCGCCGACTATGCGGCTGGCAAGGGCGTGACCTACGTCAATCACACGTTTACCTCCAATCTCGCATTGTCCGCTTCGTTGCAACCGTTTGCGGGACTTGAGTCTCATACGATTTGCGAATTCCCCACGGAACTCAAATCACTCGCCAAAGCGATGACCAAGAATCACATCGTTCCAGATCAACAGGGATTGTTGCATGTCCCCGATGCACCGGGCCTTGGTATCGAACCGGACCTGGAAGGGATTCGCCCCTACCTGGTCGACGTGGAGATCCAAGTTCGCGGCGAACCGATCTACATCACACCTCCGCTACGATAGCATCAACCACGAAGCGAGCAACTTTCCATGCGTCGAATTCTGATCGCCGAATGCAAACAAGAAGTCTCGACATTCAATCCGCACCTCAGCCAATATGCGGACTTTCGCATCCGCTGCGGTCAGGAACTGCTGAACTATCACCGCTCGGTTCGCAATGAAATCGGTGGAGCCTTAAGCGTTTTTGATCAGCGGGCGGACGTGGAAATTGTTCCGGCCTACAGCGCCTGTTTCATTACGTCCGGCGGAACCCTCGCCGCAGACGCCTGGCAACGAATCGCTCGTGAATTCATCGAGAGCATTCGGTCCGCTCCGCCAGTCGACGGGGTATATCTCTGTATGCATGGTGCGATGGCGAGTCAGCAGGAATTGGACCCCGAAGGATTTCTGCTTGCGGAAACGCGGCGAGTGCTCGGCGATGCTGTGCCGATCGTCGTCTCATTGGACCTGCATGGCATCCTCACCGATCGCATGGTCGAACATTCTGATGCGATCGTGGCCTACCACACCTACCCGCATGTCGACTTTTTTGAAACGGGCGAACGTGCTGCGCGATTGCTGATGAAGATTCTCGAGGGTGCTCGGCCGGTAACTGCAAAAGTGGCGATACCGGCATTAGTTCGCGGCGATGAGTTGATTACCGCGACGGGACTTTTCGGCGACAGCATCCGTATCGCCCAGCAAGTGGAAGCAGGCCCGAACGGACTTTCCGCCGGGATGTTTATCGGCAACCCGTTCACGGATGTTCCCGCGCTACAGTCTTACAGTTTTGTGGTGACCGATAATGACATCGAGGTGGCGGAGCGCGAAGCGATCCGCATTGCCGAGAGCTTCTGGCCGAACCGTCACCGCATGAAAGTGCCGCTGATCAGTTTGGACGAGATGGCCGCTCTGATGCGGCAACCAACAGTAGGAACGGTTGCGCTGGTCGATGCCGCCGACGCGACGAGTTCTGGAGCTTCCGGGGACAGCAATGCCATCTTGAGGAAACTGGTCGAGTGCGGGTATCGAGGTCGAACGCTCCTGCCAATCGTCGACGCAACCGCTGTGCAGCAGGCATTCGCGGCCGGAGTCGGTGCGACGATTTCGACGTGCGTCGGGGGGACACTGGATACAAGTCGTTTTCAACCACTGGCAATCCAAGGGATCGTTCGCCACTTGGCCGACGGCTTGTTTCGCAGCGAGTCGTTTGGTGAAGTCTGGGATTCGGGGCCTTCAGCCGTCATCGACTTCGAAAACTTTACGTTAGCGATCAGCAGTCGGGCGGTCAGCCTTTACGACCGATCGTTTTTCTATTCGCTCGGCCAAAATCCTCGTAGTTTTGCTGCAGTCGTGGTGAAATCGCCGCATTGCCAACACCAGATGTTCGCCGATTGGTGCGAGGCCATGATTCCTGTCGATGCACCGGGTTCGTCCAGTGCCAACCTTGCCTACCTGGGGCACACGCGTTGCCCACGTCCGATTTTTCCACTCGATCACGACGTGGAATTTCATCCCATCGCGAAAATTTTCCGCCGGGGATAATTGATGCTGGGGGAGATGTGGGGACACCCATTTTCTCTCTTTTCCGCGTCAGATTTCCATCAACGACCGACGTAAACGTGTCCTGATTTCTTTGGTGACTTTAAATGGGTAATAACGCCCATCCAGAATAGACGAATTGGCAAAAGGTGTTTCACCGGGCGCTTGCGGTGGCTTGCGCTCAATGAGGGCGCATTCGTCGGGTTTGAACGATTGTTTGGTTCACGACGGAGCCACATCACGCAGAGCGATGATGGCTACGTTGGGGAAGCCGCCAGCGGCTTTGACCAGACGAAAGTCATCAACGATCGGGGATACGGTCAAGGGGACACCGTGGTTGTTTGAAAATGCGTTTCGAGTTCGCTCGAATTCTCCGAATCGCTGGTTTGATCTCGTTTGACTTAGAGTGGAATGATGGCAAGGATGGGTCAGAAGTGTTTGCCTGATAAGATTGCGGTAGTGTCTGTGATGAATTGCGGCAGTTTTTCG
>JBIKZJ010000278.1:0-8620 GCA_044354755.1 Schlesneria sp. | reverse complement strand
CGTCCGACGCAGCACAAGCTACTGGAAAGTCTTGAACCCGCTGATGCCGGTGCCTTGTTTAATGATATGGCTGCCGATGATCGAACCGCTCTGCTGGAAGAATTGGGCGAGGCAGATCGAGAGAAATATTTAAAAACGCTTTCGGCACAGCAAGAGGCGATCGCTCGTTCGCTCTTGCAATATCCTGAAGAGAGCGTCGGTCGGCTGATGTCACCGAATTTTGTCGCCGTTCGTTCAAATTGGACCGTGGAACACGTGCTGGATCACGTACGCCGTCACGGGCAGGACAGCGAGTCGCTCAATGTCGTTTATGTCGTCGATCATGATCTGCATTTGATCGATGATTTGCGGATTCGACAGATTCTGCTGGCACCGGTTCATGCGACAATCGAACAGTTACGCGACGCCAATTATGTCAGCCTGAGTACGACAGACTCGAAGCGTTCGGCGATCGAAGTCTTTCGTCGCTATGACCGGACCGCCTTGCCTGTGACTGATGAAAACAACAAACTCGTGGGAATTGTCACGATTGATGACGTGCTGGATGTTGCGGAGCAAGCGGCAACCGAGGATGCCCAGAAGTTCGGTGGACTGGAAGCTCTGAGTGAACCTTATGCGACCACACCGCTGTTAACGATGGTGCAGAAACGGGCCACGTGGTTGGTGATTCTGTTCCTGGGTGAACTGCTCACCGCCACCGCGATGGGGTATTTTGAACATCAGATCGCGAAAGCCGTGGTCCTGGCGCTCTTCATTCCGCTGATCATTTCCAGTGGCGGAAATTCAGGATCACAGGCCGCGACCCTGATTGTCCGCGCGTTAGCGGTCGGTGAAATTCGCTTACGAGACTGGATGAACGTTTTCCGCCGGGAATTACTTTCAGGAGCGATTCTCGGTGTGATTCTGGGTTCCATCGGCTTTTTGCGAATCGTGATTTGGAGCATGTTTTCGAATGTCTACGGTGAGCACTCTTTCCAGGTGGCCGTGGCCGTTGGACTTTCTCTGGTGGCGATCGTGCTCTGGGGTTCGTTAATTGGTTCGATGCTTCCTTTTGTATTGAAGCGGTTGGGGCTTGATCCTGCCACGTCTTCGGCTCCCTTTGTTGCGACCTTTGTGGACGTGACGGGGTTGGTGATTTATTTTTCCGTGTCGATGATGGTACTGCGCGGGACCTTACTTAAGGAGATGCCCTAATGAATTGGCAAGATCAACGGGTCTCAAAGGTTGTCCGTCTGTTGCTGGGTATCGCCTTTGTCGGAGCCACAGCGCTGTCAGCGGCCCCCGTCGTCAAGTTTTCTGACGTGGTTTCGATTGACGATCTCAACGCCGAAATTCCGGTGGCGATCGTCGAAATTGAGCGGAGTCTGGTTTCGGAGGAATCCTTCGAGAAATCCGCAGCCAAATCTCGCCGTTTGGCCGTTCAGTTGGCGATTTTCGCTCAGGCTTTGACCGAACATGATCAGGACTCATCCCTGAAATCAAGGGGGCCAGCAGTCCGTGACGCTGCCATGCAATTCTCACAAACTCGATCCTATGAAGATGCTCGAAGTCGTTTTGAGTTACTCAAGGGATACGCCAATGGAGAGGGCTCGACAATCGCAAAAAATGAATACGACTGGTCGCAACTCGGCAGTCCGCGACTTTTGATGGATGCCATGCGGGACCGATCCGACTTGATTCGCAAAGGGTTGCGCCGCCCCAAAGAACCGGTTTTGGAAAGTCGCCAGGCTGCCATGATGGCGGTTTTGGCGTTGGCGATTGATGAACAGGCGAACCGGTGGAAAAATGCCGAGGAACGGCCTCTCTGGCATTTGGCTTCAAGGGACCTGCAGCGAAGCTTAACTCAAACAGCGCAAGCCATTCGAAGTCAAAACGGTTCAGCGGCCATGGAACATTTTACTGCGGCCCACGCCGCCTGCGACCGTTGCCATGAAAAGTTTAAACGCTGACGTCTGGGTCGACCGAAGTCATTTCATCCCAGTTGATGAAACTCTCATCCCCATAATTCTGTTGAATTCGTCGCAGAACGGACGCCGTATTTGCAGAAATCTTGTGCGGGGTTTCAAAAAATGGCCATTCAAACGTAATTACGACGCTGAATCGGAAAGAACTTCCCAAACAGCTGAAACACTGAGTGGAATTCGGGTGGATATCGCCTAAGATCTCACGCCTTGGACGAATAAGAATTGCCAAAATTTAACAGGGCTGCAAACCGGATCGTTTTTGGTGAGATTACGACATCGTGAAATGCCCCAAGTCCGTATTGGGCCACTTGGCAACTTCTGTTTTTTTGATCAGGTAGTTTTGTGGACGAACTCTTTTCCCCGATACAAGTGGCACGAGCACTCGGCGTCAGCGAATCTTCAATGAAGCGCTGGTGTGACAGGGGAGTGATCGAGACCGTGCGAACTGTCGGCGGTCACCGCAGATTACAACTCAGCAGCATCATTCGGTTTGCCCGGGAACAGGAACACCCGATCCTTTTCCCCGAATTGATCGGTATGCAAGCGCGAACGGATGCCTCAGACCCGCACAGTGACCATCATGAAAAACAGCTTGTTAATGCACTGATGCATGGGCAGGAAACGTTGGCCAGACAAATTATCTTTGATTTATATCTGGGCAAACATTCGATCAGCGAAATTTGTGATGGAGTCATTAGCGAAGTGTTTCGCGAAATTGGTCAGCGGTGGGAATGTCAGGCTGCCGACGTTTACCAAGAGCGACGCGCGTGTGAATTGATCCGACGGATTCTGTTTGAATTGCATCGCGTGCTCCCGAATCCGGATTCCTCATGGACCGCGTGCGGCGGGACACTGGAAGGGGATCCGTATACGATCCCGACAACAATGGTCGAGCTTGTCTTGCGGGATGTGGGATTGAATGCCGTATCACTCGGAACTTCGATTCCCTTTGCGTCGATGGCCAAGGCGATCACGTCGATGAAACCCAAGATCTTCTGGATTTGCGCCTCGTTCATTGTTGACGAAGATCAGTTCGTTGTGGATTTTCAGTCGTTATGCGATACGGCTCAAGCGGTTGGTACCGTGGTGATCGTGGGAGGTCGAGCGTTTCACGAAGCGATTCGTTTGCGACTTAAGTACTGTTATTATTGCGATACCATGCAGCAACTCGAACAATTCGCCAGATCCGTCCGCCAACTGGGGACAACTGCAAGCGAGTCAACTGCAAGCGGGACAATGGCAAGCGGGACAACATGAAGGGACTTGCATGACACAATCCGGTCTGGTCTGGTTCCGCCGAGACCTGCGTCTGGACGACCAACCCGCACTCTTGGCTGCAATCGCCAGTGGCAAACCGGTCATTCCGGTTTACGTTCATTCGCCCGCTGAAGAGGGGGATTGGAGCTTGGGGGCCGCCAGTCGGTGGTGGTTGCACCAGTCACTCCAGCGGCTGAACGAGCAATTGGTGGCGCATGGCTCTCGGCTGATCATTCGTCGTGGTGATTCACAGCGTGAACTCGCCAAATTGATTGATGAGACTGACGCGGTCTCGATCAATTGGAATCGTCGCTATGAACCGGCGAGCATTGCATTCGACACTCAAATGAAAACCGCGTTTCGTGCTCAGGGAATCAGCGTCGAAAGCCACAATAGTACGTTATTATTCGAACCTTGGGAAATCTCAACGAAAGAGGGGCGTCCTTATCAGGTATTTACTTCGTTCTATAAATCGTGTCTCAGTCGCGTCGAGCCTCCCCTTCCCGAGCCGATACCGGATCGAATCCCCGCTCCGAACTGCTGGCCGGCCTCGTTAACGGTCGATGAACTCGAACTGGAACCAGCGATTCGCTGGGACACGGGACTCCAGCAGACCTGGCAGCCGGGTGCCGCGTCCGCAGCTTGTGAATTGCAGCGTTTTCTCCAATCTCCCGTTTTTGGCTACGATGTGGCTCGTGATCAACCTTCTCAGAGAGGGACGTCGCGGCTTTCGCCCCATTTGCATTTTGGCGAAATCAGTCCTCGTACCATCTGGCACGAAACGCAACGAGTCCTCCGGCAACAAGTCCGCTCGGCTGATAACAAGGGGATCGAGACTTTTCTCAAAGAAATCGGCTGGCGTGAGTTTGCCTACCACCTGATGTTCCATTTTCCCAAAACAACGAAAGAACCTCTGCGCAAAGAGTTTTCCCAATTTCCCTGGCAGGTCGATCCTGTCGGACTGGCCGCCTGGCAACGAGGCTTGACGGGGTTTCCGATCGTCGATGCCGGGATGCGAGAACTCTGGAAAACAGGCTGGATGCATAATCGCGTCCGCATGATCGTCGCCTCGTTTTTGGTCAAGGATTTGCTGATCCCATGGCAAGACGGGGCTGCTTGGTTCTGGGACACGCTGGTCGATGCAGATCTTGCCAGTAACACGCTGGGTTGGCAATGGTCCGCTGGTTGCGGCGCTGACGCAGCTCCTTATTTTCGGGTGTTTAATCCGATGCTACAGTCGGAAAAATTTGATGCGGACGGTGATTACTTGCGCCGCTGGTTACCGGAACTCAAACAACTCCCCACGCCATGGCTTCACGCCCCCTGGACCGCCCCTGCGGCCATTCTGAGACAGGCGGAAGTCAAGCTGGGTGAGACATACCCACATCCGATCGTCGATCACGCCCAAGCCCGGCTGCGGGCACTCAACGCGTTGGCGCAAATCAAAATTTCCGCACAATCCGTCCCCCGTGGGGAATCGCCGTAATGACGGCGCATTCATGCCTGATCAGGGGCCGATCAAAGTCCCGCCACAGAACCCGAGGATGCCAGGCCGCGGCCCTGTTGCTCGAATTGGCAATTGAGTCTCGAATTGGCAATTCAGTTTTGTGGTCATCAATGCGGGGAATCTGCCAGGGTCTCGTTCGTCAGCGTCAAATCCAGAAGCCTTGGTCTGCGAACATCTGCCGCGAACGGCCAAAATTCTCGATCGGTGCACACTGCAAAAAAAGACAGGCAGCGGGGTTAAGCCCCCTGCCTGTCTATCTGTCAGTCGAGACCGATCAAAGAGGTGGATCAAGCCATGTCTTTGAGGGCTTTCAATGCACGAATCTTGACAACCTTGCGGGCGGGCTTTGCCTTGACGGTCATCATTTCACCAGGCTTAAAGGGATTGGCGCGTTGCGTCGCCTTGGTGGCGGGCTTGGTGGTGACGGTGATCTTCAACAATCCGGGGATGTTAAAGACTTGTGGTCCCTTCTTGCCGATTTCTTTGCCAATCAATTCGGTTAAGCTCGAGATTACGCTGCCAACGTCTTTGCGGGTCAAACCGGTCGACTCAGCGAGGGCGTTGATCACATCGGTCTTGCTCAGTGGCTTTTTAGTCTCTGACATCATTTTCTCCTCTGGTGCGACAATCCTGTCTGCGAAATCCATTTCCAAAGCGACTTCAATGTCTGAGAGGAACCGCGTTCCTCTGTGGGTTCCCTAGTTAAATCAAGGGCATTTTCAATGTCAATGAAGACGGACTGCTTTTCTTCCCATGTTTTTCCGAGTTTTTTGCAGAATTGCCGAATGAATCCCGTAACTTTTTGCGGAAGTTGCCAACTTCCCCATGGGATTTCGCGGTTTTTTCGGATTTTATGCCTGGTCAGAATGGTGAATGATCCACTTCGCGATGCCAGCCGTTCGGCTCTCTGCTGGAATGATCGGCGTCAGTTGGTTATTCTGACGAGGTGAACTTAATTTTCGTGAAAGGAGTTTCGCGTGGCTGAGAAATCAACCGTCGACGCAGGTGGAGACAACGTTAAGCCGATTATCCTGGTTTCATATCCCAAGATCATCTTGCTGTATCCGACGTTTTTTGCCTCATTGATCGCAGCAGTGCTGACTTATTTTTATGATGTCTCGCATCCCCATAACCAGACGATTACTGTATTGTTTCTGGCGATCTTGACTGTCAATCTGGTGGTGCTTGCCTTCGATTTTCCCAGAACCACATCGTTGATCGTCTTTTTTTTGCTGGTCACTTTGGGACTAGGGGCGATGTTAATGTCCATTTATCTCCCCAAAGTGATTCCGGCAGTCACGGGTATTCTGGAAAAAATCGATCCCCACGCCAATTCGACATTTTATATCTGTTTTTCCACGATGCTCGGGCTGATTTATGTGGGCGTTTTCGTCAATATCCGGTTTGATTACTGGGAAGTCCGCCCCAACGAATTACTGCATCATCACGGTTTCTTGAGCAGTCTCGAGCGTTACTCTGCTCCGAACCTGCGAATCAGCAAAGAGATTGACGATGTCTTCGAGTACATGCTACTTCGCTGTGGACGTCTGATCATCCACCCCAGCAACGAACCGCGCGCGTTCGTGCTCGACAATGTCCTGGGGATCGACGCTAAAGAAACCGCAATCACCAAAATGCTCGGTGCTTTGCAGGTTCAGATTCGGGACGAACGATCAACAACCACTTGAGATTCCCGTTGAGATTTCTCCCCGTTGAGATTGATTTGGCGAGGGGGACTTGCCAATTCAGATCTTCGTGACCGGTTTGATTTCAGGATCTTTCTTCGCAATCACCGGACGGCACTGTCATTCAGGAATCGATCCATGGACCGACGCTTTTGTTCGTTGTTCCCTCTTTATCTGATCCCCTTTGCGGCCCTGCTCGTCGCACCTGTCACCAAAATCGGGGCGCAGCCGAACCAGGCTGATCCGCTTGCGAGCTATCGGCAAGCGGCATTACGTGGGGGTGATCCCGTTCGTGGCAAAGGTGTCTTTGATTCCAAAGAGGCGAGTTGCCTGAAGTGTCACACGCTGGAAGGGACAGAACGCCGAGCCGGACCCGATCTTCGCTCGATCAGCGATAAGTACGGGCGCGAGCAACTGATCCAGGCGGTGCTGGAACCGAATGCCACGATCCACCCTGACTACGGAACCATCCTCGTTGCGACTGTCGCGGGAAAAGTGCATGCCGGTGTGTTGTACAAGCGATCCCGGACGGAACTTCAATTACTGGATGTCGAAGGGAAACGAGTTGAAATTCCCGTTGCACAAATCGAGACAGAAAAACGGTCTGGCACGTCACTCATGCCGATTGGGCTGCAAAAACAGGTGAGTGAACAGCAGTTTGCGGATTTGATCGCCTACCTCGAGACGCAGAGGCAACCGGAAGGGGAGTTGCAGTTTGTGGGGATGCCCAGCGAAATTCCGATGATTGATCGGCCCGTTCCGCTTGTGGAACTGCATCACAAAACAGATCGTTTCGATCATCCCGTCTGGGTGATCGCGGTCCCTGGGACCCCGAACGTGTTTCTCGTGGTCGAACAGAAAAGCCGCAAGATCTGGCGATACGCAGGATTGGCCAACGGAGATCGAAAAGAACTGTTTGCTGATTTCAGCAGCGAGGCGACAACGGGAGAATTTGAAGGGGTGGTCTGCCTCGCCTTTCATCCCCGGTTTCTGGAAAATCGGAAATATTATGTGAACTACCATGTCCGGAATCAGGGAAGTTTCTTTTCCCCCGTCATCGTTGAGCGACAAGCCTCGGCAGATTTTCGACGTGATGCGGGAATTCCATCACGCCGACTGCTGCAAATCCCTCAGGATACCGACCTGCACTGGGGAGGAATGCTCGCATTTGGACCCGATGGATATCTGTATATCGGTGCCGGAGACGCCGGCCCCCAAGAGGATCCCGAAGGGCACAGCCAAGATCTGAGCCTCTTATCCGGATCGATTCTGAGAATTGATGTCGATCACCAGAAAGAGGGACTCCCCTACGCCATCCCCGAAACAAATCCGTATCGCCATGCCCCAGCCCCTGTGCGTTCAGAAATCTGGGCGTCGGGCTATCGCATGCCATGGCGATTCAGTTTTGACCCGATCACGCAGGATCTCTGGGTCGGTGATATCGGTCAAAATCTGTTTGAAGAGATTTCGATTGCCCGGGTTGGCGAAAATCATGGTTGGAATGTGTACGAAGGCTTTATGCCCTTTTCTGAGCAGTATCGACGTGACGGTGAGCAATACACCCCCCCAGTATTTTCCTATCGCCGGAAGTATGGTGTTTCGGTAACGGGAGGCTACGTTTACCGTGGGAAGCGGAACCCGTCGTTCTATGGAGCTTATATTTTTGGCGACTTTGAATCCAAACGAATTTTTGCGCTGACTCAATCCGATCGCCAACTGATCAAAGTCCGTCAAATTGGCGAGTCACCACAGCGGATCGCCTCGTTCGGGCTGGATCATGACGGCGAAATCCTGGTCGTCGGCTACGAAGGGACCATTTTTCGCCTGAACTTGGATAACTCCGAATTCGGCGTCGATCTTCCCAAGAAAACGCGTGTCAGTCTGCTTCGTCAAGACCGTCCCGCAGCAGCACGCGTCACACTGACGGGAAGTGATGGCAAGCATCATGTTCCACTTGGTGCGGTGACTCGCAAAACCCATCGGAACGAATCGTATTTTTATGCCGACGGATCATTCGGAGTGTCCCTTCCCGCAGGGGCATCGGTGCTCAGCGTGAGTGGCGGGATCGAGACCATCCCCCAAACGATCACGATTGACGGTACCACCATATCGGAACTGACGGTTCCGCTTCAGTGCTGGATTGATCTGTCGTCGCGCGGCTGGTACAGCGGGGATTCGCATGTTCACCTGCATACAGGAGGGCCGCA
>JBIKZJ010000277.1:0-8649 GCA_044354755.1 Schlesneria sp. | reverse complement strand
AGTCGGCTGGGAGCAGCGAAAACATCGTGGGGCGAATTCAACACCCTGCGATTTGTTGACTCCCTCGTTCATGCTTTTCCGTTTGGCCTGGCCAGTGTTTTATGTGTCAAAGTCGATTCCAACCACGACCAACGGTTTGAATCAACAGCGTGATGACCCCAAGGTGATCACGTTGTCAATAGTCACCAATGATCAGCGAGTTCTCCGCAATGACTTCACTCGTTCCCTACGTCATCGAAAAAAATGGCCGCGACGAGCGGGCGATGGATATCTACAGTCGTTTGCTGCGCGATCGCATCATCCTGCTGGGAAGTGCCATCAACGATGATGTCTCAAACAGCATCGTGGCGCAATTGCTGTACCTGCAATTCGAAGACAGCAAAGCCGATATTCACATGTACATCAACAGCCCCGGTGGTTCGATTACCTCGGGGATGGCGATTTATGACACCATGCAGTTCATCAGCTGTGATGTCGCCACCTACTGCCTCGGTCAATGTGCCAGTATGGGTGCCATGCTCTTGACCGCCGGGACCAAGGGGAAGCGGTTCGCTCTCCCGAACAGTCGGATCATGATTCACCAGCCTCTTGCCGGGATGCAGGGGACTGCGGTCGAATTGCAGATTCACGCCAAGGAAGTGATTCGGACGAAGCGACGGATGAATGAACTGATGCTCAAGCATACCGGTCAGACCCTGGACAAAATCGAACAGGACACCGATCGTGACAACTTCATGTCTGCGGAAGAAGCCCAGGCATACGGGTTGATTGATAGCGTGCTCGATCACCTCCCTTCGCCGACTACCTCGACCACCCCGGCCTGATTGTCGACGCTCGTACAAGCCAACGATCCATTGATTAAACGCGAAACAGGACAAAAATCAGGTTTCAAAGCCTGGTTATGTCCTGTTTTGTTTTCTTAAAAGCTGTCGCGATCTGACGACCCAAGTCTCTTTTTGTTCCGCGTGGGGGCTGAGGCCGACGGAACCGGCGTTAGTCTGCCGTCGTCTTCCGCCGCCGACCCGTCAAACGGGTCGGTTCTGCCCGGATTGGTGATTGTGAGTCCGTTGGTGATTGTGAGCGGTTCGCGAGTCCATTACGATAGGTGCATGAACCGAAACCCACAATCCTCTTCGTCTTCACGGCGCTATGAAAATTCCCGCCGTTCTTCCCCCGCAATTCCTCGTGAATTGCTCGAACAACGTCCGCTTTGCCCCGAGGACAACGAGCCGCTGCCGCAGGTGGAAGTCCGCCTGGGTGGGGCGCTCTGGCATCCGTTTGTCTATCGGAAGCAAATCGGACAAATTTCCCGTAGCGCCATGCCCGGTGATCTGGTCCAACTAAACTCGACCAGCGGTGAAATTATCGGGTTTGGGTTGTTTAATCCCGAAGCCGAAATTGCAGTACGAGTCCTGCGGGCCGGCCAACGCCGACCGGATGCGCTCTGGTGGAGCGAACGGCTGGCACAGGCGGTGGCACTCCGTCGCGAAACTCTGCACTTGGACGAAGTGACGCAGGCGTACCGCGTGATTCACGCCGAGGCAGATGGCCTGCCCGGTCTGGTGGTCGATCGGTTTGGTGATGTCCTCGTAGCAGAATGTTTTTCGCTCGGAATGTATCAGCGGGCCGAAGCGATCCTGAGCCAGCTCGATGTGCTGACAGGAACAAAGCACGGTGTGCTGCGGGCCGCACCGATGTCGCAGGATCACGAAGGTTTTTCCGCAACTCCTTACGGATCAGCCGAGGTCCCTGCCAAGACGACGGTGGTCGAACATGGGACACGGTTCCGCATCAATTTTGCCGGCGGTCACAAGACCGGCTTTTACTGTGACCAACGAGACAATCGGAAACAGCTGGCCCAATACTGCAGCGGAAAATCGGTCCTCGACCTCTGTTGTTATACCGGTGGCTTTGCCTTACAAGCCAAGCGGCTTGGTCAAGCGGCCGAAGTGACTGGCGTGGAACTCGATGAAGAAACCGTCGTTCTCGCTCGTGAAAATGCGAATCTCAACCAGGTGAAAATCAATTTTGTCCAGGCAGAAGTCTTTGGCTATATGCGAGACATGCTGCGGAATAAAAAGCGGTTTGATGTCGTGGTGCTGGATCCCCCGAAACTGATCCGTAGTCGAGCGGAAATCGAAGAGGGGCGACACAAATATTTTGACCTCAATCGCCTCGCGATGCAGTTGGTCAATCCCGGCGGGATCCTGCTGACCTGCAGCTGCTCGGGACTGCTCGACATGGCCGAATTCAACAGGATTGTGAATGCCGCTCCAGAAGTCGGGCGTCGCGGCCAGATTCTCGCCCGAACGGGTGCGGCACCGGATCACCCGATTTCGACCAATTGTCCCGAGTCGGAATACCTCAAAACAATTTGGGTTCGGATGGATTGAGTGACCAGCTCTTGAAAGGCTCGACGGCTCTCTCAAGAATAATGCAGTTGACCGCAGCGAATCGAACTCGACCTAACGAGCGCGGCCCACCAATCCCGTTACATGATCCCTGAGGAATCTGCTAATGTCGCGAATGATCTGTTGCCTGCTGCTGCTAAGTCTGCTGGTTCAGCCCGAATCGGCCTGTACTGCTGAACCGGCTGGCCTGCCACCGATTTCCTATCCCAAAGACAATCTGCCGACAGACGAAAAGATCGCTTTGGGGAAACAGCTTTACTTTGATGGACGCCTCTCGTCAGACAACAAGGTTTCTTGTGCCTCGTGCCACGATCCCGCCAAGGGATTCAGCAACGGGGACCAATTTGCTACGGGAGTGGAAGGAAAAAAAGGGGGCCGAAATTCTCCGACCGTGATCAATGCCGCCCTGCAACAGTTCCAGTTTTGGGATGGACGTGCCAAATCGCTGGAAGAGCAAGCCCTGGGACCGATTCAAAATCCGATCGAAATGAATATGCCGCTCGAAGCGGTCGTTGCCCGACTGAATGGAATCGAGGGCTATAAAACTCAGTTCCAGAAAGTGTTCGGTACGGAAGTCACCTCTGCGGGAATTGGCAAAGCGATTGCCGCGTACGAGCGTACCATTCTTTCCGGCGACGCCCCTTACGACCGTTTTAAAGCGGGTGATCAGGCCGCTCTTTCGCTCGCAGCACAACGGGGAATGAAGCTCTTCTTCGGCAAAGCCAACTGTGTCGCTTGCCACGCTGGCCCCAACTTCACCGACAACGGATTTCACAACATCGGACTTCCAGGGACCGACGAAGGGCGTGCCGCCATCAGCAAGTCACTCGGCGACAAAGGTTCGTTCAAAACACCGACCCTCCGCGAGATCGCCAGAACCGCCCCCTATATGCACGATGGGAGCCTCAAGACGCTCGAAGAAGTGATTGCTCATTACATCAAAGGGGGAACCCCTGGCCCACAAGTCGATGAAGAACTTTTCCCACTCAAGCTATCGACTGATGACGCAGCGGATCTGATCACGTTCCTGAAAGAGGGCCTCAGCAGTTCCAGCTATCCAGCTCATACGGCACCTGAACTGCCATAATCACCTCCATAAACTCGATTCGCCTGACACTTACGAGTACTCATTGTGACCGAACCTGAAAAAGAACAAGTTTCGCTGAAGGATATGCCCCGCAAGCAGCGCCGAGTTCTCGGTGTCTTACTGGAAAAGGCCTTTACGGTTCCGGACCAGTACCCAATGACACTTAAGGGAACAACCACCGGATGCAACCAGAAAAATAACCGCGATCCCATTTCGAATTATGATGAAGACGATGTCCAGGAAACCCTCGCCGCCTTACAGGAACGGGGACTGATCGCCTGCCTGCATACCGAGAGTGGGCGAACCGAACGCTACCGACATTACATGCGGCACAAGACGACGCTCAACGAACCCCAACTGGCAATCATGACCGAGCTGATGTTGCGGGGAAAACAGCAACTGGGTGAACTGCGCTCCCGAGCCAGTCGCATGGTAATGATCGATTCGCAGGACGATCTGCGGCGCGAACTCCAAGTGCTCATGGCTGCCGGACTCGTCCGAGCCAACGGTCCGCTCGAACGACGGGGGATCGAAGTCGATCACGACCTATATCCGCATTCCGAAAACCACGAACCCCTCGCCGAGTACCGTGCCGACGATGCGGATGCACCGGCCCCGAGCCCAAGTCCCTCGGTCAGCCGTCCTGTCTCTCGTCCTACTGACGTGGGGAGTTCTGCTGGGGACGAGCGGATCGCGAACCTCGAAGCGCTTGTACGAGAACTGCGGGAAGAAGTCGGCTCAGTCCGCTCAGAATTTGCCACCTTGCAAGATCGCTTCGATGATCTGCGCCGACAGTTAGGCGGATGACGCCCCATGGCTGAAATCGTCCTGGCGACGCTGAATGCCCGTTATATCCATTGCGCCTTTGGACTGCGTTATCTGCTGGCCAATATGGGAGAATTGCAGAGCCGCACCACGTTGCTCGAATTCACGATCCAACAACCAACGCTCGAAATTCTGGCCACCATTCTGGAACAGAACCCCCGAATCGTCGGCCTTGGGGTTTCCATCTGGAATGTCGACGAAACCACGCGGCTGGTGGCCGACCTGAAGCGTCTGCGGCCCGATATCATTGTGGTACTGGGAGGCCCCGAGGTCAGTTATGAAGCGGAAGATCAGCCGATCGTGCGGCTGGCCGATCATGTAATTGCAGGCGAAGCAGATCTGGAATTCCCCCGTTTTTGCCTGGAAAAACTCAATAGCGCGACGCCCCCCGCAGCCAACCCTGATCCCCGGTCGCTCTCGTTGATCGCAGGGAACAAGTCGCTCACCGCACCACTACCGTTATTAACCGACCTGGTGTTACCCTATGATCTTTATACGGCGGATGATATCGCCCATCGGGTGATCTACGTCGAGGCGTCGCGGGGGTGTCCCTTTACCTGTGAATTCTGCCTGTCGGCACTCGATATCCCCGTCCGCCAATTTTCGTTAGAACCGTTTCTGTCCGCGATGGATTCGCTGCTGCGGCGGGGAGCTCGTCAATTCAAGTTTGTCGATCGCACTTTCAATTTGAATTTGCGAGTTGGTCGGGCGATTCTCGAATTCTTTCTCGAACGCTATCAGCCGGGACTCTTCCTGCATTTCGAAATGATTCCCGATCGATTACCCGAAGCACTGAAGGAATTGATCGTCCGTTTTCCGGCGGGGGCACTGCAGTTTGAAGTCGGGATCCAGACCTTTAATCCCGACGTTTGTGAACGAATCAGCCGCCATCAAGATAATGAACTGACCGAGCAAAACCTGCGCTGGTTGCGGTCGAGCACCGGAGTTCACGTCCATGCCGATCTGATTGTCGGACTTCCTGGCGAAACGATTTCCAGTTTTGCCGCAGGATTCGACCGCCTGGTTCGCCTGGAACCGCATGAAATTCAGGTGGGGATTCTTAAGCGGTTACGTGGGACGCCAATCACCCGTCATGACGCCGAATGGAAAATGATCTACAGTCCGCATCCCCCCTACGAAATCCTCTCGAACAGCGTGCTCGATTTTTCCACCGTGCAGCAACTTCGCCGGTTTGCCAAGTTCTGGGACGCCGTGGCGAACAGTGGCAACTTTGTCGAAACTCTCCCCCGACTCTGGTACGAAACCGATCCCGGCGTCACCACCTCGACGGATGTCCCCACAGACCAGATTATACCGACTTCCACGTTAACACCCTTATCCGTACCGGCCTCCCCATTTGTTGAGTTTCATCAGCTTGCCATCTGGTTGTTTGAGCAGGAACGAAAGACACACGGAATCCCGCTGAGCCGTCTGCTGGAATTGGTCTTCCGCTACCTGGTCGAAATCAAAAAGCAGGCTGCCGAAGAGATCGCCGCCTCGTTGTGGCGTGATTATCAGCGTGGAGGCCGTAGCGACAAGCCGCATTGTCTGCGGCCTTATTTGAACGAACTCACCAGTCGCGAACGGGGGCGTGATGGTGACAACCGTGACGAACCGGATGTTCCAAAACGACAGGCCCGTCATCAGCAGAAATCCTGAGAAAACGTGTGACCCTATAATAAAGATCTCGAGCTAAGGATCTACCATGTTTCGTGTGCCATGCCTGGGATTACTGGTGATCATCGCGACGAGTGGGCTATTTTCGCAGGAAGGGCGAGCCCAAACAGCTCTGCCCCTCGCTGAACTCCAGCGACAAGAGCTTGAGCAGTCAACCAAAGAACTTCAGCAGCAACTCGACCAGCATCCCCTGAGGACCACACCCGCCTGGAGAGACACCGCCATCTTTGCCAAGGGGCTCGCCTGGGCCTTGAAGTATGACCGCGAATTCAGCGTAGCCGATCGGGAATTGCTCGAACAGGGGATCCAAAGGGGAAAGCAACGGCTCGCCGCGTTGACGGACCAGACCCCCACTTGGACCAGCCGACGAGGAAAAATCGCACTCGGTTATCAATCACGCGTTGATGGCTCGATTCAACCCTATGGCGTCATCGTGCCGAAAAGTTATGACCAGGCGAAACCAATCCGTCTGGATGTGGTCCTGCATGGCAGCAGTCGCCCCATTGGGATCAGCGAAATGCGGTTCATCGCACGCTTTGACGAAGGGGATGCCGAGCAGGGTTCACCCACCGACGAACCGTATCTCGAACTGCATCCGCTGGGCCGTGTCGAAAATTGTTATCGCTGGTCGGGCGAAACTGATGTTTTCGAGGCGATCGAGGATGTCTGTCATCGCTACAACATCGATCGTGAGCGGATCGTATTGCGAGGGATGTCGATGGGGGCTTCGGGGACCTGGCATCTGGGCCTCAAACACCCCGATCGTTTTGTGGCACTCGGCCCCTACTGTGGCTATGTCGATACACACAAATTTTCGGAAACCCCGATCCCCAACTTTGTCAAAGTGGGACCGCTCCCCGCACACCAGGAACTCGGCCTGCACATGCTCGATTCAATCGACTACGCGGCCAATGCGGCCGTCATTCCGGCGATCGCCTGCATGGGTGAAAAGGACGTTTTCTTCCAGGCACACGTGCTGATGGACGAGGCCATGCAGCGCGAAGGTCTCAAGCTAATCAACCTGATCTCACCGGGAACCGGACATGTGATTGATCCGGTGACACAGAGGGAACAGTTGCGGCGGATTGCCGAAATTGCGGTCCCTGGCCGTCGCTCGCCGAATCCACTTCGCTTTGTCACCTGGACACTCAAGTACCACCGCTGCTACTGGCTCGAAGTCGAGGGTCTCAAGCGGCACTATGCCCGGGCAGAACTGGTTGCCCGGTGGCAAGACGACCATCTGGTGATCGAGGAACCCATTAATATCACCCGCTTTGCGATCGTAAAATCCAAGTTACCCATGATTCCTCGCTCGCTGAAAGTCGGCGAGTCAGAGATTCGCTTTCCGAGTCCGACCGAATTGACACGCGATCGCCTAGTGATTGAGCGGCAAGAATCCGGCTGGGGGATCGCGGCCGAGACCGACCAGTCGAGACCGATCGCCAAACGGCCTGCATTGCAGGGGCCGATTGACGACGCCTTCACTACCCCCTTTTTGTGCGTTCGCGGTACGGGACAGCCTTGGAACGACCGAGCGCAGGTCTATGCGGAAGCGAGTCTTTGCCGTTTTGCCGAAGAATGGCACCACTATTTCCGTGGCGAACTACCGATCAAGGACGACGTGTTGGTCACAAAGGATGACATCGAGACCAAAAACCTGATTCTCTTTGGTGACCCTGGCAGCAATCGTTTAATTGCCAGGGTCCTCGATAATCTGCCGCTGGAATGGTCACGTGAGTCACTGAGACTGGGGGGTGCTGCGGTCTCGTCGGCTGAACATCTTCCCGCGTTGATTGCACCGAATCCCCTGGCCGGAAATGGTGGGCGTTACGTCGTGCTGAATAGTGGTCACACCTTTCGCGAGGCAGAACTGGCTAAGTTCAACTATCTACTGTATCCCCATTGGGGAGACTGGGCGTTGCTGAAGCTCGATCCCGCACCCGCAACGACAGGGACAATTCCCCTTGAAGATCAGGTGCTACGAGCTGGTTTCTTCGACGAAAACTGGGCCGATATTCGCCGGCCTTAGCAGAGAGATCAGTTTTCAGTTTTCAGCGAAAACCGTGAGGATACAGTTCTTGCTGAAAATGCGATGTCACAATGTTTGAATCGCCGTTTTTAATCTGATCGGCGAGGATGGGTCGACCGGAGGTGATTGCGCCTGATGAGGTTGCCGTTGTGACATAACAAATCGCATGGTTCATCGCTGCGATCCTCTACCAGCCGAATGTCACATTCAGTTTGGTGGTACTCCACTTGGCTGAGACGCCTTGTTTGGCGATCCCATGTTGCGGGGTGGGCGTTTAGGTAATTGCACGACTGGCCGGCCCGACGCGGCTTGTCGCCGACGCAAGTCATCTCCGATTCGATCGACGCTGTTGTCGAATTGCGACGCGAGGCGATGTCGAATCTCGCATATTTCTTCGGTGATAAAATCACGAAGCATCGTCGGCCCCCATCAGCAACCCGTCGGCGATTGATCTACTAGCCTGGCAGATCAATCAGGAAAGACAGGATTTACCACAGAGGCACAAAGACACGGAGAAAAACAAGACGAGAGAATTTCTTAAAAAGAAAAGCTTGATCAATCCTGTAATCTGTCCGCGAAAATCCCGTGGCAAATCCACCCCCTGATTTTAAATCAAATTC
>JBIKZJ010000658.1:0-2627 GCA_044354755.1 Schlesneria sp. | reverse complement strand
GCAAGCGGCGCGGTGGCAGCGTTATCGCGTTCGTCGAAACTCAGATCCGTGTCGGGATCACCCACGCGATAACCAAAGGCTGTGTCGCTCCAAGTCAGATCACGACCGATTCCTTTTGCATAGGGGTCCAGCATCAATTTATTGGCATTGAAACGAAACCCCTGTTGAGGTTCATAGGGACCGTCCGCACGGAAGCCGTAGAGCTGTCCTGGTTTGAGGCCAGGAAAATACCCATTCCAGACATGATCCGTTCGATCCGGCAATGGAATACGACAGCTCTCTTGAGTGGCAGACGGGGAATCGAACAAACAGACATCAACCTGGGTCGCGTGCTCGGAAAAAACGGCAAAATTGACCCCGTGGCCATCCCATGTTGCCCCCAAGGGGGCAGTTCGACCCAGCCAAACTCGTTGAAGTGCCATCCTGTGAAAACGCTCCCCGGCCAAACAACATGCAATCGATTCACTCACCACCCATTTCATCGCTTTGCAGAAACAAGTGATGGAACATCGTCTGAACTCGACATCAGGATCCTCCCGAAACAGATTGCCGATGTCGAGGTCGATTTGGTGCGATTCTTGAAGTTTCGGAAAGGCGCACCGTTTTTGAGGGACTTGGATTCCATGAAAATCACCCGACATTTGACACCGAATCACTTCGACTCGGCAAGTCCTTTGGCAGTCATGTTTGCGGTCATGTCCGTCGCCATGACCGCAATCATGACCGCAGCCATGACCGCAGCCATGACCACCGTATCACAGAGAATCCTGTCCGACTTTACACACGATTCTTCGGGACATACGATCAGCAAATCTCCATGAGATGATCTGATGGAAAATCCCCGTCACCATTTTACAAGGCAAAGATCATGAGTATGCGACGTAATTTCCTTGACCTGGCTCGAGCCGCTGTTGTCGGCACCATTCTCTGTGCTGCTGGTCAGCTTGGGTATGCGGCGGACGAGTATGCCTATGATCTGGTTCATTCCTCGGTCAGTTTTAAGGCACGCCATCTGGACATCAGTTGGATCCACGGGCGGTTCAATGAAGTCGATGGGAAGTTCTCGCTGGACCGTGAAAATCCGTCCAAATCGACATTCGAACTGACGATCAAAGCCGATAGCGTTGATACCGCCAACAAAGCTCGCGATGAGCATTTGCGCCAACCCGACTACTTTGATACAAAACAGTTCCCCACGATCGAATTCAAAAGCACCAGCACCAAGGTCATTGAAGGGGGATACGAGGTGACCGGCGATTTCACGATGCATGGCAAAACCAAGAAAGTCACACTCGTCCTCAAAGGGGGCAAAGAACATCTATTCAAGGATGTCAAACGGGTCGCATTCTCAACCGAACTTTCACTCAAACGAAGCGACTTTGGCTTTGATAAAAATGCCATTGGACCGATCGGGGACGAGGCGATCATTCTGATTGATTGTGAAGGCATGCGAAAATAACGGATGCCAGACCCTGTTTTATATCTGCAGGCGATGGGATTTGCTGCCTTCGCCAGCGCGATGCTCGTATTCATCGTTGTCGGAGCGGTACATCCCGCCACTCTGAAGTGGATGAATGTGGCATCCGTGCTGGCGATCGGTCTTGGCCTTGTCGTTGGCTATGGGGTGTTGGCGTTCGGGTTGACCTGGCCCCCCGCGAATGGCCTCGACCGGCTCTTAATGGTGATCGTCCCCGCAACATTGGTTCTGGAACTGATTCTCAGTTGCTGGTCCGAACCGCGTCGGATCTCCTGGTTGATGCGATTTTTTTTTGCCGCTGCCATCCCGAGAATTCTTTTACACGGATCCGTTCATCTCGACGGCTTTCAAGGCGAAGCGCGGCTGTTGTTGAAGCCCGTTGCTGAACTCATCGCATGCAGCGTTCTCTTGGCAGGAACGTGGAGGATGCTTTCGTGGTTGTCTGAGCGTTCTGGGGGTTGCTCGATTCCCTTAGCGCTGGCTTTGACGATCCAGTGTACTGGACTCACCATCATGATGGCGGGTTACATCAAAGGGGGAGTTGCCACCTTCCCGTTGACGGCCACGCTTGTGGCGACAACGCTCGCCGCCTCCCTTGCGGTAAAACGCCCATCCATCACTGCGACGATTGGGATTGGGATGGTCGAGTTGTTTGGAATCTTATTCATCGGGCGTTTTTTTGGTCGAATTTCGAGCGGGTTTGCGTTGACCATGCTCGTGACACCACTTTTGTGCTGGGTCTCGGAATTCCCCACACTGCGCCATCGAAAGCCTTGGCTGGTGGGAGCGGTCAGACTGTTGCTGGTTGCGATTCCCCTGACTGTGGCTCTCGTCTTGGCCAAGCAGGATTTTGACAGGGCAATGACACCATTAATGGGTCAACTGATTAATGGGTCAACTGATCCAGTAATGGCGATGAATCCGCTTGACCTGAGGCGTTGAAACGAGTCCCATCGCCAAACTTCTCGATCGAACCAACCCCTCTTCGCTCGGAGAAGTGCCAGTTCGCTTGGGGAACCACGAAAAGGAATTTTCTTTTTTCAGCAGAATATGAGGAATGACCTTTAAGATTTCCTCACTTCTCGGATTCCTCACTTCTCGGAAAAACAACCGTTTGAAATCGTCTTCATCAGTTTGAAATCGACTTCAC
>JBIKZJ010000276.1:0-8668 GCA_044354755.1 Schlesneria sp. | reverse complement strand
CGGAATCCCAGCTCGTGCCACGAACGACATAGTTTCCGTTGGTCAAAGCCGTTACGCCGTTGAACCCAACGTTATCGTTTAGGGTGGAACCTACCAAGCTGTTGCTCGATGAAACACTTCCACTCACACCGAGCACCCCGCTGCCCCAGGTCACCGCACCGACATCGGCGACAGTTCCGGAATCCCAAAGAGTACTACGAACGACATAGTTTCCGTTGGTCAACTGAACCAGTCCCGTACTCCCGACTTGATCACTTGCCGAAGAACCTCTCAGGGTACTTATCAACGAACCGGTCATCCCATTGAACAAATAGACCGCACCCGCATCCGACCCTCCGAAATCGTCATTCGGTGAGGTGATCGCCACATTGCCAGACGGCAAGACAAGAACAAGGGTTCCGAAACCATTCCCCGAATTTGGGTTCGGGTCGGTAAACTCCTTCACCGGAAAATCGAGCGTCAAGGTCCCGACTCCGTCCGCATCCTTGTCGGCATCGAGTGTCTGATTCCCGCCATTGCTGATCACTGGCTGCGTGATGGTGATCCCATCTCGCGCGTTAAACACAATGGGATCGCCTGTGGTGCTGAGCGGTGCTCGCACCTGAATCGACTGACTCTCCGTGACCGACAGACCACTAACTCCCGAAACCGTCAAATCGCTGCCGAAGACCACCGTCTCGATCTGAGAAACACTCAAGCTCCCAGATAAACTCAATGGCAAGCCATACGAAAAGGAAAACGATTGACCGGTTCTCAGTGTCGTGTCGGTGACTTGAATGCTGGTGACGGCAGCGGTGCTAAAGCTCAGCTCGCTCGCAAGCTGGCTCGAAGCGAGCCGAAGCGATGTTCCGTCGTTGTACAGATAAACGACTTCGTCGGTCTGATCCAGATCGATGCTCAGCATCCCGGCGGAAAGGGACGCGGCGGCCAAGACGCGACGCGTTTCGAGGGATTCGACCGTCAGCAACCTACGTCCCGATGGTCGTCGACGCTTGGACAACCTCCGCTGCCACCTCGACCTTGCGTTCGATCCCAACGTGACGAAACTCTTGATCCAAACCCAGAATCGCTGTTCAATACTCATTGCTGACCTTAGCACTTAGGCAAAAATAGCTTGCGATCAATGACACTTTTCAACACAACCGAACTTCAATGCCCATGCGGCTCTAGCAACGCTTGACAAAACCCCGCTTGCGGTTTCGCCAAACCATCGCCATGCAACCAGTGAGTCCCATGACAAGACTGGACGGTTCTGGAACCGCGGCACTGTTTTAAATCGTGATCGTCCCACCCTCTAAATTCGTCGCATTCAAGCCAACCGCCGTGCCTCCGCTCGATGCAAAGTCATACTCGCTGGATTGGAAGACCAAGCGGTAGACTCCGGATTTGCCAACCCCAGCCGTCAAATTCAAATCGAGTCAGATCAAAGGGGTCAGGGCTCATAAACACGCTTCACGAGCTCTCTTTTCGTGGGGTGTGACCGCACTTGCGGAATGAATTGGGGGAAATTGGATAGAATCGATCTTGCAGAAAAACGACCTCCACGCGATGAAAATTTGGGTCTATCAAAATCCGTGGCATTTCTCGGCAAAGAATCCATTACTAATTATTATAACAAGTGAATTCCAGGATTTCAAGAGTGAAATTGTCGCGCGGCTCGCAGAGCACTTGATTCCATTCGTGCAGCAGGCGGCAGCGGCGGCTGAAACTCTCGTTCAAGATTTTGAAAGGGGTTGATTTGACGGATTACTAGTCGTCGGCGGGAAAGTGATGAACACCTTTCTGCAAGCGCAAGAAGATGGCGACCAAGGTGACGTGATCATGCATCACGATCAACCGCTTTATCGCAGCGCCGCCACGGTCAGTCGATCGCTGCGGACCATCTTTGGTGAGCATCAGATCAAAGCCTTTGTTTCTCGCTCAAGCCCTGATTTGAAGAGCGGGGTGATTTTATGGCCAGTCAATGACAGACTCGGATTGACCACGGATCGCTATTCACCACTGCTGCAGGAATTCTCGATGCTTTTCTGCTGTGAACAGGCGTTTCATGGATCCGCAGACGCCTGCTCTCAAGTGTTCGGGCATCAACTCAGCGTTAATACGCTGCAAAAGGTGAGTCGTCGGTTAGCCGAGCGGGCTGATCAGTTTCTGCAAACCCGTGAGGCGCCTCCACCCGTGGAAGAGGGTGAACTGCTGGTGATGACTGCCGACGGGAAAGGGGTTCCGCCGGTTCAACAAGATGCTCAGCAGATCCAGGCATTCGAAGACAGGCCACAACGACCGGGCAATCGACGGATGGCCACGCTGGCTGTAGTCTATTCGGTAGATCGGTTCGTGCGGAAACCACAGGAAATTGTTTCAGCCTTATTCCGTGAGGAGTGTACGGATTTGAAACTGACTCGACCTCGACCACAGCATCAGCGCCTGAATGCTCGCCTCCCTTCAACAGTTGAGGGGCTCGATGACGAGATCATTCGGGGATCGATTCAGTCGCTCACCTGGGCCGATCGAGAAGTGTGATTGAGGCGTCGACCCGACTAGCTGCTGATCCGATTGATGGACGGTCAACACAGTCTCTGGAGTGACGCGGACGCGTGTCAGGAAAACCTATCGAAATCCCAGTGCATGGATATTCTCGACATCGTTCATGTTGCGGGCTGCGTATGGAAGAGCGCCAAAGCACTTTACTCGAATTCCACAGACCAGCAGGCGTTTGCCCGAGAACTCAATGCTTGATCGGCCGGAAGTCCGGTCACACCCCCAGAGAGCAGACAAACTCACGACACATCCGAAAGTTGTGCTGCGCGGCAACCGTGCTCTGTCGATGCGAATCGCTTCCTCTTACCCGATGCCGGGAATCTGGCTGCGATGCTGTATCTGTTCAGTCAACAACATAAAATGGCCTATCGCCGCATCTCGGCCACGGTGCGGCAGATGGTCCCCGATTTTGAGGGATTCGTGCTGGAACCCAGCAAGCTCAACGACAAGCAGATCCTGCTGAACTGGACACACAAAGGGCGCGACTACGAATTCGGCCCCCACAAACTTTCGGATGGCTCGCTGCGCTTCATTGCGCTGGCCACACTCTTGTTACAGCCAGAAGAGAACCTGCCGACTTTGATCGCCCTGGACGAATCGGAGTTAGGCCTGCACCCTGCGGCGCTGGAGATCTTGGGGGGAATGTCGCGGGCCGCAAGCGAACATTCTCAACTCGTGTTCGCGACACAATCGTCGGTCTTTCTCGATCATTTTGAGCCAGAGAACCTCGTGGTGGTCAATAGCCGCTCGGGGACATCGGAGTTTCAGCAACTCGATGCCGAGAAATTGGCGGCATGGCGTGCGGATTACTCAATGGGCGAAATTTGGGAGAAGAACGTGATTGGTGGAGGCCCCTACGGATGAAACGTCTCTACCATACTGTGGAAGGGCAGGCTGAGGCAGCATTTGCCATGTCTGTCCCCACGCCCCACTTGGCGAACTTCAGTGTTTTGGTCACGAGCATGCGGGGACTGGTGTCCCCATCTGCCTCTCCGGTCAATTTGAGTTCGGACCAGTTCGAAATCGCGTCCTCGCGTTGCGCGACGCGCTCACCACCGATCCGTTCCGTAATTCGCTCGACTCGTTTCTCGCAGATCTTCATTCGTAAGAGTTTACTCGTGGCCTCGAACGCGTCATGAAAGGACGGGAGCTTGGTTCCCAAAAACGTGATTTTCTGAAGAATTGATGGCGACAAGTCTTCATTGACGCTCAATCCCAGCGCTCGGGTCTGAGGGAAAAAAAGCCTTGCGGCCTTTCTTCTGGTATCCAAAAGATTCTTCCCACTTGACTGATCCTGCCTCTGTCTCCAACTTCCGAGATTTTGGCTTGTTGGCGGTAACCTCATCGTCATCAACAGCCATTGCCTGGCTTGGCATTTGATGGGACTGCTCGTCGACCGACTGCTCCATCACGAGCCGAGCCAATTCCAAGCCAACGGACATTCCATCCGTCTCGATTTCCAGGAATTTTGTTCCCCATTCGGGGCAGCCCGCTGCTCCGTATAACAATTCACGCATTTCCGCTGCCATCTCACGCAAACGAGACTGAACAATAGGATCCACAGACCTCTTCGCGAATGCCATCCTTGGCCTCCTTTGAGCTATCTGCATTCACTGAAAACAGATCCGATCGCAGATTCTACTCGCAATCAAAAAACGCGAAAAGTTTGTCTTGCACTCAAGAACATTGCTCAATACAATGAACGAGTTCATCAAAACATTTTCTTTTTTTAATTGAGACATATCATGTCGATTCGTCAAACTGGTACCGTTAGATGGTTCAATGATGAAAAAGGGGAAGGTCGTATCACTCCTCAAGATGGTGGTGACGATCTTTACGTTCATTTTAAAAATGTCGAAGGCGATAGAAAATTTCTGAAAGACGGCGAGGCCGTTTCCTTCGTGGTCGAGAGAGGTATGAAGGGTATGGGGGTTACACAAGTACGCCGAGAGTCGACGGACGAAGAGGTCGGTTGAACAATGGCCCGCCTGCGCCGCTGGCTACGGGTCAAACGGTGAAGGCGTGTACCACCTGGTGTAAGCGCGACAGTTTAACCGCGTCTCGGAGGAACACGTGTCCATCGGTGCCGATCAAACACCCGAGGCGTCATCGCTCGTTGGGTCATTGCCGAGGGCTTGATTCGTTGTATTCAGGCCGAAGCGGATTCGCGTTATCCACAGACCATGGGGACATACAAACAATGGGGACACCAAGATAACACAGTGCTGAAAATCATGAGAAAATCAACGCAAGGACGCCAAGAGGCAGGGGCGCAAGGAAAAGGAAAACCCCAAGCCCGTTTTCTGTTTTGATCTTCCTGGCGTCCCCGCGTCTTTGCGTTTGCACTCAAGAACATTGCTCATTAAAATTTTTTATTGACGCAGTTCATTTTTTTAAATGGGAAATATCATGTTGATTCGTGAAACTGGTACCGTTACGTCGTTCAACGAAGAAACAGGGCAAGGTCGTATCACTCGTCAAGGTGGTGGTGACGATCTTGCCGTGCATTTTAAAGATGTCCAAAGCGAGAACAAATGTCTGAAAGTCGGCAAGACTGTTTCCTTCGTGGCCGAGAAAGGTCGAAGGGGTATGATGGCTACCCAAGTTTACCAAGAGTAGACGGTCGAAGAGGTCGGCTGAACACCGACCCGCCTGCGCCGCTGGCTACGGGTTAAACGGTGAAGGCGTGTACCACCTGGTGTAAGCGAGACAGTTTGACCGCGCCTCGAAGAAACACGCGTCCATCGGTGCCGATCAAACACCCGAGGCGTCATCGCTCGTGGGGTCATTGCCGAGGCCTTGATTCGTCGTATTCAGGCCGAAGTGGATTCGTTTTGTCCAGAAAACATGGGGACACCAGGATAACACAGTGCTGAAAACGATCAGGAAATCAACGCAAGGACGCCAAGACGCGGAGGCGCGAAGAAAAAGAAAACCCAAAGCCCGTTTTCTGTTTTGGTATTCCTGGCGTCCCCGCGACCCTGCGCCTTTGCGTTGAATCTTCCTTTTGCGTTTCACGCAGTCCAGAGACTATGGGGACACCAGGATAACACAGTGCTGAAAACGATCAGGAAATCAACGCAAGGACGCCAAGACGCAGGGGCGCAAGGAAAACCCCAAGCCCGTTTTCTGTTTTGATCTTCCTGGCGTCCCCGCGTCCCTGCGCCTTTGCGTTGAATCGCCTTTTTGCGTTTCACGCAGGGACCCGATTTCACCGTTACCTACCCACGGCGAAACTGCGACTTATTTTTCGCCCCGAACGGCTCGCTCTAAATGCCACTCGGTGATTCCCAATACGCTCTTCAGACCGTTGTAGGATTCTTGACGTGCGGCGGAATCGGTCGCTGATCCTTCTGGCCTGAGTACCGCTCGGATCAACAGGTTCTTCGGTGTATGTTCCGTCTCGATAAATTCCAGAACTTGGGTCTTGTACCCCTGTAATTCGAGAAACTGAGCTCGCAGGGCATCGGTGGCCAGCGATGCAAATCGCTCTTTCAAAATCCCGTATTCGGTCAGTCCTGGCAGGGTCTGCCGACTGATCGTCTGGCAAACTTCATGCTGACAGCAAGGGACAGCCAGAATGGCTTCGCATTTCCAACGCAGTGCCGCTGCCAGGGCATCGTCTGTGGCGGTGTCACAAGCATGCAGCGAGACGGCGAGGTGAACATGCTGCGTCGGGACGAAGCTTTCAATCCGGCCGACATGGAATTCCAATCCGGCACATTCCAGCCGTTTGGCGATCCGTGAACAGTCTTCGATCACCTCCCCCTTCACATCCAGTCCCACCAGCAGGACTTCTCGTTGGTGGATCGTGGTGAGCAGGTGATGCAGCGCAAAGGTCAGATAGCTTTTCCCACAGCCGAAGTCGACGATGTGAATCGGACCGGTGGCGGGCAACTGCGGCAGAATGTCTTCGACGAATTCGAGATACCGGTTGATCTGACGAAATTTATGGTACATCGCCGGGCGAACCTGTCCGCTCGACAGCATCACCCCGATTTCGATCAGGAACGGGCAGGGGACACCCGCCGGGATCAGATACTGTTTCTGACGGTTATGGCCGGCCCCTTCGGTTGGCTGCTGCGTCGGTGGCTTGCGCTGAATCTTTTGCGCTTTGCCATAGTTCCAGCGGACCGTCAAATCGGCTTCGGTGGTGAACAGATGGGCATCACCAAAATTGACCCCAAAGACGCTTTTCGTCTGCGTGATCAATTCATCTGCCGTCAGATTGTCGTGCAGTTCTTGGGTCTTTGAGCGAACGGTCCACTGATATTTCGTGGCTCCGCCGACTTCGATCAGCCGGACGGTCACCTTGGAAATCGCGGTTTCGGATTTGGAGAGGGGCTGACTGAGCACCAACCGCAAAAATGTTCGGTCCCGGAGTGCCGAAGCCATCAGCGAAGCGAGGGTAGGAGTGGTCGGTTTTTCGGGCCGAGCTTTTGGCTCACCTGGCTTCGAAGCTGTTCGAGATTTGGCTCGTGCAGGACGTTTGGGAACGGGGGGCTTGGACGAGGATTTTGAGGCGGATTTGAATCGGGAAGTGGGCTTCGATCGTGGCATGCTTTTTAGTATGTCTCTCTGGTTTGCAGGAATAAGGCCTTCTTTTCACCTGGCAAAGTGAATTCAAAGCCACAACGCTGGAAAAATTCGTCCGACGAAGTAATCGCCATCACTTCAAATATCTGATGTTGGCGTGCCCGATCGATGCACGCCTGGACCAACGCTTTGCCAATCCCTTGGCCTTGATGCTGCGGCGACACAGCCAGGCTGCGCAATTCCGCCAGCTTGGCGGAATAAATCTCGAGTGCAGCAAAACCAAGAATCTTGTCGTGTGCGACCGCAATGAAGCCATGGCGAGTCAGGTCCTCTAACTCATCATGGGTTCGTGGCAACAATCGTCCTTGTTTGACAAAGGGCTCGATGAAGTCGCTTAATGCGTCGACATCCTTTTTTGTTGCCGGCCGAACAAGGAAAGGTGACTCGGGTTCTTTTGGGTTCGACATGGGAATCGCTACGGGAAAAAGGACGACTGACAACCAGAGGTTGTCAGTCGTGTTCATGATCATTCGTGGTGCAAAACTGTTTTTATCAGCGTGAACGTGTCATCAGCGTTTCGGCTTTCACCAGCGTTTCGCCCCTTCACTAGCGTGACCGTGTCACCAACCCGACTGCCGATAGCGCGGCAAACCGAGTTCTCGCGTAGGTCTGGAACCGCAACCGCACCAGACCACGATCCAACGGAATTATTTTTCGACAATTGTGGCCTTTTTGATGCCGTCCAGTTTGGGGAACTTGTCGTTCAGATATTCGTTCCCTCGCGACTGAATCTGTCCTTGATCAGGTTTTTCGCCATACTGACTGTTGATCTTTTCGACCACACTCATCCCTTCAACCACCTGACCAAACGGGGCAAATCCTTGCGAGTCGAGGAAGGTATTGTCACCGAAGCTGATGAAAACTTGTGATGTTCGGGAGTTTGGCAATCCCGACTTGGCGAACGTCACAAACCCTTTCTTGTTGGATTTGATGACCGGGTCATCCTTGATGGTCGCTTCTTTCCATTTGGCTGCGGTTTTCGGATCACCGCTAATGCCAAACTGTACCATGAATTTGGGGACCACCCGGAAAAACTTGCATTCGTCATAAAACCCGGAGCTGACCAGTTGATAGAACCGATCGGCTCCGTTCGGCGCCCATTCCCGCTTCACTTCGATGACAAAATCACCAGCGGTGGTTTCGAATTTCGCTTGAAACGTATCGGGGGCCTTTTTGGATTTTGTCCCTTCCTGACCGAGCAAATTCCATCCGAATGTTGCGAGCAGTCCACAGACAATCGCAATCGACCAGCCTTTACGTTTCATGATTCTCTCCTGATTCCCATCGGCGAACGGCCTGAAAGGGATTTTTAACAGCGTGATGATTTTTCGCGAGCCATCAAGGCCTATTCATTCGCCAGAATCCCGACCGCAACAGAAAATTGCGGTCGGGATCCATTGCGGCTTCGGCATTTTGAACGAGAAAACAAGACATCGGATCAACCGAGGTCTACTTGGCTTCTTCTTTCAACTCGCCTGATTTTTCAATGACAACTTTCGCCTTGGTGGCACCGGATTGAGAGCCAACCGCTTCA
>JBIKZJ010000656.1:0-2640 GCA_044354755.1 Schlesneria sp. | reverse complement strand
CATTCCAGTGCAAGACCTGAAACAACCATTGTGATCTCGCTCGAGAATTGCCGCCGCCAGGGCCTGTCGGAGGGGGCGGGTTGACGACACCAAGTACCGATTGGAACAGGTGGAATAGATTGTTGTCGGCGAAAACCCGCCAAGCCAGGGGACTCGGAATCACTTTGCTCTCAGTCGGTTGCTGTAAAGGAAGGTGCGGGACGAGCAGATGGCCGGCGACGACGGTATTCCCCCGAAGTTCCAGCCGGGGCTCTCGCAACGGGCCTGCGGACGGTTGAAGCGTGATGCCCCCCTGTGAATGGAGGATGCAATTTTGAATGAAGAACTTCTGTTCGGGATGGGGGAGGCAAGAGATTGCAAATCCGGCAGGGTGGGAAAATTGGCAATTTCGCAGTGAGACCAGGGAAACCTTTTCCGTGACTAGGCCGTCGGCATTTGGTGACGTTGAGAATCGGCAATTCGCCGCTCGAAATTGAGTCCCCACCGTTCGGATCAGGGGTTGTGACGTGGGCGCGACCCGCGCTGAACCCGTCCCGCGATGTATGGCAGTGTGACGCTCAAATTGAATCCCTTCCAGTATGAGATCCGAGTCGGTGTCGATGAGCGGAGCATCGTCTGGGGTAGACGGATCCCCCTGCAAAAGGGGATTTTGATGGGGGGCGGCATGAATCCGCAGCGATTTTCCTCGAATGATCAAGGGGGGCATGACCAGCGGAATCTGGCCACTGATCTCGATTGTGTCACCCCCCTCCTGTGTTGCCGACACCGCTTCCGCCAAGGTGGCATAACGTCGCCGTTGATTCGGAAGGAGGAACGGCAACAGCGAAGATTCTGCGGGGTTCAGACCCGGTATAAACCCTTGCTGTGGTCCAGGATTTCGGTTCGACACCAGCGGCGGCAATGCGGGGAGTGTCCCTGTTGCTGCCATCGAAACGAAGCCCGCTGGCCCCTCCTTTTTTTCCAGGGGATTCCGGTTGGTCAGAACCGACAGGGTTCCCATGATCAAGGCGATCCCCACAATGGCAGCACCAGCGATCCCCAGAAGACGGCGTTGAGGGGACGCGATGGGGCGAATGGGCGGGGAGTTCGTGATTGTCGCCAGATGACGCGTTTGGGCTGGCTCGGGTGGATTGAGGGATACGATGAGCGCTGCTGCGACAACAGGCTCGATCGGCTCTAACGCCGCAACAGGCGGTGTCTTGTCAATCGGCTGTCCGGCGCTTTGACCGCTCCCCACCACCTTTTCCAGTTGCTGCTTCAAAATGCGGGCGATATCACCAGCGGCAGCGGGACGATCTTCTGGCCGTCGCGCATGGAGTCGTCTGATCAGGTCGGCCAACCAATCGGGAACGGCGGAGTTTCGTTGCTGGGGTGGAACGGGCTGAGCTTTACAAACAAGTTCGAGTGCCACCAGACTTTCATCGTCATCGAATGGGGGTTGTCCGGTACACATCACATACAGCACGCTGCCGAGGCTGAACAGGTCAGAACGATGATCAACGGTTTGGCCTAGCGCCTGCTCGGGCGACATGAATCCTGGTGTCCCCGCGACGAGGCCGGTCTGAGTCAGGCTGGGATCTCCGATGACCCGGGCTAATCCAAAATCCATCAGCTTGACTCGTCCCGTTGCGGCATCAAGCATGATGTTTTCTGGCTTGACATCCCGGTGAATCACCCCCTTGGCATGTGCGGCTTCTAATCCGTTGGCGATCTGCATGCCGATCCGCAGCACATCGCGCAACTCGAGCGGTTGATGCCTTGCGAGGTGTCGTTGCAGCGTTCGACCTTCGATCAGTTCCATGATCAGATACGGCTCGGCCGTGTCTTCAACGGCATAGATGGTCACGACGTTGCGATGATTAATGGCCGCCACGGCTCGGGCTTCACGGATGAATCGCAGTCGTGAGGTTTCCTCGGCGGAAAGGCTGGCATTCAGGACTTTGATGGCGACGATCCGATTGAGTTTCGGATCGCGGGCTTTCATCACGACACCCATCCCACCGCGACCGATGGTCTCAAGAATTTCGTAGTGGCCCAGTTGGTAGTGGCCCAGTTGTTGCCGGTCCTCGCCAGAGATTCCGATCAAGGGAGTCGGGGTCTCTGGAGGGGGGCTGAGGTCTTGTTTCTGCGGCGGCGGATCTGCTGGTGCAAAGATCTGAGGATCAGAGAGACACTTCTCGATGACCCGCTTTAACGCGTCACTCAATTCACTGGCGCCGCGGAGATTGCGCTGCATGTTGTTCAGCGTACGACCGCCGGCCACAATGCGTTCGAGTCGTTTTTGGCAGATCTCACAGTGGTCAAGATGTGCCGAAAGTTCTTGTTCGAGACTGGGGGACAGACGGCCATCCATCAGGCGACGCAAGGTCAGACGATCGGGGCAGGGGATCGGGGCTGTCATCGATCACCTATCTCTTGAATCTGTTCTTTCAATCGGGACAACACGCGGCTTTTGGCAATATAAACCGCACCAACGGTGATTCCCAGTTTTTCGGCAACGTCTTTGACTTCGACTCCTTCCACGGTGGTTTGCCAGAACGCTTGCCAAGTCGATTCCTGAAAACCGGTTCGGACCTTTTCCGCCGCCCATTCAAACAGACGCCGTTCGTATTCCTCGTCCCAATAAGCCTCATGCTCTGA
>JBIKZJ010000657.1:0-2640 GCA_044354755.1 Schlesneria sp. | reverse complement strand
TTTACGTTAAATGTAGGTAGTCTCTTGTATTCAGTGTGACGAATCGCTTCATTACCGTGTCGCAGGAACAGTGGAAGATGTCCTGCTCAACAATCATGCACGTCGTGGCCTTACCCTCGCTGGCCAAAAAGAAGGTCATTGCGATTAGACGGTATTGTTTGAGTCTTCAAAGTCGAATTGCCGTGCCTTTGTCGCGTTGTCTTTGGAGATGCCGTGCAAAACGCAGTTTGCGACCAACACTCGGCTTTCCGGCAATGGAACCAAAGTACGCGAGTGATTTCTGCCCCGTGGACTGATTGCTTCTCCTCACACTCCACAGTCGTTCGCAATTTGGTGATGGCAAACGAATCCTTTTCAAGGCTCCCATGGGCCACGGATCGTCACATCCTCAATTGCGGGTTCCATTAAACGTCCTGATAGCATGGGACCGGTCGAGTTGCTCGAGCTGTTGTTGGGCGCGATGCAGAGATTCCGGAGCGGGGGCTTGCTTGAAGTGCCGGATCGCGCGATCCAGTGCTTTTCGTGCGGCACGGTCTCGCTTTAATTCGCGGAAAACACGGGACAGGTTGAGCTGGTCCGCACCCATGCCACGAAGATCGCCGATCGCCTGATGCTGACGGTAGGCAGCCAGCAGCGTTAAGACCCCGGCTGCTGGCGATTCGATTGCGGCGACGATCAGCCCTTCTGTCGCGATCAAATCACCGTTTGCACACGGCGGGATGTCGTGGTTCTCGTCCATTTCGAACGCAGATTGCAGCAGTGAATCAGCCGTCTCGTACAGATCCCCTGCCAAGGCCTCATTCGTCATCGCCAGTAAATCCGCCGCTTCTGCCCCCTCTTGTAACAGCGTCGCCCGCCATTGAAAGCGACGAGCCAGATCGAGATTGCCGACCTCGCGATAGATCCCGGCCAAATTGTGACACACGACCGCCGTCGCCACGTTGTCATTCAACTCCAGGATCGGCGTGAAAACAGAAATGGCTTCGAAAAACCGTTCTTGACGTGACAGACAAACACCGTAGGCAATGCGACTGGCTGGCGACGGATCGAGTGCGATGGCCTGAAGAAACGATTGGTCTGCCTCGTCCCAATGCCGACACTGAGCCGCGGATTCGGCTGCGAAAACGAATTCGGCAGCGGCGTCATTCGCCCCAAACGGATTCGATTTCTTCATCTTCAAAACCTTCTCAAACAGTCCTGACACGTCGTCCGCCACGACGCGGATGCTGCCATTTTGCCAACCAGTGGCGTACATGGATTAGCTTGTCAGCAAGGGCATACCGGTGTCAACGAGTCACCGCGGCCCGTCGCTGGTTCTTGACAACGAGATCCGCCGGGAAACAGATATTTCGGTTCGTCCCGATTTTATCGATGGTGACCAACAGGCCCAGATCGACGAGTGAGAACAATCGTGCCAGATCGCCAGTCGATGCCGGTTCTGCTTCCGGCCGTCGCGAGAATGCCGTATTCCGTGCGGCCACGGTCGGTTGGGAAGTCGTTCGTAATGGCTGCAACGATCAACGCGATCTTAGCGCCACGGGTTTCCTTCGACGGTTGCGCAGCGTTCGTCGACAATGATCCGTTCGGGGATCGGACCCGCGTAGACCCACAGCATCTCCATGGGGCCTTGGGATTCATTGATGAAATAATGGACCCGACCGCGGGGCTGCAGCGCTGTCTGACAGTCGCTCATCGAATACCGTCGCCCCTCGACGATACAAGTGGCCGTCCCCGAGATAATACAGATCGACTCGTCAAAATCGTGGATGTGCGCCGGCAGGCGTCCCCCCGGCTGGAACAGCCCATACCCGCCGCTCATTTCAATCCCCGGCACCAGCGTCTCGTTGAAGCAGTCGATGAATTCGGTATTCGGTCCTGCTGCCCCTCGTTTGGCGGTGGCAAACCGATTGACTCGTTCCGCACCGGGGAATCCCGTCGATGTATCCGGCATCGATCGTCGCGGGAAAAACTTGTCAATCAGTGTTCGGCTGGGGGCATCGGTTGCCATCGCAATGTGGAGCACTGCGGGTTCGGTGGTCGAGGAATTGCGGGCCGAGTGCGCCAGCCCGGCAGGGATCACGGTGTTATCGAGTTTTTTTATGTCATACGTACGCCCCTCAACTTCGATCGTTACCGTGCCGCTCAGTAGTGTGATGGACTCGGTGAAAATATGGTTGTGCAGCGGAAGGATGGCCCCCGGTGCGAACGTGACCAGACCCGTCGAGAGGTTGCGGGCTTGATTATGCCGACCAACCAGACATTCAAACGAAACCCCTCGTGCAATTTCGGCGCGCGGGCCTTCGCCGACCGAATTCATCACCTCGTCCCGATCGGGCCGCATCGATTCTGGCGGACGGGACAACGGAGGGACGGCGATCGGGGTGGGGGTGGGGACAAACGAGGCCTGGATCGCACGGTCGCGGCCGATCACTGCGAGTGAAGCCCGGACGGATCGGACCAACAGTCCCGTGTCCATACCAAGGCCAATCGCGCGAAATCCCTGTTGCTGCCGTTCACGCACATTGTCGTTACTGGTCGCCAGCACACCGCAGTGGCGTCCGGCACGACGAATGGCATCTTTGGCCTGCAGGATTTGATCGGCGACACCCGGCCCTTCCCATTGTCCGCGAAAGCCGGCGC
>JBIKZJ010000655.1:0-2643 GCA_044354755.1 Schlesneria sp. | reverse complement strand
CATGACGGCGCGGAACTTGTCGCCTTCTGGCAGGCCGAGGGTGTGATTGGTAGCCGCAATGAGCTTGCCGATAGCCAATCCGAAGCTCGCCAACTCCGCGACCAAGCCCAGCACCGCTTTGCGTAATCTCCATGCTCGTTCTTGATACCGATGTGCTGATTGACGTACAGCGGAGACATGCGGCTGCTCTTGGCTGATTCGCGACTCTCACTGTTCTTCCATCCGTTCCTGGATTTGTCGTCATGGAGTTGATCCAAGGGGCGAAAAATACCCGGCAAGTGCGTGAGGTATTGCGAATGACGGCCCCACCGCCGATGATCTTGGCCGACATCGACCGACTGTCAGCGAGCACTGATGGACTTTACCACATTTCACCTATCAGACGGATTGGGACTGCTGGATGCAGTGATCGCGGCCGTTGCCGTCGGTCTATCAGCAGAACTTTGTACATTTAACGACAAGCACTCCGGAGTTGTGCCAGGCTTGGTCACTCTGAGGCCCTACAAGCGGTAAACGGACCGAATGACTATTACGCGAAGCCTCTTTTTAAGGGGGGAAAACAAAAAGGGGACGCAGCTCATCGGCCGCTACAGGCCCATGCGTAATTCGAAAGTCGTCGTGCTGGATTTCAATCCGGGGAAGCCAAAGCTACTTCTTCGCGGGAGACCGGCCAGGTTTGTCACGCGTGATCGTTCCGCTGCCAAATTTCTCTGTCCGGCTACTGGATCCGTCTGTGCGGTTCGTGAGCGTGCCATTGCCAAACTTCTGCGTGGTGCCGGTGACAGTATGGCCCCCTTTGTCGCGTTCCGTGGTTCTTGTCCCACTGCCAAATTTCTCGGTTCGGTTGCTTGACCCATCTGAGCGGTTGGTGAGCGTTCCATTACCAAACTTCTGCGTGGTTCCGGTGACGGTATGGCCGCTTTTATCGCGTTCCGTGGTTCTTGTCCCACTGCCAAATTTCTCGGTTCGGCTGCTGGACCCATCTGAGCGGTTCGTGAGCGTACCATTGCCAAACTTCTGCGTGGTGCCAGTTCGTGGCTTGCTCGGAGGGTCGGCCGCGAACAACCCGGTCGAGATGAGAGCCAGAACAACCAAGGTCGAAACATACGTTTGTGCCATTGTTTACTCGTTTACAGTTTGTTTGTTCACGCTTGTTTGTTCACACAGCTGTGATCGACGTTCGGGTCTAAAAAATGGATTGAGGGCCACAAACTCAGAGAATGTGCCGATGTTCATGACCCCATCGTCACCACACGTGATTTCCGGATTCACCAAGATAATACCGCCAAGGGACTGGATAGATAGCGGAAATCATGAGTGACGCTCAAGAATGTCCATAGCGACGTGATGCAGTCTGACCATCGCCAGCGTGTCTCGGGCACGATAGTCCAGCAGGTCTTTTCTCCGTTGCTGAAACACTTCGTGCTCCAATCCGCCATGGCGGCACACTGGAGAAATCGTGGCATCCGGCGGGCTATCTCGGCAGAGAATCTCCGGCAGGCCGTCCATCATCGCACGAAACTCAGGGATCAATGTTTCGACCTCTGCGGTGACATCGAGCGTGGCGAACTGGCTGTCGAGCGGATCACCCAGCAGATACTCTTTGTTAAGTATCATTAATGAGACTCGTGCAAATCGAATCTCGGTGAGCCGCGCCACCGTTGCGGTGTACGCGACATCCTGAATATATTCCGTTTTGAGTTGGGTCCCCGACTTAACCTCAATCAGGTGCCAGCCATCGTCCTCACGGGTAAGAATATTCGCGCGGGCGATGAAGTCTCCGGCCTTAAAGCATGGTTCAAAGAGCGTTTGAACCCGGCCATCGTTCATCAGCCGAGCCGTCTCCGCCACTCCATCTTGACGAGTCGAAGTGGAGATCAGAATTCCATCGGGGAAGAGCAGTCGGGCCCGTGCCCCGACCAAATTTCCTTGTTCCGAACGCATGCGGGCACCGGCATCGAGCGGGCGACTGGGTCTGACATGCTTTGTAAACCAGCCCTTCGCAGCACACTCTCGAGACGCGCCAAAGACGGATTTGTTAACTGTCGGTCTCGATGTGGGCATGGGAATTTCCTGTTTTGGTCGTGAGTCCCAATCGAGAATGCTCTGGAGAATATTCGCGTTGGTGCGTAATTTGTTATTCGCTTGGTGTACGGCAGTGGAAAGGCGGCGGAGTTAACCCCCCTTCTTCCGGCAAGTTCGACGGTGAATTGAACCTGAAACCGACCGGCATGCTCTCAATCATCATCGTCATCATCTCGTTCGAAATCGTCATCCAGCTCATCGTCATCATCTTCTTTTAACTCGTCTCGTACAGCTGGAAATGCTGCTGCGGCGGATTCAGGCCTCATGAAAAACGAGTGATTTCTTGCCCCTTGAGATGCTTTCGCCCCACCCGCTCCGTCGTCAGTTGTGGTACGGACTCGGGAAACCGCAATGATTCTCATGTCCCCCGGGTGACGAACCCCCCTACACCCTACACCCTACACCCTACACCCTACACCCTGAAAACTGAAAACTGAAAAAATTCATCACATGCACAACCGCAACCTCATCAGACACAACTACTTCCGCTGGCGGCACTCTCGCCATTATTCCGCTATAAACCAAACGTGATCAAAACCGGTGACTCGAACAATTTAA
>JBIKZJ010000275.1:0-8723 GCA_044354755.1 Schlesneria sp. | reverse complement strand
AGACTTTCAAGCAGACTTCCGACAGAGTGATGACGAGCGGCGTGATTGAGAAAACCGACCGTCCGCTCAAAGGGAGCATCGTGTCGACCGGCGAAGGGCGGATTATCCCGATGAACCAGGCGCAAAAAGAGTTGGCGAGCAAGATCGTCATCATGTGCGACGATTTTGAAGGCCTGCATCCTGTCTTCCGAAAAATGCTGGCGAAGGAGACCTGGATCATCGAGGTTGAAAAGCCGCATGGATTGAGGGGCGAAAGCCCACGGGAACGGCTCGATCCCCTCAAGGCAGAGAAAAGCGTTTCCGATGAGCCGCAAGACCCACCGAAAAAACAGGCTGCAGACTTGGGCGGCGGTGTGGAGATGGAACTATTGCTGATCCCGGCGGGTAAGTTCAAGATGGGGAGCGGCGAGTCGCCGGCGGAGACGGCGGCCTACTTCAACAAAGCCTACCGCGAGAATTTTCCGGCGGACGGGATGGGAGGACTGGAAGCCAACTTTTTCGAGAACGAGCATCCGCAGCACGACGTGCGGATCACGCAGCCATTCTTCTTGGGGACGTACCCGGTCACGCGGGGTCAGTTCCGGCAGTTCGTCACCGCCACATCGCACAAGACGGACAAGGATCAGGATCAGAAGCGATTGGCATGGGGCTGGGATCCTGACAAGAAGCAGTTCAGCAACGACGAAAAGTATTCCTGGCAAAACGCGGGATTCGAGCAGACCGACGAGCACCCTGTTGTGAATGTGACCTGGAACGATGCGATGGCCTTCTGCAAGTGGCTCAGCGAGAAAGAAGGCCAGACCTACCGATTGCCCACGGAGGCGGAGTGGGAATACGCCTGCCGTGCCGGGACGACCACGCGGTATCCGAGTGGCGATGATCCCAAGACGCTGGGCAAGGTCAGCAACTTGGTCGATGCGACGGTCAAGGCGAGAATCCCGGACTGGAAATACATGATCTATCACAGCGACAACTATGCGTTCACGTCGCCGGTGGGTAAATCCAAGCCGAATGCCTTCGGGCTGTACGACATGCACGGAAACGCCTTTCAGTGGTGCTCGGATTGGTATGGGGAGAAGTACTATGCTGCGTCCCCTGCAAACGATCCGACCGGCCCCGATTCGGGCATGAAGCGTGTCATTCGTGGAGGGACCTGGACCTTCAGACCACTCGGAGCCCGTTCTGCCGAGCGAAACGCGACCGAGCCGGACAGCCGGAACTGCAGCGCAGGGTTCCGCGTTGTCAGGACGGAATAATACTTTCATTAAGTCGAGGATTAATCACATGAACGTTCACCGAATGACAACGAGCTTCGTTGCGCTCTTCCTTCTGACCGTGACGACGTCTGCCCGGGCGGACGAGCCGGCGGGTTCGCCTGAACGCGAGGCCGTACTGGCGAAACTCAAGGCGAACAAGGTCAGCTTGCTGGGTCTGACGATTGAGCCGCAGGGTGGCGGCCCGCTGATCAACCTCGGCACCGGGGAAAACGGGGGCGAGGAGAGCAACGCCACCGACGAGAACCTGCGGCTGATCGCCCAACTGCCAGAGGTCGAGCGGGTGATGGTGTACAAGGGCCAGATCACGGCCGGTGGGCTGGTCCCCCTCGCGGCGCTGCCGAAACTTCGCTACCTCCAGATGTATGCGACCGACGTTCCCGCCGCCGCGTTCGCAGTCCTGCCGAAACTGACGCAACTCAAGTCCCTGAGCCTCGGCAGCTACCCCGTGACGGACGAGATCCTCGGCTATGCCGGGCAGATCAAGGGTTTGAAAACGTTCGACCACACCGCGTCCGCCATCACTCCGGAGGGCTTCCTGAAGTTCCTCAACGGCGTTGAAAGTCTGGAACAACTCACCCTGTTCGGGGACTACGTCGATGACGCCTGCATGAAACGGGTCGGCCAGATGAAGGAGATGAAGCGGTTCTGGACGAACAGCAGGAAGATCACCTCTGCCGGGTGGGTGCATCTGGCCGGGTTGACCAAGATGGAGGATCTCTTCGTGTCCGAGACGAATTTCGGCGACGACGATACGCGATTCCTGGAGCAGATGAAGAATTTGAAGTCCCTCGGCCTGAATAAGACCAAAATCAGCGACGCCGGGATGCCGTGGCTGGCAGAGCTGACGAAACTGCACGACCTCGGCCTGGATGGGACCCAGATTACCGACAAGGGGATGGCCGCGCTCCAAGGGATGACGGACTTGGTCAACCTGTATGTCGGGATGACCGACGTCACCGCTCAGGGGCTGGCCATGGTCCCCCGGAAGGAGCGGATGCAGGTGATTGTGGTTTTCGGCGGCGAGACTGCGGTCGAGACCGGGCGGGCCGTGGGGACGAAGAAGGATCTCAACGAGCCGGTTTGGGATGTCCTGTATACTGCGACCTGGGTTCGCAAGGACGGGAAGTGGTGGGTCGTCAACGAGCACCAAAGCCGGGCGAGGTAGGGTGCCGAACCAACCCCCCGCGAAGAGTCTCGGCGATTCCAGGACAACCGTGCCAGAACCTCAGGAAATCAACCTCAAGGACCATTCGCTGCAAGAAGCTGCGGAGCGGTGCCGGGTAAAGAACGCAAGCGTAAACCTCTGTATTTGAATGGTTTAAGATGCTGTTGGGAATTTGAAAAAAATTCAGAGACCCCGAGAGGCGATTTTGGGGGTGGTGATCGAGACCTTGTGGGTTGCGATCGGACGCCAGAAATTGGTTCTGCGAACAGAGAATCTTGACTAGGGACTCGATCTTTCGAAAACACGCGCGAAGACCAGGAAAAACCAAAAACGCCGAGAGAACAGTCACTCGGCGTTTCGTGTTGATCATCAGGATTTGTTTTTCCGTAGAAAAACAGAAAGCTCCCCGACTAGGGCTCGAACCTAGGACCTAGCGGTTAACAGCCGCTCGCTCTACCTATTGAGCTATCGGGGAATGTTGTCGTGCGGGACATGTGATATTGAATTCGCCATTCTGTTGCAAGTCCAGCTGGTCGAGAAAAACAAGATCTTTTGACCGCGGCACGTTCTGTCGGTCAGAATTGACTGCTGACAGTCGTCAAAAACTTGATTTTCATCCTCTTTTTCGGAATTTGTCGCGGCCGTCACCCCGGTTCTCTCCTTTTTGGAATCCTGGGTCGGCAGACGCTTCTCAGAATCCTGCTGGTTTTGGTACTTTGATTGATATGAAAAATTCCTTACAACTTTTGGTGGATGGTGACAAGGGGGGAGTCGCTGCGATCAACGAGTGGCTGGCATCCCTTGGGTTCCGTGATTCGGCCGGGGTCGCTGTGCGCTTGAAAGCACTTTTGCAGCTGGGAACTGCCAGCGAATGCCTGGATCGCTTGCTGCTGCTACTCGCCGAAATGGACAATGCGGACGAATTGCTGGTCGATTTTGAGCGATTTGTGCTGCGGTCGGGGGATCCGGGCGAACTTTCGTCGTTTCTGGTTGACAACCCGCGCGCGCTGGAAATGTTGATTAAACTGTTTGTCGGAAGTCGTTATCTTACGGAAACGCTCCTTCGCAATCCGATGGCTCTGCGGCAATTGATTCAACATCGGCTGATGGCTGACCTGAAAAGTCGCGAAGAGTTCATTGAGGGGGGGCTGGCTGCGGCGGAATTGGAAACCACCTTTCCGGGTAAACTGGATGCACTCAGGCGATACCAGCGATCCGAATTACTGCGAATTGGTGCCTGTGATTCGTTTGGGAGATTTGATTTTCGTTCGGCGACGGTGCAGTTAAGCCTGCTGGCGGATGGCTTGATTGAAGCCTGTCTCAGACTGGTGGCGACCGATCTTGGGATGGATGCGGCTGAGTTTTCGGTGCTGGCGCTGGGGAAACTGGGGGGAGAAGAGTTAAATTACAGTTCGGATATCGACCTGATTTTCCTGACGCTGTCGCACCGGGAGGGAGTAGGGTCTCACCGGGCAGGGGCGGGACCTCAACGGGAGGGGGTCGGGCCCCAGCAGGCGGGGGTGGGCTCAGCCGAGACCGGTTCCCGCGAGAAAAAGCGGGCTGGCGAGGGGGGATCGCCGATTGCAGTACCGGGAAGAGCGTCGCTGACGACGCTCGCCCAGCGATTGATCAAGGCCTTGCAGGATGCGACGGGTGAAGGGTTTTTGTATCGCGTCGACATGCGGTTGCGACCGTGGGGGCGTGCGGGTGAGCTGGTGGTTCCCGTGCCGGTTTATCTGGACTACCTGCGGTCACAGGCGGAACTTTGGGAAAAGCAGGCGTTATTGAAAGGGCGGGTGGTTGCGGGGAATTTTGCGATCGGACAAAGCTTATTAAACAACGCCGCACCGCTCATTTTTGGCAACGATCCGCAGGCGGTTTGTGTGAGTATTCGATCGGCGAAGAACCAGATCGAGGCTCAACTGGAACGACGGGGGCGGGCGTTTGGCGAGGTCAAATCGGGGAACGGTTCGATTCGGGATGTCGAGTTCGTCGTGCAGTCTTTACAGTTGATTCATGGACAGCGGGTTCCGCAGATTCGGTCTGCGAACACGCTGGATGGACTGATCCGACTGGCCGATTTTGATTTGATTCGGGCGGACGAATATCGCTGTTTGGCGGATGGATATCTGTTTTTGCGAACGATCGAACATGCCTTGCAGTTGATGCACAATCGCCAGGAGCATTCGCTGCCGACCGATCCTGACGAATTGAATGCCCTGGCGCGGCGGCTTGACTTTCGCGATGGGGAACTCTTCCTGGTCCACTACGGTCAGCACTGCCGGGCGATTCGGGCCATTTTTCAAAAATACGTGATCGACACCGCCAATATTGAGTCCCCTGACAATCTGGTCGGGGCGACGCCCGCCGAACTGAGATTGCCGCCGCGACCGTCGGCAGCGGGATCGGCAGCGGGATCGGGGGGGCAGGCGGATGCCGTGGAACTGGATAGCGGGTTCGCCTTTAGTGAGGAAGAGCGACGCGAGCATCCACAAATCTTGAAAACGCTCAACAGCGACCGCCCCGTGCGCGTGCTGGCCCGTTCTGAAGGGGACGGATCCTGGCGGGTGCGGGTGCTCGGAATTGACCAGCCTGGGGGGTTGTCGCTGATTTGTGGGCTGTTGTTCGTCTATGGTTTTAATATCGTGAATGGGTATGTCTCGACTGACGAACCGGTCCAGGGGAAGAAAAAAGCAAAAGAGTCGGGGCGAACGTTTGCGGATGTCTTTACCGTTCGTTCGTCGATCGAGGCGGTGATGTTTGAAGTCTGGAGTCGTTATGAGGTGGATCTGACGGAACTGCTGCTCCTTTCCCAATCCGGTCGCAGTCATGAAGCACAGGGGCGTCTGGCATCGCGCGTCGCCGAGGCACTCGAAGGTTCACCGGATGTGGCATCCAAGCCGACACCGCTGGAATTGAGCATTGATAATGAATCACACGAGCAGTTGACGGTCTTGCGGATCCGGGGTGAGGATACCATCGGATTTTTGTATGAGCTGACTAATTCGCTCGCACTGAGTGGGGTTTCGATTGAAAAAGTGGTGATCCGTTCTGATGGCCACGCGGCGGCGGATGTGCTGTATGTTTCGGATTCGAATCGTCACGGCAAAATTCTGGATCAGCGTCGGCTACAGGAATTGCAGGCAGCGATTGTGTTGATCAAACACTTTACGCATTTGCTTCCGGGCTCACCCAATCCCAAGGCGGCGTTACTGCATTTTCGTTCCTTTTTGAGTGAGCTGTTCCAGCAACCCGACTGGACAGATCAGTTGTCGTCATTGGAACGGCCAGAAGTGCTGACGGCACTCGCCAAAGTCCTGGGGGTCAGCGACTTTCTGTGGGAGGATTTTCTCAGGCTGCAGTATGCCAATCTGTTCCCCGTTTTGAGTGATATTACCGGAATTGAAGGAGCGAAGTCGAAAACGTTACTCTGGCGCGATTTGGCGATTGAGCTGGCGGCCAGCAATGATCTGGTCGCACAGCGGCAATGCTTGAACGCGTTCAAAGACCGTGAAATGTTCCGGATCGACTTGCGTCATATTCTGGGACACTGTGGTGACTTTGACCGGTTTGCCGAAGAATTAACCGATATGGCAGAGGTCGTAGTCTCGACCAGCCTGCAGTTGAGCGAACGAGAATTGCTGGATCGCTACGGAACCCCCAAACGCTCTGATGGCGAACGGGCCTCGCTGGTGGTCTGTGCGTTGGGAAAATGTGGCGGGCAGGAATTGGGGTTTGCCTCGGACATTGAGCTGATGTTTGTGTATGACGAAGAGGGAATGACGGATGGTCGCCAGTCGATTTCCAATTCGAACTTTTACCAGCGACTGGTCGAGTCGAGTGTGCATTCGATTGTGGCGCGGCAGGAGGGGATTTTTCACATTGATTTGCGATTGCGTCCCTATGGGCGTTCGGGGCCGCTCGCTGTCTCGCTCGATGCCTTTCAAAGGTATTTCGATCCCAACGGTGCAGCGTGGCCGTACGAGCGTCAGGCGTTGATCAAACTTCGACCAATCACGGGGGCACCTGGTCTGGGGGAAAAACTGATTGCGCTGCGAGATCGTTATTTATATGAAGGACCGCCGTTTGACTTCGCGTCGATGCGCGCGATGCGTGAGCGGCAAGTGCGGCAACTGGTTGCGTCGGGAGAGTTCAATGCCAAACTGAGTCCGGGTGGATTGGTGGATATCGAGTATCTGGTGCAGGCGATGCAGATTACTCATGGTGGCCGACATCGGACGCTGCGGGTCCAGAACACGCGGCAGGCGATTGACGAGATGCGTCGGGTAGGAGTCCTTTCGGACTCGGAACACGTCACGTTGCGAGAAGGCTATGGCTTTTTTCGTCGACTGATCGATGCGTTACGGATGGTTCGGGGCGATGCACGCGACCTGACGGTCCCCTCGTCGGGGACAGACGCTTTTCAGTTTCTGGCACGTCGACTTGGTTTTGGTTTAGATCCCGCTGCGTTAAGGCGAGATATTGTGGCACATGTTGACGCCATCAGCGATCTGGTCCGGCGTCAGACGACAGGGGCCTGAGGGGAAAAACACCAAGATTGTGAACCACGAATCATACGAATCATCCGAATGAGAAAAAGAGTCAAGTTTCAGACAACTGACAACTGACAACTGACAACTGACAACTGACAACTGAAAGCAAACCTGCGTGTCTGCAACTGAACCTGAAGAATTTCCGACTGCATCGATTCCGATCTTAAAACAGCGATCGCGGTTGTTGAGGGGGATGCGGGATTTCTTTGATCAGGCCGGTTTTTTTGAAGTCGAAACTCCGCTGCTCTCGCAGGACATTGTGGTTGACGCCTGGCTGGAACCGTTTGTCGCCGAATGGTTGCCGCTGGGGACGGACTGGAGTCATCACCGCCAGCCGCGGTTCCTGCAAACTTCACCCGAGTTTGCGATGAAGCGACTGATTGCTGCGGGGGCCGATGCGATTTATCAATTAGGAAAAGTCTTTCGGAACGGCGAGGTGGGCCAAATGCATAACCCCGAGTTTACGATGCTGGAATGGTATCGGCGGGGGGATGATCTGGTGGAGTTGATGCGATTCACCGAATCGCTGGTTCAGCAGGTTTTCACGGCGGGGGCTCAATGGCCATCGGGGGCCTCTGAGATTTCGTCAGGTGGGACGAGTCTGGTGTCGCGTGTGCTGGATCCTGCCGGTTTTGAGCGATTGACGTATCAGGCCGCCTTTCTGCGGGAAACAGGGTGTTGTCCGTTAAGCTCGTCATTGGAATTTTTGCAGGCGATCGCGGCCGAGCGGCGATTGGTCCCGCCACCTGGGCTGGCTGGCGATGATCGGGATGGCTGGCTCAATTATTTGCTGGCGGAATTGATTGAACCCCAGTTGGGTCGAATGCGTCCCACCTTTCTGACGAACTATCCTGCCAGCCAGGCGGCATTAGCTCGGCTAGCACCGGATGGGCTGACCTGCGAGCGATTTGAGCTCTATATTGAGGGAATCGAGTTATGTAACGGATACGATGAACTGACCGATGCGGCGGCCTTACGAGCCCGAATCCGGGAGCAAGCGGCGCTGCGGCACACGGCAGGGCTACGACCATTACCGGACGAAAGTCGACTGCTGCGGGCGATGGAACGGGGACTGCCAGACTGTTCTGGCAACGCATTGGGGGTGGACCGGCTTGTGATGCTCGCACTGGGCCAGAAGAAACTCGCCGATGTGATTTCGTTTCCCTTCGAGATCGCGTAAATTCTGTTGCGAGGTCAAACTTCGCAATCCAACGGGATCGTCTGTGACTTTTTGTTGATGTGACTTTTTGTTGATGTGACTTTTTGCTGACGGGATGCCACTGAAATATGTCTGAACCTCGACCAACTTTGCCCGGTACCAGTCCGATGTCCGTGCCGAAATTTATGGCCATGAAAGGACAACTGCGGAAACTGACGATGTTGACCGCCTACGACACCGTCTTTGCCAGCATTTTTGATCAAGCGGGGGTCGATTCGATTTTGGTCGGAGATTCGCTGGGGATGGTGGTGCAGGGAAAATCGACCACCATGCCGGTGACGCTGGACGAGATGATCTATCACGGCGAGATTGTTGTTCGGGCCGCCAAGCGGGCACTCGTGATCGTGGACATGCCTTTCATGTCATATCAGGTGAGCCCCCAGCAGGCGGTGGAAAATGCGGGGCGAATCCTGAAAGAAACGGGTGCTGCTGCGGTAAAACTGGAAGGGGGAATTCAGCAGGCCGAGACGATTCGGGCACTGGCCGCCGCCGACCTGCCGGTGATGGCG
>JBIKZJ010000274.1:0-8792 GCA_044354755.1 Schlesneria sp. | reverse complement strand
GGCGAACGGCACGGCGAGGCTTCGGGGAACCTTGCCCTGAAACGCCTTGAGGAACACGAACCCAAAGCTGATGACGATGATCGGGTAGAGCAGCATCCAGATCAGCCCGATGGTCGCTGGCGCGGGTGTCCACGAGGGTTTTGCCAAATTGTCGTACCATTCGATCCAGAGCATGAGTTCAACAACCTGGTGGGGCCAACCGCCTTAGTTAAAATCGTATCAAATATCGCTGCATCTCGCAATGCCCTACTCGACATGCACTTGCAGCGAAGGGCTGATGCGAATCCATAGCAACGGGTCGTTCGGATCAAATAGCCATCAAATACAAGCGCGGTGACTTACTCCCCAGCCATGTTGTCGATCTCTCGCAACAGTGCATTGACGATTTCGTAGGCTCGACGCTGTTCCATTTCTAAGTCGAAGCCGGTTCCGACAGTGGCTTCCTCGGCTGTCTGCGCTGCCCACACCGGGCCGATACTGTCCAGTCTCTCGAACTTCTCCCGAAGAATGCCAATGCCCTCAGCGATGAGTTTATCACTCGTCTTCCCTCGGAACTCCTCGGCCAGCATTTTGTACCCGCCGTGGTAGTTTTCGATGCAAAAGTAAATGTCGTAGGCGTCCTTCTCCTTCTTGCGCTCGCTGAGGGTGATGGCCTTGATGCAGAGGTAGGCGGCGATGATCGGCATCTTCGCCGTAACTTTGTTGTGTCCGCCGTTCGGAAGAGTCCCTTCGACGGCGACATCCTGTTGGAAGGTGAATGCCAAATCTACGCCACGGGCCTTCCACACCGCCAGTTCTTGAATGCGGTGATGCGTTCCGTCAGTGGCAACTTCGGGAAACTCTCCCGTGATGAGATCGACCTTCACCTGTATCGGCGTGTCGGGGATGTCACGAAAGAACCGATTTGACATATACGGGGACTGCTGATACCCAGCGTCCGCCAGCTTCTTTCGGATCGACTCGTAGGTTTTGGGTTCGAGCTTTCGGGCGTCGAGGGCGAGATCGACATCAAGCGATCCGATATGTCCCTTGTTGGGGAATGCCAGTTCGGGAACCCAGCCGCCCACGACCGCCAACTTGTCGAGGTCTTTGGCGAGGATGGTCAGCACTTCAATCAGGACGGCTCGGCACGCATCCACTTCGTTCATTCGTCGCCTCCTGACTTGAATTCACCGACTGCGAGCAGCGGACGCAGTTCCCGCTCGAAGACTTCTTCCGCTGCGTCCTTTCCCCGTCCCGATAATGCCATCAGATCTAGGTAAAGTTGAAGCGGAGAGACAACCTTCACGCCGTCGAACTCTTTGGAGTCCGTGAACACGGCGGGGTCATCCGTGATCCACAGAATGCAATTTGCCCCCGTCTCGACTTCCCTGGCGTCGAGATGTTCGAGTAGCGATTTCAGCTTGTTTTCCGTTTCCAGTTTTCTGTCGATATAGGCCACGCTCTTGTCGTATCGCACCATCGGCGAATACCGCCAAGCTGCTGCAAGCTGCGTCAGGGCGTAAGTGGCTTTGTTCGTCCGACACCATTCGGCGAGGCGTTTTTCGATTTCGTTGGGCCGAGGGATGGCGAAGAGTTGGACCCGCTTCACCTGCGGGCGATATTCCGCCGACCATCCCTGAAGAAGCTTGACCCCATCCCGCACGAACAGCAGTCGGTCACGCTCCTCCAGGTAAGCATCCTCCACGAGCGCAGTCTTTGCCTTCGACACCAAGCCCAGGCTCACGTCGGCCTGCTGTGCCAACTGTTGCACCTGCCATCCCTTTTGGGGATGCGTGAGAAGCGCGCGAACGATCCGGCTCGACTTTCTGGAGAAGGGATCGACGGCCTTGCTCACGGTTGGACGATTCGGACGACCAGCAATATGCACGAACAGTCCTGGTGCGACGATCCAGCAGTTTCCCACGCCGTCGAGATAGCTGACACTCTGTTCTCGACACATCTCTGCGGCTCGTGGCGAGATGTACGGAGCGCAGAGCAGAATCGCACTTTCCGGGCGATCCCCCTTGAGTTTTTGGAACAGACCCAGAACCGTGTTCGGCAAAAGGTGCTGCCGAGTCTGCACGAACAGATCGACCTGTCGCTGGTCGGGCTTCACCGACAGCGTGATGACCTGATCCCACCTTACCTTTCGCTGGTCGGCACGCGTTGCCTTTTCTTCGACAGCGTTGACGATCTCAAAGGCCGTAGTCTCTTCTGCCAGTCGCCGAACCCATTCGGCAGCGGGAACAAAGGCTCGACCGTATGCAGATTTCACTTTTTCCATGATTTCACCGTTAAGTGAAAATAGCATAAAAAGTGAAAGATGGCAACAGGATTTCGCAAATTATCGCGGTTTCACCGAGCAGTGAAATCGACAATAAAAGTGAAATTGCAGGGCCGCTACGTTCGCCAAGGATGGCTGGACGCCAACAAAAAACTGACCAACAACAGTGACGGAAGGGTGGTCAGTGGATGCTACGATGTCGAATTGGCGATGCACCGCAAATGCACCGCATTCGATGAAACGAATCCTATTCGGTGCATTTTCAGAAATTCTCAAACCACACAAGTCTTTAAAATATTACGGCTTGTGGAGTTCAGAGTTATCGGTCAATCTCGCCCATCACAATATCCAGCGACCCGACAATGGCGGGGATGTCTGCGATCAGCACCCCTTGGCAGAGTGGTCCTGTCACCGAAAGGTTACAGAAACACGAGCTCTTGGCGCGGGTCCGGAACGGTTCGGCATCGCCGTCGCCCACGACATAGAAACCCATCGATCCCTTGGGGCATTCGGTTTCCAGATAGACTTCATCGGTTGGCAGTTTCTGGTTCATCTTGAAGGGGAGACGATACTCACCCTGGGTCGAGGGATACCGGTCGAGTGCCTGTCGGACGATCTCGATCGATTGTGCCACTTCCATCATTCGGACGAAGAATCGACACCAGTTGTCGCCCAAAGTTGCCTCTTGGGGAATCCCGCCAAACGCAGGGTCGGCGAAAGGAGCGACCGGAATCTTGTAGTTGTAGCCTTCGTACATCCGGGTATAGATCGATTCGCCATCGCGGCGCAGGTCATAATCGACCCCGCTCCCCCGCAACACCGGGCCTGTACAACCATAGCTCATCGCCATCTCAGGAGACAAAATCCCCAGCCCGGCCGTGCGGCGGACGAAGATTGCGTTGCGAGTCAGCAGAGTGTGGTATTCCTTGATGCGGGGACCCATCCAGTCGAGGAACATCCGCAAGGCGTCGGACCAACTGAGTTGCAGATTCGGATCGCGTTCGGTCAACTGAGCCAGACCGGGCGGAATCGTAATTTGATCCGGCAGATCGTGCGTCACACCACCCATCGTGATGTAGCTGTACGTCAGTCGGGCACCGCAGACTTCTTCAAAAAGATCGAGAATGATCTCGCGCTCACGGAAGGCATACAGGAACGGACTGAAGGTTCCCAGGTCGAGACCATAAGCCCCCATTCCGACCAGATGGCTGGCAATCCGGTTCATTTCGCTGATGATTACCCGCAGGTTCATCGCTTTTTCGGTGACTTGCATGCCGATCAGCTTTTCGATCGCCAGGCTGAAGCCCAGATTCATGTTCATCGCCGCGAGGTAATCCATGCGGTCGGTGTAGGGAATCCACTGCGGCGGCGACAGGTTCTCGCCAATTTTTTCGGCGCAACGATGCAAGTAGCCGATATGCGGCGTCACTTCGTGCACGATTTCGCCGTCGGTCCGCAACAATAGCCGCAACACGCCGTGCGTGCTGGGATGCTGCGGGCCCATGTTCACCAGCATTTCGTCCGTACGGACGTCAAATTCAACGATACGAGGATCTTCGAGTGTCAGGCTCATTGTTCTCTTCTTCCAGCTATTTGCCACGGACCCCGTGATATTCCAGAGGGAACTCGTAGTCTTTTCGGAGCGGATGTCCTTCCCAGTCTTCTGGGCACAGGATTCGCCTGAGATTCGGATGATTGGTGAAATGAATTCCGACCAGATCGAAGGCTTCCCGTTCATGCCAATCGGCAATTCCCCAGACCAGCGACACGGAAGGGACTTCAGGAAGTTCGCCGACAACCCCATCCTTCCAGCGTGCGGTCTTCACCTTCAGCTTGCACCAGTGTTTCAGTGAGTAGCTGTAGAGGTGATAGACAACTTCCACGTGCGGATCACAGGGTGTCTTTTTCTTGGGATCGGTTTCGAGCCAGTCTGAACCGGTCAAATCGTTGAGTGCTTCAAACCGGAGTTCGGGTTCGGTCCGCAGGAACTCACTCACCAGAGCGATCGCCTCGGGAGCGACTTCGATCCAGGGATCTTTGACACCGGTTTTCAATTCGCGGATCGCGTCACCGAAACGGGCAACCAGTCGCTGATGGATCTCTTCAATATTCATAAATTATCGTCTCGCGACAGGAAAAAATATTCGCGGTGAAAAACGTTCGCGGGCAGCAGGAACATCTGCGGGCTTCGTAAACCTGACCCATCCCGCTGATCCCTCACCATTGAATCCGAATCCGAATTGCATTCACAATTCAGATTCGCTCGGTTTCACCGGAATCGACCTGACGGATGTCTTGGTCCTTGAACTTGCTGAATTCGAACGGGCAACTCGGACAAAAACGATTTCAAAACTTAGCTGGCAGTGATTGGTGTTGCTTTCTTAGTTGGCGCCTGAGAAAGTGGCATGGTGGTGGCTCCAGCCTTCATTTTCCGTTCGGCGGTCGAGCGGACCCAATCCAGATCGCCCCGCTTCCAGACATAGGCAAAACCAACCAGCAAAACCGCAAAGAACGCGGCGACATCAACAAATGCGGTCCAGCCTAACTGAAGTGCGGTTTCTGCCGTGACGGCCGTCTGATCCGTAATCGATCCGACTGGGGCAGACAAAAGCTGTTCGCTCAAGAGACGCCGCGCCTCGAGGGACAGTTGGGTATCAGCAAGCTGCATCGCGTTACCGAAAACCGTCGCCCACGGGAAGAAAAAGACGACCTCGACATCGAAGATGATGAAGAGTAGTGCCACCACATAGAATCGCAAATCAAACTGAATATAGCTGCTGCCAATGGAAGGCTCACCACATTCGTAGGTCGCGTCTTTTTCGGTACTTGGCAGGCGTGGCCGGACGAGCTTACCGATTAGCAGCGGCGCTATCAGGAAGCCAATGGCCGCCAGCGTGAAAACCAGAAAATGTCCGACAACTTGTGTCATGTCTGATTCATTCCTTCGGATTGGCGTCGGTCTCGCCGCCAGTCAACTTTTCACGACCTTGAAAACCGGCTTCCACCGTATGCCAAAATTCTACGGAAGGCTCACCGAGCTTCCAGCAGAGACAGACTTCCTGGCCATCGCGCTGAGCCGGAAAATCGACCAGTCCCATGACCGGATCCTTGAATTCCACGCCCAGCTCATGCAATTCTTCGATATAACCCTGAAGCCGTTCCACATCCCGTTCGAGATCGAGCCGAACCTGCTCGACTTCTTCCGAGTACAAATCATCAGGACGTGACTCGCGAGACCGACTGCGATTGATTCTCGCCAACCGCTCTTCCCGATCACGCACCTCAGGAAACAACTCGACAATGTCACTCACAATCGCCCGAACCAGCGGCAGCGTCTGATTTGCTGATGCAGTCGAAAAATAATGACGGGGAGCTAGCTTGGCACTCATCGAAACTCCCTGATTTGGCTACCAACTGGCAGCAGCAAGATTTTGCCCTGAACCACACATCATCAGCCAAGTGAAACCACCCGACCAACAAAAAAACGGAAAGCTCTACTTTTCCGACTCGGTGAACTGGAAAGGACTTTGCTCACCCTTCACCCAAACCGGCTCGTACAACACCTTCGACTCGGCAACGGCGGTCGGATTCAAGGTCGCCTGACCCCAACCGACTTCCAACGGCAACTTAGCGTAGTCGACAATACATCCGTCCCGACTGTAGCAACTGAGATCGTGATTGGACCCCATGAAAATGCAGTCAACTGGACAAGGCTCGACACACAATGCACAGAACATGCACTTGGTGTAATCGATCGTAAAGCCATTGACGCGGAAGCCTTTGCCAACCGGGCTTTTTTCTTTTTCGATATAAATGCAATCCACCGGACAGGCGACCGCACACTTTTCGCAACCAATACAGGTTGTCAGATCAAACCGATGAAAGCCACGATAACGGGCTTTGACAGGAACGGGAACTTCGGGATATTCAAAGACTTCGGTGAAAGTTTTGCGTCGATACGTCCAGATCATCGTCCGCATCGTCACCCACATGCCTTGCAGCAAGGTAGAGACGGCAACATAAACATTGCGGCACCATTCGCGAAAATTCAGTAAGGCCTGCATGAAAACTCTCGCTGAGTGAACATCATTCGGGACGTTCGCCGTTGCGTCTGCCGCGAAGCCAGAGCACAGCGCAAGGCTCCACCGCGTTAATTGAGACCGCTCGATTATAGGCTACAGCAACCCTAACGCAAGCGAGGCCAATCCGGATAAACAAGCGATCTCTCACAAGTGAGAAGCGAATCCCCGGATTGCTACGAGGATTCCTCATCCTGCCCCATGGGCGTCAGCCCGACTTCTCCGACATCAGCCAGTTTATGGCTGTTCCTGCAGCCGAATTCGGCGGTATTCCATCTGCCCACTGTCTCCTTCCAGTCCAATCGGGCCACTGGCCGGGACCGCAAGCGCCGCTTCCAGCACCTCACCATTGCAGGTGCAATGAGCCACATTGTCCTTTACCGTCACGACCAGTTCATTCCAGTCCTGTGGCTTATACAGCTTGAGGTTCTTGTACGGTCCGGCGAGGGGATAATCGCGGCATTGCAACTGCGGTTTCCGGATAAACACGCCACTGTCCGCGTTGGGCGTCGCCCGAAACTCCAGCTTCATTACGAAATTTTTGCTGAATTCTCGAGTGGTCCACAACTGCTGCACCCGACGTCCTTCGGGTGGGGTCGAGACAACCACGCGACCATGTTTGGCGATGTAACGACCATCCGTCGTCGTCTGTTTGCCATCAAAATTCCCCTTCGATTCCATCGTCTGTTGATCACGAAAACCCCAGCCAGTGAAATCTTTTCCATTGAACAAACTGACAAACCCAGCTTCAGGCTGAAAGTCATCATCTGCCGTTTCCAGAAAATCGAGTGTCGCCAGGATCGGTCGTAACGACTTGGCCCACTTGGCGTACCCTCCCTGATTGGGGTGCAGCAGGTCTGGAAAATCGGCTACTTTTGCATCTCCCTTTTCATCTGCGAACAGCGGCCAGGTCTCGACCAGGGTGACTTGTGCGTCTCCCTTGACCACCTCGGCAAACAGCTTATTGATCATCTTGATCTTGTCTGCAGGGCGTTTTTTCGTCGCGGAACTGGGAAATACCTGACAAACGATGATAGGAATCTTTGGATTGTGCTGCTTGATTTCGGCCAGAATCAGTTTCACATTTCCAGCGATGGTTCCTGGTTCGGCATTTTCCTCGAGATCATTGGTCCCCATCAACAGTACGACGGCGGTTGGATTGAGAACCAGCACGTCCTCACGCAACCGAATCAGCATCCCGCGAGTGGTATCACCGCTAATCCCGCGATTGGCTAGTTTGACCCCTGGGAAACTCCCCCCGAAATCATCTCCCCAGCCTTGAGTGATCGAATCACCCAGGAAGACTACCGATTTCTGATCGTCAGCAACTCGCTTGGCCCATTGACCTCGTCGCTCGGTCCAGAGATTCCGGAACCAGTCATAGCGACGGATCGGCCCGGAACCGGGCAAGCCTGCATCGGTTGCGGGGAGTTCCAACGTTGGTTTTGCGTTGTTCTCTTGAGCCGACAGGGATTGCACCCGGACAGCCAGCGGCGTCATCGCGATCGCCAGGAACAACAGGGACTTTGACAACCAAGGCGAGAAGGGGGGGGTGAGGTTTTTCATCACGATATCCTGATCGATCCCGTGCTCAGTTTCAACCGCGCCAGACCTGTTCTTCAGCCGGGCCAGACATGTTCGATGGCGGCTTTCAGATTCAGTCGGCGGTAACTTCGTTTCGTCGCTTTATCTTCCACCAAAGTTCCGGTTTTCTGCAAGATCGCCAGCATCGCTTCAGGAAGATTTTTTCCATCTTTTTTCCAGTCATATTTCGCGTTCTCAATCGCTTCGCGCAGCAGCATCACCGCTCCACAAACAATCGCATTCGAAGAACTGGTCGCTGCAGCGGGAACGACAAGATCGACTTTCGCGTCACGGTCTTGTGTCACCGCATCTCGCCCAGGTTCGACGGCGCCAATCGCGAAACAATTCGGCTGGCAGGCCGGCCACGAGATTCCGTTCGTAAAGCCATGATTCCCCGTGGGGGCACTCACCCAGATCCCGAGCTTTCGCAACTTCAGCAGTTTCTCGTCAATCTCTGTCGCGACGGGGCGATCATGAGCCTGATCATCGACCGGGGCGAGGTTGACCGTTGTAATCCGATATTGCTCATGATGATCAATGATCCAGTCTAACCCAGCGGCCAGGGTCGGACTGTCGCTGACCTGACAGTGACAGCACTCCAACGCGCGAATGATCGCCACCTGATTGTTGTAGGCAACACCCCATCGCCCCTGATAATTGAGCGACGAGGGGACGCCGATAGTCGACCCGTGGTAGCCGCGCCCTTCGTGCTGCGGGTTGTCATCCCCATCGACACTGTCGTAGCAGACCCAAAGGCTATCCACCAATACCAAATAATTTCCGCGCGTTCTCGTACAGAATTTTCCGCTCCACCACTTTGCTCGGTGCCAGTTTTCGCAGGATGGCAATCGTCTGTGACCCCT
>JBIKZJ010000654.1:0-2668 GCA_044354755.1 Schlesneria sp. | reverse complement strand
ACGGGCGCGAGCAGCGTGATTTTTAACGCAACCTTCAGCGAAGCGGTGACCGCGGTCGATGCGACCGATTTTTCCGTTGTGACGACAGGAACGATCACTACCACGTTAACGCAGGCCACACACCCTCAACAAACCGCAGACGCTCGACAAGCCACAAACGTCTTGCCAACACGATACGCCACGAACTGCAGATCATCGATTCGAACGGATCGTCGAATTAAACTGATCGGCCCTGTTTCTGGGGCAGATTGACCCGCTGGGGCAGATTGCCCCGCAAAAACCCCATTGAAGGATTTCGGAAACCGGGGAAACCGGCATCAACTTGACGTGCTAACGCATCCCAAGCGACGAAGAAGCAGTGTCTGCAATACGTTGACTCCCCCTCAAAAATCCAAGCTTGGCCCGTGCGGTCGCGACGCTTTTTCTTGGCGAAAGCCCCGTTTTTTCCTCTCAAATATCCGGCATCGCACCAGCGAAAATTCCCGCTGTTGATGAGCGACCCCCGCCTGGCCTTCTCGCGATTCTCCGTGAGAGGAAACAATCGTTTGGTTTTGGCACCGCAATTGCGTATCACCTTCTTGCCAGTCAGTTCGTCACCGATGCACGAACCACTGGAACGATTTGTAACACGTGACAACAGGAGCTTAATCATGGAAACATCAAGTTTATTTCGCAGCGGCTTCAAACGTGCATTCGGGCTGACTGCAGCCTCGATGATGCTGTTTGGTGGCGTCGGTTATATGGCTCTGGCAACACCTCCCACCGGTCCGACACCTCCCACTGCGGGGATCAGTGCGGATAAAGCCATTGAAGGATTGGAATATTCGGGTAAGGCGTTTACCGCGATCGCCAAGCGGATTTCTCCGGCGGTGGTCTCGCTGAAGGTCGAGAAAAAAATGGGGGGCGAGGGACCATTTGGAAATCTTCCCGGTGATGATTCGTCCAATCCACTGAACGAGGAAATGCTGAAACGATTTTTTGGTGATCGACTTCCCGAAGGATTGCGACAGCGACAACAAAATGGCCCGCGGAATGCGGTCGTCGGCCAGGGATCGGGATTTATCGTCTCGACCGATGGGTATATTCTGACGAACCACCACGTCGTGGGGGATTCGAGTAAAGTGACGGTCCGGTTCCATGATGGGCGAGAACTGGTTGCCAAGGTGGTGGGTAGCGACGCCCAAAGTGATGTGGCCGTCATTAAGGTCGACGCCAACAATCTGACTCCGTTGCCTCTCGGTGATTCGAATGCGACCGAAGTCGGCGAATGGGTCCTTGCGTCCGGCGCCCCCTTCGGACTGACGCAAACCCTGACTGCGGGGATCGTCAGTGCCGTAGGACGAAATAGCGTCGGCATTAACAACTATGAAAACTTCATCCAAACCGATGCCGCAATCAATCCTGGAAACTCGGGCGGACCGCTGGTCAACCTGCGGGGCGAAGTGATCGGAATTAACACCGCGATCTTCAGCAAAACGGGAGGATCCGTCGGGCTGGGATTTGCCATCCCGGTGGAGATGGCGAAACAGGTTTACGACCAGATTCTCGATCATGGAACGGTTGTACGAGGTTATTTGGGGGTCCGAATTCAGGGACTGAATCAGGATTTGGCCGATCATTTTGGACTCAAAGAATCGCAAGGTGTGCTCGTCGGTGATGTTCAAAAGGGGACTCCTGGTGAAAAAGCGGGATTAAAACAAGCAGATGTCATCGTCGAACTGGATGGAAAGCGAGTCGACCAAGCGGCGACATTCCGCAACGCCATCGCCATGAAATCGCCGGGATCAAAGGTCAACCTGACGATCGTGCGTGATGGACAACGATTGCCTGTCACGGTGACCCTCGACAAACTTCCCGAAAATGGTGCTGTCGCCTCAGTGAAAGAAAGTCCTAAATCGGGGAATTCCTGGGGGTTCTCGGTTCAACCACTTACCGCAGAATTAGCGAAAAAGTTTGGATATGCTGAGGATGCTGGGGTCGTGATCACCGAGGTGCTGCCAGGGTCTCCCGCCAGCCAGGCGGGACTCGAACCGGGGATGTTGATTCAACAGGTGAATCGCCGCAAAGTTCGCACGGCTGAGGAATTCAACGATTTGGTCCGCCAGGAGAATCCAACGAAATCTCTGTTGCTACTCGTCGCTGACGGACAGAGTTCCCGGTTTGTGATCCTGAAGACCAGCGAATGATTGTCGCAAAAACCGTGGGCCACCGAACAACCGTCGGTGGCTCACTCTCGGATCCCGCAGACGGGTCGGAACAGAGACAATCTGTTCCGACCCGTCTGCTTTTCTTTCGTACCCGCATAAGAAACGGTATACTCCCCCGCCTCTTCGCCATCATCGTCGTTTTTGTAACTCAATTCACGATCCTGAGAGGGTGCGTTTTGAAATACCGAATTTGGGTTGCTGCAATACTGTTGATTTGCGGCGGGTTAACGTTGCCATTTTTTTTTCCTGCTGCACCCCGTCCCATTCAGGCGAAATTGCGTGATGGAACAATCGTACGATTCGAGAAAGCAGGGGTCGGCTCCATCTCTTACGACGCGCTTTCTCCTTTCATGACCCGAAGGGGGAACAGTTTCCCTTTCGGACTTCAAAGCCCGTCAACAGAACGAATCCAAGCGACATTTCCGATACAACCTCAGGAACTCGGACTGCTCTTTTCCGTC
>JBIKZJ010000273.1:0-8802 GCA_044354755.1 Schlesneria sp. | reverse complement strand
AGCAGAATCAGCGACTCGCCTGGGCGTTGTATGAGCAGCTAGCCACGCTTGGAATTGCGCCTCCCTCGAAGCCTGATCCCGATTTGATCGAACGCGTTTCCCAAAAGGTGATGGAGGGGGTCGACCCCAAACAGCATGCGATTGCATTGGTTCAGGTGATCCAAATTCTGAGTTGGGCGGGGAAAGATCAAGAGGCACTCCGGCTCACAGATCGGGCCGAGGCAATCCAGCCGGGGCTTTCTGAAGTGTCGAGTTATCGTGGTCGCCTGTTGGAAAAGCGGGGCGATACGGACCAGGCATTCGAATGTTTTGTAGAGGCGGTGCGACGGAATCCCAAGGATTCACTCGCCATGTACCGTATGGGGTTGGGGCTGCTTCGCCGTCAGAATTATGATGCCGCGAAAAGCTGTTTTGAAAACGCGATCAAAGAAACTCCTGTACAAGCACCCTCGATGTTTCAATTCGGCCTGCACATGGGGTTGGGTGCCAGTTGTATGGGGCTTGAGCGTTGGACGCAGGCGGCGACAGAATTTCGAAAAGCCCTGGCTCTTTCACCGGGTGCTGCGGATGCGACATCAGCGCTGGAACAGGCTTTGAAACAGATCCGAGTTCCATGACAACGTTGGCGTTCAAGAACGTTGCTGGCGAGAAAAGACCGGTGGAAAAGGGGGAGCGGGTGATGATCAGAATGTCTTCGGTTCGAAAAAGGGATCGACCATGAAAATTGCCTGGAGACGGGGATGGCTGGGGCTAATCGGAATTGCGGCGATCCTGGGTGGGGGAGCACTCTACCGCGAGTGGATCCAGGCTCGCGAAACCTCGTTTTTAAAGCAATGTCGTGCAGCCACAGCAGCGTCGCAATGGGAAGACCTGCAGAGACTGGGGGCAACATGGACGAAATGGCATCCCCAGAGTGCCCAAGCTTGGGTGTTTCGCGCAGATGCGGCCCAACATCTCGGGGATTTTGCTGCGGCTGCATCGTATCTGGAAGAGATTCCTCTCTCAGACCCGAAAGGGCTTCCGGCCCGAGTCAGTTTGGCGGCACTTCAGTTCGGGACGTTGAACCGCCCTTTGGATGGCGCGAGAACCTGCGAGCAAATTCTCGCGATCGAGCCCCGAACGACCTCGGCACACCAGCAACTGATCGAGTTCTTTGCTTTGACGCTCCAGAGAAAACGGCTTGACTACCAGATTCGGTATGCGATCGAGTGTTCTCGCGAGCCACCCCAGTCATACGTTTATATGTACCTGATGGATACGATGCGACTCGCCAGTGGCGTTGAACTGAACTCCCGTTGGATTGCGGCCTACCCGGATACCGAACTCTACCAAGTTGCCCAAGTCTTGCAGCTGCCCGAACCTGAGAGCGGTGTCAAGAATGGTCAGGGAACGGACAAGTATTCGTTGGCCGAGTCGTTGCTGGCACGCTATCCAACCAACCTGGAATTGCTTGCGTATCAGTTGGATTTGAGTATTCGTCGAGGAAATGTGGCGGAAGTTCTCGCGATTCTTCAGCGGCTTCCACCTGAGGCGGATGAGGACAGTCGGTTTTGGCGTGCGAAAGGATGGTTGCACCTGAGTCGGGAAGAACTGCGCCAGGCGCGGGAATCACTCGAACAGGCGATCCGTCTTTATCCACAAGACCGTAATGCACGTGCCTGGTTGGCGGATGTCTATCGCCGAGAGGGGAAGCTTACCGAAGCGGAACCACTGCACGAGATTGTGCAATTTTCGCGAGGTTTACGGGATCGAATCACGGCACTCGGCTCATCCCCAAAAATTCCGACGGAAATCCTGCAGGACCTGGCGGACTTTGCGGAAAAATGCGGTGATTTTCCGATTGCAAAGGGATTAAAACACCGTCTTCAATCTCGATAAAGTTCTGACTGTGGCTTCACCGGGTGATGATCAATCGCCAGCATCATTCTGCGTCTTATCCGATATTGACGAGTGATCCTTGCGTGAATCTGAAATCGATGGAATCCGCGAATTTATTCTCGCAAAATTGTTTGACAGTTTGCAGCGCGCGGGATAGTATCGAACTGCGCATATCCGAAGCACCACTTCATTCCCACGAAAGATCCTCGACTGATGCTGAGAATTTCGCAATTCATTGTGTTGTTGCTGACGGTCTCTGTATTGGGCTGCGGACAAAGTGGTCCAAAAATGCCAAAGATGTATCCGGTTCGTGGCAAGGTCACGTATCAGGGGAAACCGGTTACCAACTGCACAATCACTTTGGGATCAACGGAAGCGAATCCAGGTTACGAGGGTGGATTTTCGGGAAAACTGAGTCCGACAGGCGAGTTTCAGCTGGCGTCATCACAGGGTAAGGCTGGAGCACCTGCGGGAAAATACAAGGTCATGTTGGTCATTCCACCAGACGAAGCATTCAAAGCGATGATGGGTGGCGGGGGGAAGAAGACCGTTGATGCCGCGAGCCCATTTCCGAAAGAGTATCAGTCGCTTTCCTCGTCCAAAAAAGAAGTCGTGGTGACCCCCGATAACAATAACAATCTGTTGATCGAACTCTGATTGTTTAACACCAGTATCGCGACGGTCGCGCGTCGGCTTTCGCGAGTTGCTTAAATAATTTGACTTTTCTGTGTTTCTGTCCTTCGTTCCGTTTCCGGTTTTGAGAGGTTCCCATGAAGAAACAAAGTCTGAGAAAGTACTGGCAAAATTTGCGTGGTTTCACGCTGATCGAGTTGCTAGTTGTGATCGCGATCATCGCGGTATTGATTGCCTTGCTGCTCCCTGCCGTCCAGCAGGCGCGTGAAGCCGCCCGGCGCACACAGTGCAAAAACAATCTGAAGCAACTCGGGTTGGCGATCCACAATTACCACGACACATTTAAGAAGTTTCCACTCAATCGCTTGAGTAACCGTAACGTCGGCGCTAACTGGATGACTTCGAAGTACGGAACACTCGGCTGGTTGGCCATGTGCTTACCCTACATTGATCAGGGGCCTCTCTACAATCTGATCGATCCCGCAGACCAGATGGTCGCTCAAAACCCGGCCAATGGTCAAAACAACGAAGCGATCATCAATGGTAGCCCTAACAACGTTCTCGCCCGCAAAAAGGTGATTCCGGCATTCCTTTGTCCAAGCAATCCCCAAGAACCAGTGCAGACTAACGGTTCTGGCGGTGGTGACGACTGGGGTTCAGGGCTGGATGGTGGACGGACCGATTATGTGGGAAACATGGGTTGGATGAATGCGGGACATCGTGACTGCCCTCAAAACATCTACGCTGGGGGTTTCCAGGGTGCTGCATGGGCGGACGCCAGCGACAATGGAACCATGGCAGGTTGCAACGGCGTGATTGGCTGGCAGGGTTGTATTGGGATGCACCAGATCAGCGACGGAACCTCGAACACGATGGCGATTCTGGAAGACCATCACTGGCAGACCAAGGCGTCACCGGGAAATTCTTTTGGTGATAACCTCTGGATGAGTGGTTATGCGATTCATAGCACGAAAATGCCGATTAACTGGGATCCCGCAGGCGATTTTCGCTGCGACCAATGGAGCAGCACTCACACGGGTGGTGCCCATGGATTGCTGGCAGATGGTTCGGTCCGCTTCGTGAGCGAAAACGTTGCCTGGCAAGTTCGGCAGGCACTTGGTACTCGTGCCAACAATGAAACAACCGGCGAATACTAGGCCCCGTTGGTTTCTGGCAATGATTGCTTTTTGATGCAAGCCCACGGCAAATACGCCGTGGGCTTGCTTTACTATTCCGGAAGCAATTTCTCTGAATATCGAGTGGGATTTTTGCGATTTGGCTTCATCAGCGAGCAATTCGGCGTGCAAGAATTCGTGTCGGTCCCCAATCAAATCGCGGTGTTCCGAACGACTGCGGTATTCCGTAAGACTTGGGTGTGATTGTGTTTTCGATGTTGTTTTTGCCTGACCTGAAAGGGGTAACGGTTAGAAACAGACTGTTTTTCACCGTGATGCGCGATCACAGTCCGCTTCGCCTCCGATTGCCATTACAGATTACGATCTTTCTGTTCCTGTATCCTTCCATCGGTTGTGATCGTTCGTCAGCAGTGACGCAAACCCCGGCAATATCAACGTCTTTTCAGCAGAAGCAACTGGCCGGTCAGTCCGCACCGCTCAGTCAAATCTTTGATTTACGAACTCCCGAGCAGGCCTTTCCCCAGCAGAATTCCGTGACTTCGATTTCAGGGCCGACTTTCGAAGTTGCTGTGGATGCGGGGATCGATCACGTTTATGTGAACGGGGGGCAGGCATTGATGCTGATGGTTCAACCAACGGGGGGTGGCTGCGGTTGGATCGACTATGATCGGGATGGATTTTGGGACCTCTATGTGAATCAGGGGGGCGACCCGTCGCTCCCTCGCTCATCGGCCCAGCCCTCGGATCAGTTATTTCGGAATCTTGGAAGTGGCCAGTTTCAGTCAGTGACCCTGGGGGCTCAAATTGAGGAGCGTGATTTTAGCCAGGGCGTTGCCGTGGGTGACTTTGACAATGATGGCTTTTGCGACATTTTTGTGACCAACGCCGGTGCGAATTCCTTGTTTCAGAATCTCGGCGATGGGACCTTTCGCGAAGTTTCCGCACAGGCAATGCATCAGACGCAGGGATGGCACAGTAGTGCAGCCTGGGGTGATCTGGATCGGGACGGAGACCTCGACCTTTACGTCTGTCGCTACGTAGAATTTGATCGCTTTCATCCCCAGCAATGCCTTACGGCGAAAGGGGTCGCGAAAATGTGTCAGCCGAATGAGGTTGAGCCGACTCCGGATGAATTCTATGTGAACAATGGTGACGGCACGTTTACGGAGGCCGCTCTGCAGTTCGGGTTATCAGGTCCGGGAAATCGAGCCCTCGGAGTGGCCATTGCGGATTTTGATCATGATGACTGGCCAGATATCTATGTGGCCAACGATGCAACCCCCAACTTTCTGTTCATCAATCAACATGGGGGACCGTTTGTGAATCGGGCCGATTTACTAGGTTGTGCGGTCGCTTCCGAGGGACGTGCTCAGGCGAGTATGGGAGTTGCGGTGGGTGACTATGATCGGAATGGCTTCCTGGATTTGTATCTGACTCATTTTGAAGGGGAGTGGAATACGCTTTATCAAAACTTGGGGCCGCAGGGTTTTATCGATGTCACCGCCTCGGCAGGAGGTGTCGAGATGACATTGCCCATGGTTGGGTTCGGCGTGGTGATGGAGGATTTCAATCAGGATGGACATGAGGACCTGCTGATTGCCAATGGACATCTGGATGATCCTGGTCATCTGGGAACACAGCTGGCCATGACTCCGCAAGTCTTCAGTTTTCAGGGTTTAAAGCTGATTGATGTTTCTCATGATGCCGGGGCTTACTTTCAGCAGAAATGGATTGGGCGGGGACTCGCCACCGCCGATTATGATGACGATGGAGACCTCGATGCAGTGATTGTGAATCAAAACGCGCCGACCACGTTACTCAGAAATACCTCGTCGCGTGGGCATTGGTTAAAGCTGAATTTTATTGGCCGTTCCAGTAATCGGCGTGGTATCGGGACGCGTGTCACACTTCGTCGTGGCACGGATGTCATTGTCAAAGAGCTCGCAGGGGGAACCAGTTACTGTTCTTCGAACCAACCCATTTTGATTTTTGGATTGGGGACGAGAGATGATTCCTGTGAACTGGAGATCCGTTGGCCTAATGGAGCGCACCAGCGGCTTTCCGCCGTTCAGGTTGACCAGATGCTGACCATTCTCGAACCGATCGTTGAAGAAACCTCTGTTGAAACCACTACGAAGCCTGAATGATGTTTTTTGTTCACATACCATCTCGTTCACGAATCCTCTTGCTGGCCGGCATGATGATGAGCCTGATTGGAATGTGGTATGGAATGGGGTTGGTGTATCCGACTGCGGAAGAATGGAAACAGCGATATCAGGATGCGGTGCAGTCTCGGGACTGGGACACTGCCAGGAATTGCGCCGAGCGTTGGAGCCAAACGGCACCCGAGAGTGGAGAAGCACGGCTGCGACTGGCCGAGTTACTCGTGAAGCAGCGTCAATACCAGGCTGCGATGGACTGTTATGGCCAGGTCCCGGTTACGTCAGGGGAATGGGAAACCGCAATGACGGCGGGTATTGAGCTTCAGTTCGGCCCCCTGAACAGGCCTGCGGAGGGCGCTTCTGATTGTGAAGTCCTGCTGCGACAGAATCCGAACTCTCTCGCGGCGCAGCAGCGTTTGATCTTTTTTTTGGCGATGACACTGCAGAGAACTCGCTTAATTCAGCAAATTCGCCAAGCGATCGAGATGGGAAGCGAGCCTCGTGAGTCTTATGTCTACCTCTTTTTCGCCGATTCGCTCTCTTTTTCCAACGGTGCCGAGTTGAATAGCCAATGGCTGGCCAGCGACCCGGAATCAGAACTGTATGAAGTGGCTATCGCGATCTTTACAACAGAAACACTCGATGCCAGTATTTCGATGGATGATCTGGAAGCAGCCGAAACGAGTCGACGGGCACAGGCAAAAAAGGTGGCGGTGATGGAATCGCTGCTCGCAAAATATCCCCATAACACGGAATTGCTGGCCTATGCGATTCGCCAGCGAATGCAGGGGGGGCAGCGGGACGAGGCGATTTTTTATCTGGCAAAAGCAACGGTCGATGCCGAGCGAGATCATCGATTCTGGCGTTTTAAAGGTTGGATTCATGCAGATCGCGATGAAATCGGGGAAGCGGAAAAATCGTATCGCCGGGCGATTGAACTGCATCCGCTTGACTGGTCAACGCGTCATCTGCTGGCCGAATTATGTCAGAAACAACAAAATTTTGACGAAGTCCAGCGATTACGAGAACTTGTCACCCGTGCGAATGAATTGCGGCGTACACTCCAAAGTTTGCCGAATGCCAGAAATGTTCCTCAAGAGGTGATGATTCGGCTGGCCGATTATGCAGCGGATTGTGGAGATCACCAGGTCTCCGCAGCACTACGGCGGCGAATTCGGCAGTACAAAAGGTCATAAACCGAATGCGGCAAACCCTGCGATTCCTGATTGGTCGATCCCTGCTGATGCTCGGCATTCTGAGCGTTGCCGTTTCAGGGTGTGACTCGAATCAGGAGGATCGGAATCAGAGTGTCCAGAGTACTTCGTCATTGCCGAAGTACTCGCCCCCAACCACGAGCAGTTCCCGCACATTCTCGGAAATCTCAGCGGATCTTCAATCGATTCAAGACCGGGGAATGGTTATCAAGAATCAAACCCGGTTAACGGAAGTGCCAAATTCGGGAATCCATTTCCGCTATGAAAACGGTGCTCGCGGTCAATCCTTGATGGTCGAAGCGACAGGAGGCGGGGGGGGATGGCTCGACTATGATCTGGATGGTCAGCCCGATTTGTATCTCGTTCAAGGGGGCAACCCTGCCGCGATTGATTTGGCCGATCAGCCGATCGACAGTCTGTTCAAGAATCGAGGCGAGAGTCAGTTTGAAGAGGTGACGGCAAGAACGGGGATCAACGAGCGTGCTTACGGACAGGGTGTCGCGATCGCGGACTTCGACAACGATGGATTCGACGACATTTTTGTCACGAATGTGGGATGGAATACCCTGTTTCACAATCGGGGTGATGGGACCTTTCAGTCTGTCGATTATTCCACTGAACCGGTCGCCTCTTGCTGGAGCTCCAGTGCCGCGTGGGGGGACATTGATCGGGATGGAGATCTCGATTTGTACGTGTGTCATTATTGCATTTATGATCCACTGCAGCCAAAGCCCTGTTTTCGCCAATCGGGTGAGCCGGGAACATGCCATCCCAAGGATGTCGAACCGTTGCCCGATGAATGTTATCTGAACGAGGGGGATGGTCGTTTCCGACCCGTATCGATTGAGCGGGGACTGTTTGGGCCTGGAAATCGAGGCTTGGGTGTGGTGATCGCAGACTTTGATAACGATGACTGGCCCGATATTTACATCGCCAACGATACCACGAAAAACTTTTTGTTCATCAATCGCCAGAACGGGTACTTCGATGAGCGGGCCGAGTTTCTGGGGTGTGCCGTGAATGTGAACGGCAGCCCTCAAGCCAGTATGGGTGTCGCAGTGGGTGACTATGACCGCAACAATTATCTGGATCTGTATGTCACGCATTTCCATAATGAGTGGAATACGCTTTATCAAAACCTCGGCCCCAATGGTTTTCACGATGTCACTGCCCAGGCGAACCTGGCGGTCAACACGATGGAAAAACTCGGATTTGGTACGGTGATGGTCGATTTTGATCAGAATGGTTTCATGGAATTATTGGTCGCCAACGGGCATATTGATGATGTCCGTAGTAAAGGGATCGAGTTCGAGATGAATCCCCAGTTATTTGCGTTTAATGGAACCGTCTGGGATGAAACGACGGCGGAATCAGGTCCGTTTTTTCAGAAAAAAATGATCGGACGTGGGATCGCCACCTGTGATTTTGATGATGACGGCGATTTGGATGTTGCCTTTGTTTTGCAAAATGCCGAGACCGCTCTGTTGCGAAATGATTCCGTTCGCGGGCATTGGCTGAAGTTGAATTTCATCGGAACGACCAGTAATCGTCGTGGGATTGGGGCGAGGGTGACCGTACGATCAGGAGAGACGACCTGGATGCAGGAACTGGCAGGAGGAACAAGCTATTGCTCATCACACGAACCAGTGCTGATATTTGGACTGGGGGAATTGGTTGTCCCCTGCACAATCGAAGTTCGCTGGCCGAGTGGGATTGTGCAAACCCTCAGTGAGATCCAAGTTGACCAAAAACTTCGATTACAAGAACCTCGTCCCTCGC
>JBIKZJ010000272.1:0-8824 GCA_044354755.1 Schlesneria sp. | reverse complement strand
AGACGCCGACGGCTACACGTGGGTGATGGGCCGAGTTGACGACGTGCTGAACGTCGCCGGGCATCGACTCAGTACCATGGAAGTGGAATCCGCATTGGTGGCCCACGAACAGGTGGCCGAGGCGGCAGTGGTTGGCTTTCCTCACGAAATCAAGGGTGAGGGGATCTGCTGTTTCGTATCGCTGAAGAACGGTTCCGGCAGCGAGTCACTGGAAAAAGACCTGATTGCCCACGTCCGCAAGCAGATTGGAGCTTTGGCGACACCGGATAAAATTCGGTTCACGCCAGCGCTTCCGAAGACGCGTAGCGGAAAAATCATGCGTCGATTACTGCGAGACATCGCGGCGGGCCGAGAATCCGCCGGTGACACCACGACGCTGGAAGACATTTCGGTGCTGGCGAAACTGCGCGAGCAGGAAGAATAACGAATTCGAGCGGAATCCGAGTCCGGTTTCAAAACCGGACTCGAAACCGGCTTCGAGTCCGGTTGTGGATCAGAAGCAGGACTGATGATCAACAAGATATCGATCAAAAACTTCAAAAGCCTCGCGGAAACCTCGGTCGAACTGGGCCCGTTCACCGTATTGGTCGGTGCCAACGGAGCGGGAAAATAGAGTTTTCTGCAGGCAATTGAACTGATTTCGTGGGCGGTTCGTTTTCCCAGCCTTCAGAATGCACTGGAAGAAAATCAGATCGAATTTCGCGATCTTGTGCATCTGCGTTCGCCGCAAGCCTTGATTGAGTTCAATCTCGATTTGGTGGTACAAGTTCCCGCATTGGGTGATGAGCCGGCGCGGGTCGAATCCGTCGAGATGTTTATCGACTTGGTCAAAAAGAGGTATGCGTATCTCAAGTGGGAAGTCGTATGTCCGCCCTCTTTTGGGGAAGACCCACGCGCAGAATCCGACGATCTTCCATTCGGAGTCGTTAGCGCTAAAAATTTTCGATATGCGATTGAATCACCCGTATCGGGTGGCGCCCAGAGTCGTATTGAACATCAAAATGTGGCATTAGGGCATTCGATGTTGCGTGATGTCTTTCAGGCGAAAAATGCAAAATCACAGTTTCCGGTACTTTATCAAGTGGCCCGACTTTTCATGGATTATGTTCATTACGAGATCTGGGGGCCGGATCATTTGCGAAAACCGACGGCCACTCGAGAGAACGCGGGATTAAACTTGGGGAAAAGCGGAGCGAATTTACCGGGGTTGCTTTGGCGAATTCGAAAAAGCGAGGACGATCGATGGGCAGCTTTAGTCGCTGATTTGCGTGAGTCTTTTCCCAATATCCGGGATATCGTTTTCAGAAAGGGAATCCAACCGGGAGAACTCGGCCTGGAATTTACCGAGTCGACCGCAGGGGGGAAGCCATTGCGATATCGTCCGTCACAGACGAGTGACGGATTCATGCGACTCCTTGCGTTACTGGCGATTAAACACCAGTCCGTTCCGCTGCCGCTGCTGGGTTATGAAGAACCGGAAAATGGTTTGCATCCTGCGGCATTGGATGACTGTATGCGCCACTTGAAAGCGATTGCCAACAGGGGGACGCAGGTGATCATGACGACGCATTCCCCTTATCTGTTAAATCAACTGCTGGAAGACCAGAGCGAACCGCGCGCGGAACTGCGACTGGTGATCCGTGACGAACTGACCGGCAACACACGGATTGTCCCCCCTGATCCCGCAAAGATTGCACGCGCTCGCAAACAAGGTTTCGGGATTGGTGAGTTATGGGGTATGTTGCTGAATGAAAAAGACCTCGCAGAATAAACCCCCAGCGAACAATGATTCAGCCCCGGTAAAAAAACCGAAGCTGTTGTTTGTCGGCGAGGGACCTGATGATGTTGGTCGTGATGCGACGCCTGGTGGCGCTGCCGCTGGCTTTCTACACGCAGCATTGAAGGGGCCGTCGCCACCAATTGATGACGATTCGCTGCCGTTCATCATCGGTAAGATTCAATATTGGTACAAACTCACACTTCAAATCCCACCGAACAGGGGGCAACAAAAAAACTCAACCTTTGAAGAGATGGTTGCCACTGGTAGCGATGGTCGTCGCGTTTTAGCGGCAATAACTCTTGCACGTACTCTCGAATTAGACACGGTTTTCGTCTTGAAAGATTGCGAACAACAGGACACATTCGACCTGCAAAAGGAGTTGCGGAACGCGAAGCATCAGTTTCAGGCCAACGATCCTGCGGATCAGCCCCCGTCGCTGGTGGTGGCGACCCCGTCGAGAGTCCATGAAACCTGGTTATTAGCAGATTCCGCCGCCGTCAAAAGCGTCTTTGGCGACCAAGGGGTTTATCGCTTTTCGAAAAGCCCCGAAGAACGCCCGCATAGCGATGAATTGAAAAGCCACATCAATAGCCACGCAAGTCGCTGCTTGATGAAGCCTCATGAGGCGCGGCGACAACTGGCGTTTCAGGCTTCGCCAAAATCACTCAAATCTCGTTGTCCTGAGTGTTATCCGCTGTTTCTGGAAGACGTGAATCACGAACTCAGGCCGTTGATCCCGTAGTCCTAACACAATCGAAATCGACGCCTATCACGTCACGGCCCTCTTGGCGAGTCGACTGAATAAAAAAACGAAAGCGTCAGAGAGCACTCGAAGTATATGCGTTTCGCCGGGTAGCAACTCTGTGCGAAGCCGATTTCCGCTGACTGATTCGAAGGATTTCAGCCTTCGATCAAACCGGCACGGACGAGCGAGTCATACGAAGTGTCGATTTCCGCATCGTCAAACTTCTCTTTTTTAATGCTTTTAAACTTTTCGATGGTCAATGTTTTCCAGGGGCCGTTGCCAACTCCCGCCCGGACCCAGCGAAAGGCAAAGTCTAAGGTGGCGATCAATTCCAATTCGCGGGGGGATCGATCACTCAATGCCCGGCAAACTTGTTGAATTGGCTCGCGATATTGTTCCAGCGGTTGCTGATACTGTTTGGCCAGTTCCTGCCAGGACTCGCCGGGAACATACAAGGAATAGCGTGATTCCTGCGAGCAATCTTCAATCACGCTATCTGCCAGCAGCCACTCGACATCGTGCATCACACTGGAACAAAAGGGCCCGTAGTGATGAATATCGAAATTGTAACGCATCGGTACGCCGAGAATATTCATGAAATAGAGCAGTTTCTGAATCGCCGTTCGACCTAAACGGGATTGGCCCGACCCATTGGTGGATGCGGCCACCGTAGCGGCGATCAGTGCGTGCTCCCAGCGATGTTCCAGTGTGAGGCTCATTGGTGAATTCTCCTGTTCACATTTCCTCGTTTCGCATCACAAGACATTGTGCTGCAATTCTATCCCGTAGTTCCTTTTGTGCGACATCCGCGAAAAGATATCCGATTCGAAACGTGGGTGGCAGGGACTTGATAATTTGGCTGCGATCGCCGAGCGAAGTTCGTTTGCCCCGATCCAAAATGGGAAAATCGATCTGCTGTTGTTCACGATCATTGTCTCGGGCGATCTTATGGATCGCGATCGGTTCATCCGGAAGGTCCTCAATGAAATTGACCTCGGGATATTTCTGTTGAATGCGTTGAGAAACCCGTTTGGCAATCTTGACCCCTTTCGAAGTATCTCCTTCATCCAGCGAAAAAACATCCCGATGATGCTGTCGCTCCACAATCCGTTTGGCCCAGATGTGACCGGGGGCATCGGGATTCGCTGCATCCACAAATAGCGAATTTAAAGCCTTGATGTCATTCCATTCCAAAATCTTGTCGGGTGTGTCAAACATCGTCGAGTCAAACGTCCGAAAATATTCTTTCAAATAATAATCATAAATTCGACGCAATCGATGATAATAGACCTGAGTGTTCATCTGATAGCGAGCCAGGATCATCGCTTCAAAACTGTGAATCCCGTCTCGTTTGATGCCGATCACAAGCTCACCCGAGTCTTCGTCCTTCCAGCTGGTCAGGCATTCGATGAGTCGCAAATGATCGAATCGGCCGTAATCGACCCCACAATGCAACGAGTCGCGTAAGAGATAATCTGAGCGATCCGCGTCCACCTGCCCCGAAACAATATCGCGTAGCACTTGAATTTGTGGGGGTGAATTGGGCTGTCGTTTGATTAAGGAGGCCGTTAAGTCCGCACAGCCGGGAAAAAAGAGCTGATCCAGTTCTTGGCCGAGATACGCGGGCTCTTTCAGTAGCAAGGCGGTCAACGATTCATGATCCGCATGGTGAGAGATCACCTTTTCGGCGGCATGGGAAAAACAGCAATGCCCCAGATCATGCAGCAATCCGGCCAGTCGACAAACCTGACGCGCCCGTGCCATGGGGTCTTCATTCAAGGCGTCGACCCCCGCGAAAATCGACTCCATTTCCACCCCATTTTCCGCAGCAAGTCGGTCAAAGATCCGCGTCGCGATTTCCATGACGCCAAGCGAATGCTCAAATCGACTATGTGTGGCACCGGGATAAATCAGTTCCGTCAACGCCAACTGACGGATGTGGCGTAATCTTCGAAAAAGCGGATGGTCGATGATCTTTCGCTCGGGGTCAGAAAAACGGATAAACCCATGCACAGCGCAACGCATCCGATGTGTCGGCGTATGACTTGGACCCAGAAACTTTGGCGGGCGAAATTGAGCGCTATCATTCATGACATTGGCCCAATCCTGATTAACTCAATATCTCGTGAATCGGTTTGCCAAAATCGAGATCGATCCGTTTGCGGCCAGGGATTTCTAATCGCCGGGAATCGAGTCCCAATTGATGTAGCACCGTGGCATGCAAATCCGTCACGTAGTGACGGTCTTCCACCGCATGGAAACCTAACTCGTCAGTCTTCCCATGGGCCATTCCCCCTTTGATTCCCCCACCCGCCAGTGCAATCGAGAATCCATACGGGTGGTGGTCGCGTCCGTCCGCCCCTTGAGCGCCCGGCGTTCGGCCAAATTCGGTGCCGATTACGACCAGCGTTTCGTCCAGTAATCCCCGCTGCTTGAGGTCGGCAATCAGGCCCGCGATTGGCTGGTCAATCTGAGCACAGAGCGAGCTGTGCCCAGCCTTCAGGCCGCCATGTGCGTCCCACGCACCCGCCCCACCGTTCGAGCCATGAAAGAGTTGCACAAACCGGACCCCTTTTTCCACCAAGCGGCGAGCGGCCAGACATTGTTCGGCAAAGGTTTTGGTGGTCGGATTGTTCAAGCCATAGCGCTCTTGCGTCGCCTGTGTTTCCTGTCCGAAATCGACGATATCTGGGACCGCTGTCTGCATCCGAAAGGCGAGTTCATAGGACTTAATTCGAGCCGCGAGTGCTTGATCATCAGGGTACTCGACGGCCGAGATCCGGTTTAGGCGGCTGAGTAGATCAAATTCCCCGATCTGCTCTTCACGATAGACATCAGGTCCAGGGGTGGCAAACGGGAGCGGATTTTTGGGATCGACGGCGAGTTGAACCCCCGCATGTTCGGGGCCAAGATAATTCGCACCGTGGGCACCAATCCCCCCACAGCAATCAGCAATCGGTGTCCCCATTACGATGAACTGCGGCAGGTTTTCATTCAGTGTTCCGAGCCCATAATGAATCCACGAACCGAGCGTGGGAAACTGGCCTTCGAGCACATGCCGACCCGTATGAAACTGCAGTTGCGCTCCATGATTATTATCGGTCGTCCACATCGACCGAACGAGAGCGATGTCGTCGGCGTGCTCGCCGAGATGCGACCACCAGTCGGAAAATTCCAAACCACTCTGACCATGCTTTTTGAAGCCGACCTGCATTTCGTAAATTTTGGGATGAACCTTATGCAGGCCCTCAACCAGTTCCCGCAAGTTCTTCTTCAGATAAGGAGAATCGACCACGCTTTTGTAAGGGGATTCATCATAAGTCTTTCCCGCCCAGGCATTGAGTTCCGGCTTGGGGTCGAATGACTCCATCTGACTCATCCCCCCCACCAGAAAAATCCAGATGACGCTTTTGGCCTGAGGAGCGAAATGGGCCATCCCCGCTGGCACCATTCCCTCTGGCAGCATCCCTGCTGTCGGTGATTCTCCCCGCACAATTCCCTCGCCCGACAGCATCGAGCCGAGGGCCAGTCCGGTAAAACCCATCCCCATATCGGCCAGAAAATTGCGGCGAGTAGGCTTTGACAACAGCGAATACGGAAGTGAATCAGTCATGAATCGAATTCCTTGTATAAGGGGAGCAGCCACGGCGGGCGGGACTCGATGGGGCGAATCCGCTAGCGAATGGTAATAAAATCGTTGTGGTTCATCAGGACATGCACCAGATTCTCGCGGGCTCGCTGATGCGGGTTTTCGGCAGGAGGAACATGTGTCGCAACCCCCCCTGTGAATTTGACCAGTGCCGTCGGATCGGCAAACTTAGCGGTCTGTGCTCGTAAAAACAGGGAACATTCTTCGAGTTCATGAGAAGTGGGAGGTCGATTCAGGATCTGGTCAAAAGCGATGGAAATAAAAGGGACCAAGTCAGTCGGTTCCGCAGTCGGTCCGACTTCCTCGGAAAGGGTGCGCGCCAGTCGCCGTGACTCGGCCAATAGCAGCGGGCTATTGGCGAGCGCCAAAGCCTGTTGAGGGACAATGCTTTCGCTCCGGCGGTAACAGTCAACCACATTCGGGCGATCGAACATATCCAGGAAGGTCATCTTCTTTTCTTTGCTGTTGCGGAAATAGAGGCTCCGCCGCGGCACCTGCATTCCCGAGGCTTCATCCAATTCGGGACCACCCGCCGTCAGATTGAGATTCCCGGAAACTAGCAAGATCGCATCACGCACCGCTTCGGCTTCCAGACGGCGAGAATTCGCTCGCCACAAATACTGATTGTCGGGATCGCGTGACAGATTCGATTCCTGCGCCGACGACAGCATGGACTGCTGCGCATAGGTGCGACTCAGCACGATCTGCTTATGAATCGGCTTCATCTTCCAGTCATGCTCCATCAGTTCTACGGCGAGCCAGTCCAAAAGTTCGGGATGCGTGGGTGGCTTGCCGTTCAGGCCAAAATCAAACACGGTTGGCACGATCGGCTGTCCCATGTGCCGCAGCCAAATATGATTGATTGCCACCCGAGCTGTCAGAGGATTGTTCTTGTTTGCGATCCAGCGCGCCAGTGCCAGTCGGCGCCCCGTGCTTGTCGCGGGATACAGCGCACCAAACTTGGTATAGGTGGCTGCCGGCATCTGGCTGGGATTGTAGGCGTCATCACGAGCTTTTTGTGCGGCTGCCAGTCCCATTTCTGCTGCTGCAATGGGCTGGGGATTTGCCGCAGACTGCTTCGCCTCGGCCAGTTTTCGTTCTGCTTCATCCAGTTTCTGCTCGACCACCCGCAGCTGATGTTCACGCTCGGCGAGTATCGCTATTGAGGCGAGTTCTTCCGCATTGGCAGCGGGGGGAGTTGCAAATGCGGCCCGATCGGCCTGAATTCGTGCCTGAACCCAAATTCGATTAGCGATCGCCGTTGAGAGAGTTCGCTCGGCCAGCTTCACTAACTGCTGGGCGGAAGCGACCGCTTGCGCCAGTTGTGCTTCACTGACGGGAGTTGCTGCCTCACCCACACTGCGAACTAGCGCAAAATCGGCCGCAAGCTCGGCAACACTCAGCCGCTGAAATTCGGCCGTCGCATCGTAGGTCCAAAGAGCGATCCGACCATTCGGCTTACGCTCCATGGGCATTTCATAAGCAATCTGCAGTTCGCCATCGACCCAGACGTTGACCAATCGCCCCGAGATCGCAACCTGTAGCTCATAGTCCCGATTCAGTTCGACGGGACGCGCTTTGCTCGCTGCGGGGGGATAACTGTCCTGCCCTTGCAGCCGATGAAAAATCTGCACTTTCCCCGAGACACTGAGGTACACGCCGGAAAAATTGTCGGGATCTTCCAGATCAAAGCTGAGTCCTACCGATTTATAGACCTCACCACCCGTCGATTTCAGCTTGAGCTGGATCAGGCAATCGGCGGGAGGGGGAGTCTCGGCGACGATTCCCGTCCAGGCGTTGCGAACCAACTTCTGCAGCAGCTTGCCATTTTCCCAAACCCATTCTCCTGAAGTCGGTTTCCAGAGTTCCGGTCTCGGTTTCGAGAAATCATCGCTGATCACCACCTGCGGAGGTTTCTTTTCTGTTTCGGCGGGACGTTTGGCGACGAAATCGTCCCACTGTTTTTTGGCAGCGGTCGATTTTCCCCTGGCTGCAGTCAATGCTTGCTGCGCCGCGTCGAATCCGGCCTGTGCCTGCTGGATCGCTTCCGTCTGTTGAAACGGTTGCAGGCCGGGATAGTAGGCGACGGCAGGGAGCGAAATCGGTTCAATTTTCACTTCGGAATTACGAAAAATGGCCGGCAGCAGTGCCGCCAGCGGTTGCGTTTGATCGAACTGTTTTTCATTCCCCCGCTGGAACAGATACGTCGGTGTGTCCCCCTTGGCATCGTAAACATGGACGAGGCCATCTTTGGCAAGATCCGGCTGACCGGGGATACGATCCGTTCGAACATCATGAGCCTCGAAGAACGCACGAAATTGATAGTATTCGGCCTGTGAAATTGGGTCGTACATGTGATCATGACAACGGGCACAGTTGAGAGTCGTTCCCAGAAAAGCCTTACCCGTATGTTCGATGGTCGCATCCAGCCAGACATTCCGATTAAACGAATACCAGTTCCTGACGAGGTATCCCGTGGCACGACGAACCTGCGGATCATGCGGAGCCAATTCGTCTCCCGCCAGCATTTCCTGTAGCATCCGGTCATAACCCTGATCGGCATTCAGGGATTCAATGATCCAGTCTCGCCATCGCCAAATGTGTGGTTTGCTTTCCCGAACTTCCGCTCCGTAGCCATCCCAGTCACTGT
>JBIKZJ010000652.1:0-2678 GCA_044354755.1 Schlesneria sp. | reverse complement strand
ATCACGAGATCTGGCAGTTGGTCGAAAATAATTGCCAAATATCGCACAATAGCGTCAATCGAAGTTCGTCTCTTCGCAGTGAAGTGTTTTCCCTGCGAACGGCGTGACAGTCCTGGATGGGGCTGCAGGGCCTGAACAGGCCTGGGATTTTGGGACCAGAGTGTAACCTCCGCGTGACCTCCGTGTGATCGGTGTCTGATCACCGGGTGACCACAGAGTGACCACAGAGTGACCACAGTCTGACCGAAGTCGTCGAGACGATCTTAACGAATTGAAAGACTTTGCATGCGAATTATTGCCGGACAGTTTCGTCGACGAACATTACTCACGAACCCCGGTCTGACGACACGTCCGATCATTGATCGTGCGAAGGTGATGTTGTTCGACCACATTCGGCATCGGATGCCCGGCGCGAAGGTCCTCGACATTTACTCGGGGACCGGGACGCTCGGCTTCGAATCGCTCAGCCGTGGTGCGACCAGCGTGGTCTTTTGCGAGCAGGACCATCGAGCCCACGAACTGCTGGTGAAGAATGTCGAAATGCTGAAAGTTCAGGCCCAGACCTTATGCTGGCGGGTTGACTGTTTGCGTTGTTCGTTCAAAGCGCAGGGGGGCCCCTGGTATCCCTACAACGTGATTTTTTTCGATCCCCCGTACGTGATGATCGCAAAGGATTTACACCCAGGCACGTTGATGTACCGATCACTCGACCGCTTGACGCGGCCCGAGTTAACCAGCGACGACGCGATGCTGGTCGTTCGTACCCCCAGCGAAGCCAAATTCGTGATGCCACTCGCCTGGGAAACCACGCAGGTGATCTCGGTCGCCAGTATGGACATTCACCTGATGCACAAACGCCTGGATCTGGTCTTCAATCCCACCACCGATGCTGCAGAAACGTCGGAAACAGTGGATGACGCAGGGATTGAGCCGACGGTGTAACGACGTTTTGAGTTTTTGTCGCTCAACCAAAAAACTACGGCTGCAGTCGATGAAAGGTTTTCTTTTTAACGCCGACGCAGAGCTTACACAGGAATTTGAAAGCGTGTTCAATTGAAAAACGGGGATCTACCAGAGTGGTTCTCATCGTTTCGCTGACGGCACGATTCACATCGATAAACCAAAGGCTTGATCAACGGGCTGGATTCAACGGTGACTGATAGGATTCTTAAATTTATGCCACTGCTTGTCCGCTTTGGGACAAGCAGTGCCGAACGTCGCTGGGTCCGCCACCTAAAATTCGCCGACTCTTGTTTTACGATATGGCGTCGCACAGGTGTCACTAACAGACGAAGAGCACTGCTTCTCCGAAGACTCCGAAGCAGTGGCACCCTGCCAAGAGAGAAGCTTCGGAGCGAGTGTCGCCGATTGACGTGCAGTCCCGAGTCATCGCAGATCGGTTTTTATCACCGATTGCGTTGATCCCAGCGGATGATCAGCGTTTGGGACCGGCAGCCAGTTCCAATCGGTTTCGTTGCAGCGACAAGGGTTTTCTTCCCTTATCACAGGGGGATTATCTCGAGTTACTCGATTGGACCGCCCGGCAAGTGGCTCCCGGCAAGCGAGGAACGACTCCAACGTCGACGCCGCCCCTTTTTCAGCGATGAAGCGGAAAACTTCCCCCTGCCACCGCCTGGGTCGAATTGGTGTAGGATTTCGGCAAATTATTCGCCACTGTTGCTAGTCATCCCCAGACGATCCGTGCGACACGGAGTCGAATTTCTGGCTTTCCTCATCGCATGCGCCCCCGCTTCCGCGAATCATTGCCATCTTCTGAGTAGCAACGATTCGAGAAAATCGGACAGAGGCAAATTAACGATCCCCTCGCTGGTCAAAAAATCAACGAGGCAGGGGTTTTCGTTGGCCTCGTTGCGACGTGATCGCGTTCTCAGGCGTTTTCCGGCAGCGCAACCACGAAAAACTTATGATTCCGTGCCCCTTGGGATACTTTTGCTCCCCCCCGCTCCGCGGTCATTAGCCTTACTGACTCGGCAAACCGAAGTTAATCTAGTGTCCCCTGGGTTCTCTCGCGCGTCGCATCATTATTAAGTCGGAAATTACGACGACGGGCGGAGCCAATCTTCGCTACGTTGTCACGAAGATGACCGAACTTCCTGCCGACGTTTACAAAGGGTTTTGTACTCAGCGAGGCAATGTTCCAGAAATCGACCTGATTCGCGCCAAAATTTGCGATCCAACCAGCAGGCAGAAATTTTCACGCCCCAATCACAGTCGCGAAGTGCCTCCGCCGAGAATCGGCTCGACGACGCCAATGCGGTGCGCAATGCAGGTTCGGCATCCAGCAGTGGACCCGGAAAATTTGGTCTATCGGCGGTTTTGATGGAAACGGTTTTTGTTCCGGGATCGGAATCTTGACAATTGCTGCCCGCAAGTTCAAGATTTTCGCCAACGCCTCATCACGGAACTGTGTTGGTTGACGATCACTGTTAGTCACCATCAGCGTTAAGTTGCGTTCGATTCACACACCACCCAGGAAAGCCACTCATGGTAATCCCTAACTGGTTGTCTGCTTTGGAATGTCGTGCTTGGTTTTCTCGAAAGTTGGCTCGCGTTTCTGCGTCGCGTCGCCGTGCTGATCGCTCAAGGGAACGTTTCCAGCATCGCTCGCCGGCCATGCGGGTTGAGTCGCTTGAACCGCGGCAACTCCTGGCGGCTCA
>JBIKZJ010000653.1:0-2678 GCA_044354755.1 Schlesneria sp. | reverse complement strand
AAATTCACCGGCGGCGTAATCACCGTCTGTGTTGAATGCCTTCTTCAGCGTTTGCGTGAAAAGATTACGAAATTTTTGAGCCATTGTAAACAGCGTTTTTTTTACTTACTTGAGCCCTGACAAATTCAAAGGGGTCAGGACTCATAAACGCGTTTCACGGCCGTTCTTGTCGTTGGCTGAATCAAGTTGTATCGTAATTCAACGAATGCCGAACACGGCATTCAACACGGACGGCGAGTACGCCGCCGGTGAATTTTAACGTTCGGCGCAAGAACACAACGGCTTTGTCGTCGAGAAACCAATGGCTACCTGGAAGCATGAACTTGTCGACCCGCCAACAGAATATAAGGCTCGTGAACTATGGTTGCAGCATGCTGCCGGCTTCATCTTTTTTGAAGATGTTCGCCGGTACGCGATGGAACGAGTTGACCCCGCACTCTCGGGAGAAGCGCGTGCTGCCGTTCAAAAGTCGATTGACGATGCGGTATACGGGCTCATGATGGTTATTGACGGCGTAAGTGGTGGTATCTCAAATGCCTGCCACACCATTTACGTCGACTTCATTGTTCGCCTTGCAGCACGCACCGACTCACAATTCGATAATGTGACTTCCGAAATTAATCTGCGAAATGGCGATGGAATGTGCACGGGATACCACGGCTGGCTCGAAGGGGATTTCTGAAAGAATAAAGTCGCGATAAAGAAATCTCAGGGTTCAGGTATCATTTAGAGAGCTAGAGAGCCAAAGGGGACGCAGCTCATTCAATTGCATTCAATTTCGCATTCCATCCTCATTCGTGCGATTCGTTTGATTCGTGGTCAAACTCTTTGTCTTCCACAAGAATTAAGCACGGTGACCAGTAGAGTAGGGGAGGAGCGTAAGCCGCCTCCCCCCTCGTCAAACCGGACTGGCAGATTTCCCGCATCCGGCTTATCCAACAACTGTCACCGGGAGGCAGACGCAGGCGGGGTGGACGACTTGAAGAACCGCAAGCCGTGGCGTTGCAGCGAGGTGTCGAGTCGCTCTCCCTGTGGAAGACGCATGCCCCGTTGGCTGCGACGGCGAAGATGCCGCCGAAACCGTGTGAGCAGATAACCGTCCAATCGATGGAATACGCGGTGAGGATGACCGGGACGAAAGTAAGCATGCCAGCCACGAAGAGACTGGTTGAGCCGGGCGATCAGAATCGTTGGCGGCATCCAGTCCCATTTCGAATCTGTCAGCTCACGAATCTTCGCCCGCAAACGGGCTTCCGCTTTGGCCGAGGGTTCCTGCCGCAGATATTTCATGGGGCGACCGAATCAGTCCCATTCATAACGCAACGTAAACCCACGAAACGACAGCGTCGCTCGCGGTTCAGTCAGTAGCACAGTCCGCGTCTTCTCACGATTGATCGTCAACCGAAGGCGACTTTCCAGAGTCTTCTCGATCCACTCCCGCAACCGTCGCCCCTGATAGTGAGCCAAGATCACAAAGTCGTCCGCATAACGGATAATCTCTGCCTTGGCCCAGGTCCTAGGGCCATCGGGTTTGTGGAAGAAAACCTCGAACCAGTGCAGGCGGATATTCGCCAGCAACACAGAGATGACTCCCCCTTGAGGCGTTCCCTGCCGGGGACGTGTCCGCTGTGTTCGACCTCGGTCGTCCGTCTCTTCAACGATCGACTCCAGCCACATCTGCAGCAGGCACATCACCTGTCGGTCCGTCACCCGCATCCCCACGGCCTTCATGAGCTGGTCGTGAGGAATGGTGTCAAAGTACCCTTTCAAATCTGCGTCATACACGTGCTTCCGACCGCTACCCAAGGATTGCCGAATGGCATCCAGGGCTTGGTGAGCCGAGCGGCCCGGGCGGAAACCGAACGAGGAGTCGAGAAAATCGGCTTCAAAGATCGGTTCCAGGATCAGCTTCGTTGCTGTCTGCACCACACGGTCCCGGACCGTTGGGATGACCAGCGGACGAAGTCGTCCATCCGGTTTCGGAAAAGTGACGTTGTCACGTCGTCCGTAGTGGGATTGTCATCCAAGCGGATCTCCTCATCTCTTGCAAAAACACATTGTTGGCAGGGGCCCTTCGCTCCGCCGGAATTACCCGGCTTCATCACGAGTATGGCCCCCTCCGACTCCTCACCTGGCACACGGACGGTCATGTATTTCCGCCAGTGTTTTGCGATCTCTGCACCCGCAGAAATCGGCAACCAAGTCAGGTCTGTCAGGTTCCTGACGTTTCTTTCGGTGCCCGCTGTCCCCTATCACCCCGGAGAGTCCAACCGCTATCATTCGATATTGCACGGTTGATGACAGGCTTCACCCAATTCGGAGGACTGGCCACTCTCACCTTTGTCACGAGGCCGAAACGAGTTCACGCTTTCGCATTACGGCTGACACCTTCGCTTTTTGAGGCTCCGCACGACTGATCGCTCAACCGTACGCTCAAATCGCTACATGGCGAACGAATCAATTACCATGAACAGTACCTTTCAACTGTTAAGAAACGCCAAGCTTCGCCTGACGCACCGAATAACACGAATTGCACGAATGAGGATGGAATGCGAGAATGAATGCAATTGAATGAGCTGCGTCCCCTTGAGCGCTCCGGCTACGACGCACGCGAAAATGCGAAATCGCTTGTCGGGCCTTTGCTCACTCCTTACGGTCGGGATGATTGCCTTTGAGGA
>JBIKZJ010000271.1:0-8839 GCA_044354755.1 Schlesneria sp. | reverse complement strand
TCCGGTGGTGCTGAACCGAATGTACGGGTTGGCTCCATCCGCCGTGTATCCCCTTGCACCCGTCAGTGACACGCCTGCCGTCAGGCCAATCAGCACGAGGTCGACATTCCCGGTCAGGTCGATTCCGCTGATGTTGTTCATGGTCACTGTTTGAGCCCATAATCCGGTGGTTCGATTTTTGATTGGGCTCGATCGAGTGACACTCACTTTGTTCGAGACATCCGTCCCCACAATCAGATTGGCGGTATTCCCCGAAACCGTGGTCAAGAGAGTACCGTCGGCACTGAACAGTGTGATGATCGGGTGATATGTTCCTCCTGCGGCATACTGATGTGATCCCGTCACCTGGATCGTCGTTCCGTCGGCGGGGGTGTGGGGGACGGCGACATTCGTGTCGGTGTTCCCATCCCCCCAATTGATCGTGGCCGTATAAACGGTGGGCTGTGAAACCGCTTGCGTATCCAGAAAATCCACCAGGCGGATTTGGCCAGAATTGAATCCCGCAAAGGCGGTCGTCGTGTAGGTGGTTTGAAGACTGAACGTTCGGTTGATTGTGGTTAATGTCGCTGCGGCACTGTTCACCGTTCCCGCCAAATTAGTGAAAACAGCCCGATACTGCTTACCATTATCCCCCGCCGATGTGGTGAAACTGTAGGTCGTCGCGGCCGCCCCATTGATATCAGACCAGTTGGTGCCGTTGATACTGACTTGCCACTGCACGGTCGGTGCCGGTGAGCCACTCGCAGTGGCGAAAAAGCTGGCCGTTGCGCCCGCAGCCACAGTGGAACTGACGGGTTGAGTGATCACCGCCGGCGGGGTCGCGATGGTATACACCTGACCCGTGAAATTCCCATTCCCGTTCCCCAGCAACACGCTCACGCTGTCGCTGTTAGCGTTCGCGACGATGAGATCTGGTTTGCCGTCCCCGTTCACATCTCCCACCGTCACAGATCTCGGGAAAGACCCCGTGGCGAAGGTGGCTTGAGTCTGGAATGTCCCATTCCCGTTCCCCAGCAACACGCTCACGCTGTCGCTGTTCTGGTTCGCGACGATGAGATCTGGTTTGCCGTCCGCGTTCACATCTCCCACCGTCACAGATGTCGGTGATTCCCCGTGGCGAAGGTGGCTTGATCAGCAAAACTGGCGGCTGCATTGGGGTTGATGAGGAGATTTCCGGCGAGATCGTGAATCGAATCATTGTCAGCGAGATTGACTCCCAACGAACCGGTGCCGGTGATTCCGCTGACGGTGATGGTATAGACCGAAGCATTGACTTGGGAGACCTGCACCGGTGTCGACGCGACGGTACCGGTGGTGGCCACGGAAAAGTCGGTGGCATCGACACCGCTCACTGGTTCACTAAACGTGGCGGTGAAACTGACGCTACTTGCTGACGTGATGCTTGCGGCGGGTGATGTCCGATTGATCGATAATACCGATGGCGACACGGTGTCGACCGACAGTAACAGACGACTTTCCATCGGTTCCGTGGAAACAAACAGTCTTCCGCGGCGGCGTTGACGGCGAAGGGTTCGCGCCGCAGCACGCTTGACGCGAAAATTCAAAGTCAGCTTCGAGACGATGCTAGCCCAGCAGCCTGTCAACTAATTAATTTGCATCGGCGACCTCTTTATCGTTAAAATAATGGAATTGAAAGCGTTCCAAGCGAATCAAAGGAGTCAAAAATGAAAAAAGCTATACATCACTTTTTTTATCCACAACGCATCTGTGATTTCACGGCACACACGGATGTTTTTACAGAAAAAAACGAAAAAAAATTCAAAATATTTTTTTAATCAAAAAAATATTACGCCCATGTCTCAGGAAGCGGGAAATATGCTGCAAATGGGACCGATCAGGAAAACGGCACCAGTTTCGATCCGCTGGCGGGTGCCTTCTGGCGGCCGGTTACGTTGGAGTTTTTTTCTTTTGAAGCCGCTCTCGCAATTTGTTTCCTTGGATTTCTTCGTTATTTTTGTGCTCCTGATGTCTCGTTTTCGATATTCCTCGTCTTGCGCACTCTTCGGAACCGAGGAGACGCCAGAACAACTTCGGTTGGCCGACACCGTGCGACCCATAGCAGAGACGCGAAGTGCGACCAATTGCAGAGACGAGAGATGCGACTAATTGCAGAGACGAGAAACGATAATAAATCATCGGATACGACTACAGCGGCGTAGAGTGTACGCAGGTCAAATTCAGAGACGCAAGCACAAATTTCGAAAACCTCGAAGAACGAGTGCAAGACGCACTTTGCGCGTCTTTTGATTGCGAGCCCAATCTGCGATCGGATGTGTTTTTAGTGAATGGAATTAGCTCAAAGGAGGCTAAGAATGGCATTCGCGAAGAGGTCTGTAGATCCCCTTGTTCAGTCTCGATTGCGTGAGATGGCAGCGGAAATGCGTGAATTGTTATACGGAGCAGCGGGCTGCCCCGAATGGGGAACAAAATTCCTGGAAATCGAGACGGATGGAATGTCCGTTGGCTTGGAATCGGCTCGGCTCGTGATGGAGCAGTCGGTCGACGAGCAGTCCCATCAAATGCCAAGGAAGGCAATGGCTGTTGATGACGATGAGGTTACCGCCAACAAGCCAAAATCTCGGAAGTTGGAGACAGAGGCAGGACCAGTCACGTGGGAAGAACCTTGTGGATACCAGAAGCAAGGCCGCAAGGCTTTTTTTCCCTCAGACCCGAGCGCTGGGGTTGAGCGTCAATGAAGACTTGTCGCCATCAATTCTTCAGAAAATCACGTTTTTAGGAACCAAGCTCCCGTCCTTCCATGACGCGTTCGAGGCCACGAGTAAACTCTTACGAATGAAGATCTGCGAGAAACGAGTCTAGCGAATTACGGAACGGATCGGTGGTGAGCGAGTCGCGCAACGCGAGGACGCGATTTCGAACTGGTCCGAACTCACATGAGGCGGATGGGGACACCAGTCCCCGCATGCTCGTGACCAAAACGCTGACCTCTCTTCAAAACCAGAAGTCCCGAATGAATTACCCTGAGTACCGTCAGTTGGGACTCCCAATCACCTCCGCGCACAGGGAAACCACCGTGAAACAAATCAATCGACGCATCAAAGGAAGCGAAAAGTTCTGGAGTGACAGCGGATCCGAATCGCTGTTGCAACTCGTCGCCGATGAAATCAGCGACACACAACCAATGGACGAGTTCTGGAGAAATCGATCTCAGACCCAGCGAGGATACCGCACCTACGCAAAACACGCGATTTGACACTCAGGATTCGCAATCAGTGTCGTTCACTCGCTTTCAAAATACGGCTTTCGATTTCTGCGGGTCACTCTGGAATCGTGACAGGCTCACGCTCTGCTCAAGTCTGACTGAACTCTTCGGGGGATGCTTGAACTGCTGAAAACTGATCTGCTGAAAACTGAACGGCTGAAAACTGAAAAGTGGCAATCTAGGTTGGATGGGTTGAGTTTTGTTTTTTTTCGGATCATGCCGGGTGATTGATTGTTACGAAGGGAATCTTGCTTGCGATCATTAGAACCGTCAAACCCGGCATTGCCGTTACGACGATGGATATGGTGTCGTTGAATTATCTGCAAGTGGTTTCCATCGGCGGAATCTGCAGACGGATAGCCGGGTTGCTCGGAGGGGATGGCGATGCGCAAACAAACGGGTGTTGGAGTTCGAAAGTGGGTACTGGGGGCCGTAGCGACAGGACTGTTGTCTCCTTCAGTTCCTGTACTCGCACAGGCCAGAACTCCGCTGGTTCCGTTGAAGAAAACCGCTGGTGCTCCTGTTCCTGCAGAAAAGACCGCTCCACCCGTATTGATGGCGGTGCCGCAAGCAATCCCAGCCGAGGCGCGCCAGATTCAGCCCGCCTCGGGTGTCGAGATCGCGGCGAATGATAAGTCAGAAGTCCAGAAACAGCTGGAATTGCTCTATGAGAAGGACGGGCGTGAGATGCCCGACATCAAGCTGAATCTTCAGCCCATTGGGAGTGGGCCCATGGGAAATCCGGGAAATCCGGGGAATTTCACACAAAATACCGGAACCACCGCGCCTCAAGAGACGCAAACCTCAACCCCCACGCAAAAGACTTCGGGTTATAAAAAGTACCCAGGGCCGACTCCGGCGACAGTTCCCTCATCAAATCCACAGGGGACGAGAAGCTATGGGCCGACGGTGGCTCCGATCAAGCCGGTGGCTTCAACCAATTCCCCTGCCCGTTCGAATCCGGTCACTGGTTTCTTTAAACGTCTTGTTCCAGCCAGCCTCAAGCCGGTACCCACCACACCACCCATTCCGCCCGATTATGCCAATCGGTTGCCAGGGGCACCCCCCGTCTCTTCCGCGTTGCCTCAAAAGGTGGCTGCGGGTACCCCGGCAAAGCCAACCCCTTATGCCACCAATTCCGCAAATCTGGCTAAATCGACATCGATTCCGTCGCGGCCGACCATGCAGTTGGCCACCAAGCCGGAGCTTTCGCCTGTTCCCGTGCTCAATCCGCAATTGTCACGGCAACCGCAGCTGTCTCAATCATTTGAAGCCCCTCGCAGCACAACGGGATTCCCACAACCGACCCTCCCTCTGCCGCCACTGGCGCATGATCCTCTGCCGCTGAAAGCATCTCCGATCATCGCTGGGCTTCCTCTGCTGAAAACGGCCCCGGATTCACCACCGCTGTTGGCGGAGGCGAGCAATCATCCGCCGACAATCCTGATTCCGCCGCTTTCTGATGGAAATGATTTCCCCAATCCGTTTCCAGAGCTGGCCGAAACACAAGCGGATCAGCGACAGGACGAAGTACCGCTGGACGATTCGCTCGGTGAACTGGCGGAATCGTCGTCTCCTTCAGCAGAAGTCACCGCGACCCCGGAAGAAGATCTCGCCGCATTAATTCCTGACCCTTTAGATATCGAAGATCCCTTCGCAGTCCGCGTCAAGGATTTTGCCGAACCTGCAATCGATGAATCCCTGGCAGAAAACACGGAATCCCCCGCAGAAAATACGACTTCGGTCGAACCCAAACTGTCCCCCATCGAGGATCCTGCTGCTCCCATCGGATTACTTGGCCCCCCGTTGGTCGATTCGGAACCGACGGCCGGACAAATTCCCCCCGCACCACCGATGCCCGAGCTTTCTGGAACATTGCTTGACGTTGGGGCCTTGCGAACGGTTGAAGAGCTGACAGATAGCCATCTCGAGAAAATGCGACGGATTCGTGAGCGATTTGGGATGAAGGGTCTGAAAGGATTCTGCCCGGTCACGCTGCGGGACGAGCGTGAGCTTTTCGATGCGAAACCCGAATTCTTCGCCACCTACCGGGGTCAAAAATTCCACTTTGCTTCGGTCGAGTCTCGAAACAAGTTCGATTCAGATCCGGCGTTGTATGCTCCCGCCGCCTACGGAGCCGACGTGGTCGCCCTCGGTCGGGACAAGGATGTTGTCGAGGGGACACTCGATTTCGCGGCCTGGTTCAAAGGACGGCTCTACCTGTTTGGTTCACAGGGGAATTACGAGACCTTCGTCAAATCACCCGCCTTGTATGCCAGTCCCGCTGGCGTCGAATAACCAAGTCATTAAGCAATCAAACGGGCGATTTTGGAATCGCCCGGTTGTCACACAGCATTCATCCCGACCTTCACCGCAAGGATCGGGATGTTGTTGTTATTGAAACAGGATTTGCCGAAAGACCGAAAACTGATAACCACCTCCCGCAGGTTCTACCGCATAATAGGTCCGGCGGATTTGTTTCACCGTGCGGTTGCGGAAGGCGAGTTCCAGTTGAGCGAGTTTTTGTTCGATCGGTTTGGGATAGAAGTGAAAGATCACGGTATCAGCCCGTACGACGACATTCGCCTTGGCGAAGAGCTGAGCATCCGCAGCCCGCCGGTCTCCCCCCTGCCAGGTCATATACAACCGTGCCTCGTCCGAACCGGTGTTCACATAACGGACTTGCGGAGCGGCATTGGTGAGGTTGTTTATATAGGCCAACCGTCCATCCGGAAGTAAGGCTCCCAGTTCAATCTTGAAGAAATCGAGCTGCTTGGCGTACTCATCCAGCGATGAGCGTTCGCCAAATTTGACAAACCAGCGTTGCTCACGCGGAATTCCCCCCGTTCCTGACCCAGACCCCAATGCCCGTCGGCCCGTCCCCTTGGCACTACCGACCTTTCCTGTATTCTGAATTCCACTGTCGAACTGCTGCTGAACCTGCTGCGTTGCAGACTCGGACATTTCGACCACTGCCTCGACCGCTTCAGCAATTTCCATCTGATCTGCGACAGCATCTGCAGGGACGGCATCACGAGCCTCTGGTTCCGGTGAATCGACGCGCAGCGTTTCGTCGGGCGAACCATCTTCAAATCCCCCCGGCAACTCGACCAGCTCGACCGGAACGGCGTCTGGCGGCTTTGGCAAACGGGTCGTCAACCAGATCGTGACCACCGCCAGGCAGGCCATCAACAGCCCCGCAAACAGGGCAATCGCCCAGGAACTGACCGAGTCATACAGGGTGACTCGCATGACCGGTGTCATCACACTCGGCGATTTTGTCGACATGCATCCCCCTACTTGTTGTTCTGTTTCAGGGTTGTTCGGTCATCCCGTTCGCCGTAGGGACGATTTTTTTGATACCAATCGGTCCACCGCTTCGTCGATTCGCGTTTCCATTCATCCAGCCTTTTTAATCGCTCTGGTTCGGTTGCGTCTTCGCTCAGCCCCATGCTGGTATCATCGAGGGGATCAATTGGCTGGCCACAACCTTCCGGGCGACGACTGAGAATGCACAGACCCAAGCTCGCCTCGCGTGCGACGGTCGGCTCGGGGTCACTGAGTCCCTTGATCAGCCATTTGGCCGAGGGGATATCACCCGACCGTCCCAAGGCCCACAGGGCGGTACGACGGACTTCCAGCCGGGTGTCCCCAGCCAGCTTTTGCAGACGGGGTGTCTGCCCGATCAATTCTTCGGGATGATCCAGCTGGACCGCTTCCACGATGGCCGCCTGTGCGGTTTCTACCTTGGCGTCGGCCGATTTTTCCAAGTCCAGCAGCAGGGTGTCGACCGGGCCCACGATTTTGCGAGCGGTGACTTCTCCTTCTTTGACGAGGACGGCATCAAGCTTATCGGGCAAGCCGCGCCCCCCCTTTTGCAAGCCCCCTCCCACCAGAGAGACTCGCTTTTTCGGGATGACCACGGTCGTTGTGGCTTTGGAGAGGAACATCAGCCCCATCGCGGTGGACGCCAATGTCGACGAAGCGTCTGTCCAGCTGCCATCGACGGCCTGCCGCTGCAGTAATTCGTCGGCCCCTTCGTTGTACCAGTCGTGGCTGCCGATCTTGACGACATCCAAGAGCGCTGCCACCCGTTCAATCGTGTACAAATGATAGGCGAACCACTGTTGGTGATTCGCATTTTGCTCGCCAAAATGAGCACCCATCCAGCGAGTGCTTTCTTTAATCCCCTTATCAAGCGCCGCGACCCGCAGTGTCGGAACTCCGTTCAGCGTCCGCTTTTGCCCCGCAGGTCGCTCGTCCACAAACCGTTCCAGCACCCCAAACCGACGTTTCGCGTCTGCGGGACGCACTTCCGGATCCGGATCCGCCCCCTCAAACAGCACATAGCGAATGATTAGCAGGCTGCTGGTCCCCGCAGCGGTCATCGTATCGGTCGTCCGATGATGTTCAGGATCATGGTACAGTGTGCGATTGAAGGGGTGATAAACAAACCCCCCGTCGTTCTGCTGTTTATCGAGATGCCACTTGGCCGCTCGTTCCCAAACTTCGATGGGGACTTCAATTTCCGCCCGCATGGCCGCCCAGAGGGCCATCATCACGTACTGGGTGATACTCGTATCACCGCAATCTGCCTCGATCTGGCGATCGTAAAACCAGGCCCCATTCGGCTGCTGGTTGTACACCAGATAAGCGACGATCGCTTCCATTTGCGGTCGATGAGCCTCGGCATCGACTGCCTCCAGCAACATCAGATCGACACTCGCTTCGTAATTATGATTTCCCGATGGGCGATATTTCCCCGACGCTTCAAACTTGCCCAGCACCCCGGAGGTCATTTTCTGGACCAGCGTTGCCTTTTTATCCCCACCCGATTTGATATAGGCATAAGCCGCAAACGTGCCCGTCCCTTCGGCAAGATTCGATTGCAAGATGTACTGTTGCGATTTCAAAATCGCGGTCTTGATTTTGCCGGGATCGGCTGCGTCCACACCACCGCACAACAGAAAAAGCAGCATCGCCATCGCGATGCTGCATCGGATCGAAGAATCGCGATAGCGGGGGTGAAACATGATGTCTGCTTTGAAGAACGTTATTTTCGTTGATCGATCGCCCTCTTCAGCGCCGTCCCCATGTCAGCCGGACTTTGCGCCACAACGACTCCGGCCGCTTCCAGGGCGAGCTGTTTTTCTGCTGCCGTTCCACTGCCACCCGAAATGATCGCCCCTGCATGGCCCATGCGTTTTCCTGGCGGGGCGGTGGCCCCGGCAATGAAGGCGGCGACCGGTTTCGTCACATGAGCCTTGATATATTCTGCCGCCTGAATCTCGGCATTACCACCAATTTCCCCGATCATCAGGATCGATTCCGTTTTCGGATCGTTCTGGAACATTTCGAGCAGTTCGATGTAAGTGGTTCCAATAATCGGGTCACCACCGATTCCGACCGCTGTGGTCTGGCCCATGCCAATGTTCCCCAGCTGCCACGAGGCTTCGTAAGTCAATGTCCCACTCTTGCTGATCAGTCCGACCGAGCCAATCTTGTGGATATAACCTGGCATGATACCGATCTTGGCGACGCCGGGCGTAATAATTCCTGGGCAGTTGGGACCGATCAACCGGCTGGAGCTCTTGA
>JBIKZJ010000666.1:0-2690 GCA_044354755.1 Schlesneria sp. | reverse complement strand
AAGAATGCCAAGTTTCTGGAGGTCCTCGGTGATGTGGACACAGTTGTGTTCGACAAGACGGGCACCGTAACATTGGGCCAGTTGGAGGTCTTCGGCGTCGAGCCGGTCAACGATACGTTACGTGACGATGTGTTATCAGCCGCCTTCGCATGCGCTCGGCATTCGTGGCATCCGGTCAGCCGAGCGATCTGCCGCAGCTTCCATCCGAGTCTCCATGTCGGTTCACCGATCGGCGGACCATTGCGTCTCGGTGCGACAACAACCGTTTCAGACAATGAAACAACAGCGGTCACCGAGCACCCCGGTCAGGGCATCGAGCTGACGGATGGCTCGCGAAGGTTGTGGCTCGGACAGCGAAACTGGCTCACCTCGCTCGGAGCGCAACTGCCGAAGAATTCATCTCATCACGGACCCCTCGTATGGGTCATGGAGGCAAACGGTCAAGCGACTGACCCCAAACCAATTGGTTGTGTCCTGCTTTCCGATCAACCGCGAGCCGAAGCGCAAGAAGTGATTGCCGAACTCAAATCGCTCGGTATTGAACACAGCGTATTGCTGACAGGCGACCGTCGCGAAGTGGCCGAGCGGATTGGACAGGCTTTGAATGTTAGTCAGGTCATCGCGGAGGTCTTGCCTGAGCAGAAGCTTGAAGTCGTCCATCGCCAAAGCAGCGAAGGGAGGATCACGCTGATGGTGGGGGATGGAATTAATGATGCATTGGCACTCGCCGCTGCTGATGTCGGCATCGCGCTAGGAGCGGGAGGGCAAGACATCGCCATGCGCAGCGCGGATCTCGTGCTGATGACCAATGACTTGCGTCGGTTGCCAGATGCAGTCCGGCTATCACGAAAGACTCGGGGAGTGATCCACCAAAATGTCCTCGTTGGGACTGCCGTATCGGTCACGATGCTGGCACTCGCAGCCAGCGGCATGATCTCGCCGATTGCCGGTGCGGCATTGCATCATGTGGGCGAGTTTTATGTTTTGCTCAACAGCGCACGCCTGTTGAGGTTCGGCGAGTCCGCGAGTCTTCACCCGTCCGATCAGAATTGAAGTGGCTCGGTTTGACTTCCAATTTACTTAATAGTCAAAAACTTTCGAGTCACGTCGAGCACGAATGGCTGACCTCGACATAGGTGAAAGTCCGAAAGCTGGTGGCAGAAGTCAATCGGGCATCGGGTTGGATGAAAGTCGTGCATCAGGAAAATGTTAGATCAGCCTATTTGGGCACTCGTTCCACCGATCACGACACCGCTTCTCTGTCAATTTCTGAAACATTACATTTTCGCTACTTTCGCAAGCGATGTTTTTGTGCATAGGGTATGCAAGAAAGTTGCAATTGCGGCATCGTGGGAGTACACTCAGGTGGGCTTCTAGGGGCAACTGAGAACAATTCGCATGATCCACATTTCATTGAATCATGCGATGTCTTTCTGTCATTGGTAAAGGTGGCAGGAACAACTGACTGAAATACGGGCGCGACCGAGCATTCGAAATACTGGCAGTGAAGCACTAAGCAGGGTGTGGCATTTTTTGTCACGAAATATGTTTTTTTGATTTTTCCGAAAACCAATTGAGGAGCTTCATGATGTTTCGGCCATCGCTGCATCGCAAACGCGCATTTACATTGATTGAATTGTTGGTGGTGATCGCCATTATCGCGGTTTTGATTGCTCTTTTGCTTCCGGCAGTGCAACAAGCGCGTGAAGCGGCTCGAAGGACTCAATGTAAAAACAACTTGAAGCAAATCGGGCTGGCTCTTTACAACTATCACGATACGTTTTCCGTTTTTCCCCCCGGCTATGTGGACCGAAATGGGAATCCCGACCTAACTCCCGACAATGACCTGGGTTCCAGTTGGGGCTGGGCGACTTTTTTGTTGCCCAACATCGATCAAGCTCCACTTTACAATCAGATCAATTTCAACGTGGGAGTGGGACTCGGCACGAACGCACAACCCTCACGTGCCAGTTTGAAGGCGTTTTTATGCCCGTCGGATTTCGCGCAACAGACGTTTCCTGTGTATGACGCGGCGACTCAAACCGCGATTTTGACCACAGTCGCATCGAGCAACTACGTTGGCTGCAATGGCACGGCGGAGTGTTTCGACGGTGCTGGCGGAAACCCCCAGCCTGATGATCCGCTTCACCCTGAACCTCGTACGACTTACGGCCAGGCTGGGGTCGGCATTTTTTTCCGAAACAGTAAAAACAACACTGCCAGTGTCACAGATGGCCTGAGCAATACGATTTTCGTCGGAGAACGGTCGAGCAACCGTGCACCTGCGACCTGGTCAGGTGCGGTCACGGGAGGTGCCTGCCCGGCTTGGTTGGCTGGACAGTCACCGTATTCGCCTCCTCCGGGACCCGCGTACGACAATGCTGACTGGGGACAGGCTCTCGTTCTTGCCCATTGCAATGCCACTCATACACCAAACGTTCCCTTCCCGCTTTTTGACCCCGATACTTACTACAGTCGGCACGTCGGCGGGTGTCAGTTCCTGATGGGCGATGGATCCGTTCGTTTCATCAGTCAAAACGTCGACGGCTACACGTATCAACATCTTGCCACGATCGCTGGTGGTGAAGTGCTTGGGGATTATTAGGCAATGAGCTGAGTGCGGCAATGAGTCGGCCTCGAGTTCAGTTTTATGAGGTGCCCCTGTGCGCGTGCAAATCTGTGTGTTGTTG
>JBIKZJ010000651.1:0-2692 GCA_044354755.1 Schlesneria sp. | reverse complement strand
GCCGACAGGGCCGGGGTCAGCGATTCGTCAAATTGCTTGGACTCCGCCAGCTTCACCAAGGCGGCAGCCCCCAATTTCGTTCGTGAGGCTCCCTTGATCGCTTCACGTCGCAAATCCGTCGGCAATTGTTCATTGCTGACCAGCGGCAACAGCAACTCGGCCGCTTGGGCATCACCGGAATTGCTGAGTGCCGTTGCGGTCGCCACCGCTGTTCGTCCCTCTTTGGTGGTCAGCGCCGTTTTCAGCAACTCAGTCTGCTGCTTCCCCAGTAAGACTCGTATCGCGTCGATACTGAGTTGTTCATCGGGCTTGGCTTGTGCGAGTGTCAGTAATTCCGGATACCGATTGGTGACCTGGAATTTGTCGACCAGCGACACAAATTGAGCCTGCCCCTTGAGGCCATCCAACACGCGATTCATCGCCGCCAGATGAGCCGGGTTCCCCGTCACGTCGAACCCCTTCAGGCGACTGATCGCCTCCTGATTCACAAATGCGGTCTTCGCTTGATCAGAAAAATCCCCAAAGGCGAGCTCGATCAATGCCGCGTCTTTCCCCGGCCCTGAAACGAAGTCCAAGGCACGCAGATAGCGAGCGGCCGCTTTTTCTGAAACTTGATTCGAAGCCAATAACATCGCCAGTCCAGCGGGTGTCGTCGTGCCACGAGAACGCCAAATGATGTCCCGGGCAACATCACTGCTCGCCAAATCCCCCGCAGCCGGGTTCCCGGCCTGAGTCGCTGCAGCGGCAAGACAGGCATCCCAATCCTGATCGGCACCAATCCCCAGCGCCTCCAGATACCAACGATCATTCCCATCATGCTGTAGAGCCAGCGCCCCCCAGAGTTCTGCTTTTTCTGGTCCTTTCAACAGACGCAGCGCCAGCGCACATTCACGGCGAACTTGGACCGACGAGTCCTTCACCAATTGCGTCAGCAGACTGAACAGCTCGTCCGTGTTTTTCTTGGCGTCGCCACCCGTCGGCGTCTGACGAGCCAGTCGGAGTGCCGCAATCCGCACGTCGGCATCTTGATCCTTCAGCGCGGTCTTAATCGACTTCTGTCGATACGCCGGAATCTTCGCGAGTACACCCAATGCCCGAGCTCGGAACCGCGGGTTCGCGTCCTTTTCCAACAGACTTCCCAAAGCCGATTCCACCTCGGCTGACTGCGTCGTCGCCAACGATTGCAGTGCCGTCCACGCAACGTAACGGGCGACCAGATTCGGGTTCTTCAGCGCCTCGATCGCTCCAGCGACAGTCGTCACATCGACTTTGGGAATCTTGTAAGCGGACTTGGGAGGAGCGACGCGGAACAGACGACCTTTATCGGCATCTCCCATCCGGTGTCCCCCTACGCCGGGGTCATACCAGTCGGCGACAATCAAGGAACCATCGGGGGCGACACAAACGTCAGAGGGACGGAACCAGTTGTCCCGCGCCCCTTGCAGAACGTTCACGATTTCTGCGGAATAACCGGCACCAGCCTTCTTCGCTGGATAAGACCGAACGACGTTCGGGCCGGCATCGCAATGAATAATCTGATTGCGAAAGACCGCTGGGAGCAGTGTTCCTTCATAAAAGCAGATTCCAGTCGGTGAACCGGCTCCGGTCTGAACCAGATTCGGCACCACGCCCGGATCGTTCAAATGCCAATGCCGCCGGGGAATTTCCGCTTCAAGATTTGTCCGAGGAGTTTGCCAACCGGCACCCGTGAGCTCGTCGACATAGCCAAAGTTGCCCCCTTCCATCACATAATTGATCCGCACACCCTGATTGCCGTCATCGTCGTTGTCCGACTGCCAGACCGTACCAAAACTGTCGACGGTCAATTCGTAGTTGTTCCGGAAATTACTCCCCAAAACTTCAAACTCGGATCCATCGAGATTACAGCGAAAAGCCATCCCCTGACGGTAAGGCTTGCCACTGTCGTTCACTTCACGACCAGTGATGTCCACAATCGGCTTGGCATTTTTGTCGTAAACGCGATGACCTGTGTTCCCCACATTCCAGTAGAGCTTTCCGTCGGGGCCAAACAAAAATGCGTGGGTCGAGTGATCGTGCTGGGGGTCACCCACATTGGTAAACAGCAATTCTTTCTTGTCCGCTTTCAAGTCGCCATCTTCGTCCGTGAAGACCCAGACGTTCGGGGCGCACGAGACAATCACCCGAGTCCCTTTTCCGGACGGGGTCGGAAAGACGCCAATCCCCAGCGCCGAATCGACTTCTCGTCCCTGAAAGAACACCGTCTGCTTGTCAGAGATCCCATCGCCATCCGTATCTTCGACGACCAGAATCCGATCACCCTCTTTCCGCTCACCATTGCGATGACGGTAATTCACGACTTCGCAAACCCAGACCCGCCCCAGATGATCGACATCGATGTCCGAGGGACTCAGCATCCCCGATGATTCCGATGCGAACAGGGTTGCCTCTAAACCTTCGGCCACATCCAGTCCCGCAACGGCATCCTGAGGATCACGACCGCCGGCTGGAGGGGCCGTCGTCGACTCGGTGTACCTCGCGGGGGGTTTTTGCGTAAAGACCAGGAACTGAATCGAACTCGAATTCCCCTGATCCGATCCCCCGTTATCAATCCCGGCACGCACCTTGAACCGGGTTGATCCTTCCGGAAGATCAAAACCAATCGCCGAGTTTGCATGGGCACCAATCCCGTAAAGAACCGGCTTTCCGTTAA
>JBIKZJ010000270.1:0-8879 GCA_044354755.1 Schlesneria sp. | reverse complement strand
CTTTTTCCTTTTCAAACTTTTTTAGAAAATTTCTTTGTGTTGTTGTTTTTCCCAAAAAGTGTTACACTGAATCATAGCTCTATTTCAGAGCCATCTATCGAAAGATACTCATGCCTCAGGAGAATTTTGATGACTATGAGATTTCGTAACTGCATCGCCTCTCTAGCCGCGTTATTCAGCATTTGGGGGATGGCGAGTATCAGCGTTGGATCGCAGGCGTTGACAAATGCCGAGCAAATGAGCATGTGCGGCGGAACTGGTTATTTCACCTGCGCTATTGGGGCGGCAACTTGTACAGGATGTGTGGCGGCGACATGTGCGCCGAATCTGGCCGGAACAACTTGTCTTTCGACCGGGGGGTCGGCAGGTTGTGTGACCGCAGGGGGGCTGGACATTTGTATTGCTGGCGGTGCCGGGTGCAATCCCGGTAGTGGTGGGATTGCCTGCGGTGGACCACAATCGCCGTCCGTCTGTACACCGACGGCAACAGTGATCCGGGCTAACGGCACTCTGATGATTACCGCCTGTGGGGGAGGAGCATGTGCGGCGTCAAACACGCCGGCTGCGCAAGCTGCTTGTCCCAACAAGTGCAATTGAGTCCAACTCGTTCCTTGATCGACGATCTGGTAAGCAATGACAGTTCTGGGACGGAAAGCTTGTTGCCCCAGAGCATTGCTTCGCCTTTTCCTCTGAAATGCACGGTTCAGAGGGCAACTCTGAATTGTTAAATGGTCGCCAAAATGTTTCACATGATTCTCATGATCCTTTCTGCATCGGATTTCATTCCCGATGATTTTGTGGCTGAATATCACCAAAATTCGATGCACGCACGGACGATCAGAATTCAATGGACCCATACAGATATCCCCAACGCTGATTCTCACCGTCGCTATCTCATGCATTCCAGGTCAGTCTTTGAGAAAGAGGTCAAGAATTTAAACTTGTCTCAATTAGAGCGAGACGCTGCAAAGGAACAGATCAGGCATTTAGATGAGAACGAAAATAACTCTGGCAAACTCGCTGTTCGACATGCTCAGTTCGATCTTTGGACGGATCGCGTAAATTTTCAAATTCGCTCCCCTTGCAATCAAAAAAAGGGAGGGCCTTTCTTTTACGGGCAAGAGGCAGCAAATTGGGTCGCCATGCCTGACGCCGAAGTCTATTCGGAGAATCTTGCCGAGGCGTTCAAGGAAATCTGGATCACTTCCTGGAGACCCGCCAAGCGGCGCGTGTTCATCACATGGGAGGGACGGCAGGTCGCAAATCGGTATGGCCAAGGCCTGATAACTGCTACGCTCTTAAGTGGAGTTGTGTTTCCTCCGTTGTCGTCGCCCTTACAAGAGTGGGGCGGGACAATGTCTTTGATTGACGAATTCTTCAGTGACGGATCGACTCACGCCCGCGTGCTGGGCAATGTTGTCATTGATGGAGTCGATACAATTGCCGTGGAGCGGCGGTGGGCGCAAGGCAAAATCAACCGAATTCTTGTCGGTTACATCGATCCCGCAAAAGGTTGTCTGCCTCGGCGAATCGAGGTCTATTCCGCTGGCAGCGAAGTTCCACTTGAACAAAAATGGCGAACGCCATGCCAGTTGTCGAAGATCATCAAAGGTGAGCACTTTCCACTCTACGTCCTTAAAAATGTCGTCGTTGAGAGCGAGGGGGGAATTTACTATCCGAAGAGTGGTGTGGTAGACCAATACATACCGATCGGTGTGGAAATTGATAGCGAAATCGTAGTGTATTCTACCGCAAGTTGGGACATACAATCGGTGGAATGGGACCGGCCAATGCCCGAAGAAATGTTTAGTTTCACGTATCCCACCGAAACTCTATTCGTCGATCAAACCAAGGATGAAATCCTGTTGACGGGAAATGCCGATGAGGCAGCCAAACGCATCGTCGGAGGGATGGTCCCTCAATCGAAATCCGAAAATCGGACCGCATGGATGCTATTCGGAATTGGCCTCTTATGTCTTTTGACCTTACTGGGGTATTTCCGATGGCGAAAAGCGTCTTGAGCGGCATTGTGATTGTCTACGTATTACTCTTAGCGGCAGAGAGAATTGAGGCAGCAGTCGGCAGGGAAGAACGCGAGGTAGCCTCGCATCGTCTTCCCGGTTGCGCTGAAATGGCTTGCTATTCGCTTTTGCAGTTGTCGGGAACTGACGTGCGGCTGATGGAGGTGAGCGAACGGTTTCGTCAGCGAGTTCCCGATTTTGATCCGACAAAGGTTTCGATCCTTGAATTACGGCATATCGCGTCGAGTTTTGGCGTTGAAACTGACGCGATTCGAATGTCCCCCCAGCGATTTTCCGATTTGCCTGTCCCTTGCATCATTTACTTCAGGCCGAACCGCTGGCGTCGTCATCTGAGCAGTCCGACCGGCCACTTTCTAACCGTCGCCCACATTGGTGACGAGACGCTAAAAGCATTTGACTGGGATTCGATAAATCCGGATCCAGTGCTGTTGCTGCCGGTTGATTCGATCCGAAACGCGTGGGATGGTGAGGCGATTGTTCCCAGGAAATCCAAGACCTTGAATGGGAGATTGATTGTGGCGATTTTGGTAGCGTCGATCGCGGTTGCAGCGGTAATGAAGGGAACGCGATTCCGCAAATTGAAAAAATGCATGCTGTTTTGCGGTGCCGCTGCATTTTCGTCAATCACGGGGTGCGGACAGCGGACCGTCGCCATCCCCACAGAGTCGATACCCATTGTTTTTGCGACGCCGACGACGAATCTTGGGATTGTCAAAGGGACTGGCCCACTGAAAGTCAAATTTCCTTTCACCGTCTGGAATCACGATACCGTACAAATCGTCGGGACTTCAAAAACGTGCAATTGTGCGGCTGTGAATGAGGAGTTGATTGGGCAGGACTTGGAACCCGGTTCAAAACACGAATTGATTGTGAACCTGACGCCAAGCGGAACTCCAGCACATTCTGAAGTGCGCATCATTCAAGTCATGACAGATCCCCCCGCGTCTCCGCCAATTCATATCGCCGTCACCTACCGGTTACTGAGCCACCCTGTGCTGTCGGTTAAGGAATTGATTGTGGACGGAAAGATCGGAGAGGTGGTGACAGCGCAATTTGAGATCACCTGCCATCGAGCGACATCGGATCAACCAGTCAAAGTCGTCGAATCGAAATGCGAATGGGGACTATTCTCACTGGTGAATATCAAATACGCGGCAGAGGAATTTCATCTGCAGGGTCAAGCACACGAAAAAATCGTGACAGACCGAACTGAAATCCAACTTCGTGCCAATCCCAGCCGTGTATACCGAGAATCACGCGCAATGATTCGATTGTATTTCGACGACCAGTCCTCGGTCCAATTATTTTCAGTCGTGAGAATCCAGCATCCATTTCGGTTATCCCTTAAAAGGGGATTTTGTGGTCGACGCGTTGCTGGGGAGGATTGGTCGATTTCCATGCCTTACCGCTGGGATGGCAAAGAAGGCCAAGTAGACCGAATTGAGTGTTCGATTCCAGGTTCACGGGCCGAGTTAACGGAAGAAGTCGTCGCCATCACGGGAACGGCACCCAATGCGCCAGGGCGTTTTGAAGGAGAGATTGCGATTTATTTTCGCGATGCAACATTGTCTCGATTGACAGTTCCCATCAGCGGAGTCGTCGTGGGTGAATGAAGAACGAATGCAGGGACGAACAGTGTCTCTTGAACACAATTTATATCGAATCATCGCTTCCGTTGCCTCGGGGGCCGGAGTGTGGAGCGCAGGAACAATTCCAGGTACCGGTTGTTTGGCTTGTGTGGCATTCATTCCGCTAATTTTAGCCATACGCGGAGCGCCCAATTATCGATTGGTACTTTCTTGCGGTGCCGCTTTTTCGCTCTGTTGGTCACTGTTGAAACTTGAATGCATCGCGGGGATGGGTTTTCGTAACGGTCGATTCGACTCGCACGCGATTGGATGGTTGTCGCTCATCGTCTTGTTTCTCGTTGCCCATACAGCGGCAGTCGCCTCGTTATATTACTTATGGATTGTCCGAGGTTGGCCGTGTTGCCTGGCACATTCGACCACGTGGATTGCCTCGGAACTTATTGCAGACGGCAGCATGCAGCGGGGTTTTGGTTTGAGTTTGGATTCTCTTCGTTTGGCGACGAGCCAGCTGGATGGCGGGGTATTTACGCAATGTGCGGATTTAGGAGGAAGCCTGCTCGTGAGTTGGCTCGTCACAATTACCAATGGCCTCGTCCTCGATCTGCGTTGTCGCGAGCCGCTTCCAACAAATGCGTTTGCATTATGTATTCGCGGAATGTGTTTTGTGATCGCGTTCTCGCTGACTTACAATGTTGTTCGCCCCGTTTTTTTAAAAACCTTGAAGGGCCCGACTGTTGTCCTTGTTCCGAGCAAGTGGGGCGTGCTTCTCAGTGAATTGACCACCCGCGAATTGCGTGCGGATTTGTTCATCTGGCCGGAAGGGGCACATGCCGAAACGTTAAATACCGATATGCGGATCGAGACTTCCTTGGCGGAATGTGCGACAGTTCTGGATGCATCAATCATCGTTGGTTGTAAAAGACTCGGTGACGGGCAGAGGGGGCTGCTCAACACCGCCTGCCATTATTCACCCGATACGATGAAGTTCGACCTGAGCGACAAACAGTTTCTTGCGCCAATTTCCGAGTTTGTTCCCCCGCTGGGTCAGTGGTTTAAGATACCTGATCCCGCAACACCCTACGTACCCGGAAAATCGCGTTGTTGGGCGATTCAAGGAGGCTGGCGCGTCGGGGTAGGAATCTGCAACGATGCGACCTTTGCCGCATGGGGTATGTCAATCATGGAAAAACAACCCGAGTTGTTGATTGTGATTAGCAACGAATCATTCAGTCCCTCGAACCAAATGCGTAAACAATTATTGGCAACGTCTCAATTGCGCGCTATCGAAACGCGGCGGTCCATTCTGCGTTGTGCCATGGAAGGAACCACTTGTTTGATTGACGGACGAGGGTGTATCGTAAAACAGAATCGCGACTGGCGGCCGCCAACGACGTTGTTGATCTGCGAAATGCCCCTGACGCAATCGTGGAGCCTCTACCAATCGTGTGGAGATTCTCTCAGTCTTGTGATCACGTGCGGCGGGGTAATCCTCGGGGAATACGTGAGATTAACATCTCGAAGGAATCGATGATGACACGCCGAAAGCTCGGATTCACAATTGTCGAATTGCTGGTGGTGATCGGTATTGTTGGGTTGCTGCTGGCGTTACTTCTGCCCGCCATACAATCCGCGAGAGAGGCAGCGCGGCGGACCCAGTGCGCAAATTATCTCAAACAAATCGGCTTGGCAGTTCACAACTACCACGATTTGTTTACCGTGCTTCCTCCGGGAACTGTTTCCCGATTCCCCTCGGTGAAGGGATTCTTCTCAACAATGGTTACCAATGGAGGGTATTTCGATCAACGCAATTCGACTCCAGAGACCCCCTGGTTAGTACAACTGCTTCCGCAACTCGACCAGGCACCGTTGTGGAGTGCATTTGATTCCAACGCCGGTTGTTTCGGATTTGTCAATTTCCGTCCACCGTATTCGGTGACAGGTCCGAATGCGAATTGGAGGGTCATGATGCAAAGACTTTCCGTCCTTCAGTGTCCGTCCGATCGCGATTCGACATTCAATTTCGATGTCGACGCGTTACTTTCGTCACAACTTGGGATTCCGATTCTGCAATGCGCACGTGGGAACTACGCCGCCAACTGGGGAAACACGACATGGGAACAGACGAATGATCTGGACGGGGATGGTGCAGGCGACCTTGGCGTCGAATACTTGACCGCTCCATTCTCGCGATCACGCACCGTCGCTCAGGGAAGCATCTCTGATGGCTTGGATGATACCGTGCTCGTAGCCGAGGTAAGAAAGGGATTGGGTATTGACGGGAGAGGTGCGGCCATGACGGCACTTCCGGGCGGGAGTTTTTACATGTCCAGATTCACTCCCAACAGTGCGGTGGACTATTTCCAGAGGATCCCGGCGACTGGATCGGGTAGCGGTGATCAGATGCCATGGCCTCGGACCTGCAATAACGAGCCAACTCTTCCTTGCACGTACCAACCCAACCAATCACTCAGTTTTGCAGGTGCGAGGAGTCGGCATGTTGGCGGCGTCTTTGTTTTGATGGCAAGCGGTCGAGTCCGTTTCGTTGCAAACAATATTGATCAAGGATTGTGGATTGCGGTACACGGCATTTCTGACGGAATTGCTGCGGAGACTGATTAATTATTTCGCGTGATTTTGACCAGCGAGGGGGTTGTCAATTTGTCTGCGTCCGATTTTCTCGTACCAATGCGACATAGAAGATGGCAATCACTCGCAGACGCGGACGCGGGGGCGCATGCGGTGACGAACGCCGGAAATTCGACTGCCGGTCGCACGGATCGTCGGGGGATGACCGGCGACGGTTGCGAATCATTTGCCGAAATACTGGATTCACTCGACCCAGGCGGTTGAGGGAAATCAAAGGGGTCAAGACTCGTATGTGTCGATCGAGGGTGGATTTCTGACGCGTGGTCTTCCTCGGGGTCGCAAGGTGGACTGCAAACCAAATTGTTTGACGGTCGATTCCACCCCTTCGAAATCGCAAAATGGACATTCGCGTTTGACGCTCTCGCGGACCGCAGCCAGTTCCTTTTCGGTCAGCAGTGGATTGACTCGTTCGATCCCGCTGCGGGGGCGAGGAATTGGCCATGTGGACAACAGGGCTGGTTTCGGCACCAAATGTGCAGTCTAGTACCAAAGCGATCCCCAACGCCACTGTTCCGCTCTGGAAACCAATTCGGCGCGTTGCGCTCGACATACCGGCATACCGGCACACCGTCAGAAAGTGCTCATCGTCCTGGATCGGAAAACTTTTGTGGCTGTCGATGAGTACTGACACCTTTGATTTTTCCGTCAAACAAAAGTTGCTGTTCGATTGGCCCACGGTTAGACTTAGCAACCAAAGCGGTCCCATAATGGATTCTCCATGCAGTAATGGATAGTTCTCGAAATTAAGGAGAGAAAAATGACGATCACGTTGCAACTTGATGATGAACAATCACGGAGACTTCTCGAAATCTCGCGAGAGCTCAACGTCGATCCGTCAGAAATGGCAAAAGCGGCGATCAATGATTTGGTGTCTCGGCCATCCGATGATTTCGCCCGCGCGGCGCAGCACGTGTTAGAGAAGAACTGCGAGCTTTATCGACGGTTGAGCTGATGCGTTACTTGTCGTTGGGAGAAGTTGTTGAACTTCACCGTCGAATTATCGCCCAATCGGGTGGTGCCGACGGTGTTCGCGAAATCGGCGGACTTCAGTCGGCTTTGGCGCAGCTACAAATGACATTCGGCGGACAGCAGCTCTATCCCACAATCGAGTCCAAAGCTGCCCCCCATTTGTTTTTCACTCGTCATGAATCACCCATTTGTCGATGGTAACAAACGGATTGGGCACGCGGCGATGGAAACATTCTTGGTCCTCAATGGTTTCGAATTGCATGCCGATGTCGACGATTCGGAAAAAATTATTCTTGGGCTGGCGGCGGGGCAACTCACCCGAGAGGAACTTCTGAATTGGATTTCTCAGCACATTCATCCAATGACTTGACAGAACAGGGGATCCCAGCGGACACAAAAATCATCGCGGTTTGCCGACACAGTACGGCAATTAACGGCTCAGCGAGACGGGGCGTAAGCAGCTCAATGGGCAAGAAATCACACGTTTTTCTTGGTCTTGCGGCCGTAAAGCGCAAGAAAAAGCGATCACGTTGCAACAAGGCCAACGAAAGCCCTCCGCCTCGTTGATTTTTGACCAGCGAGGGGATCGTGAATTTGCCTGCGTCCGTTTTTCTCGAATCGATGCGAATCAGAAGGTGGAAACAACTCGCGGACGCGGGGGCGCGTGTGGTGAGGAAAACCGGAAATTCGACTGCGGGTCGCATGGATCGTCGGGGGATGACCGGCGACGGTTGCGAATCATTTGCCGGAATCCTGGATTCACTCGACCCAGGCGGTTGGAGTGGGAAGTTTGCCGCTCAATCGCTGAAAAAGGGGAGGCATCGACGCCGGGGTCGTTCGTCGTTTTCCGGGAACCACCTGCCGAGCGTTCCAATCGAGTTCATGAGCTACGTCCACTTTGCCTACCCTTTTTCATTTCTATTGTCCGGTTGGTAAAGCGTGAGCATGAAAGAAATCGGCGATCTCGATTTTTGATGTCAGCGACTGTGCCGTTCGCAAGGTCAGATCAATCAGTTCGTCGTCGGTCACGTTCAGCGACAGGTCGTTGATTTCGAGAAAGACCAACGCCGCTTCGAGTCCGACTCGTTTGTTGCCGTCGATGAACGGATGGTTTCGAACGATGTGGTACAAGTACGCAGCGGCCATTTCAATTAGACCGGCGTGGAGATATTGCCCGCCGAATTGCGATTCCGGTTGTGCTCGGGCGGACTCCAGCAACCCAAGGTCACGAATGCCAGATATCCCGCCGTAGTTGGCAAGCTGCTCGGTGTGGGAATCGATGAGGTCATCGAGTGTCAGGAATTCCGGAGTCATCGTCTACTCCGCCAATTTCTCAAATGCTTTCTTGTGCAGGGTATTGACCTTTGCACGGGCCGCCGCCACGCGCGATTTGTGACTCGTTGCCGACACGGGCGAGATGGTCATCGTCGTACCATCAGTCGTGATTTCGAGCGGATCTTCGGGACAAATTTTCAGAAGGTCCAAGATGGGGCGGTCGATCACCAACGCCCAACTGTTGCCGTGACGAACAAGCTTCTTGATCACCCGCGAGTCTCCTGTTTCAATTCGTACAGACCAATGTGGTAACCCAATGTGCTCACATTGTACTACCAATCACAAACGTAACACCCGT
>JBIKZJ010000269.1:0-8889 GCA_044354755.1 Schlesneria sp. | reverse complement strand
ATGACAGAGGAGACCGGAACCTCCCAGACCCTTCCGTGAATGGTGGGCTCGAATTTCCCGCCAGAACCGATTCCAGTGAAGCCCCGCCCCCCTGCGAAGAAAGAGTTTTGCTCGATGCCCCGTCTGTTTTATGGCAATTTTGATTTTGAACATCGGTTAGCCGATGCTGGCAATGAACCTTCCCAGGTCTTAAAACGGCTGAATGCGGAACTCGCCTCGTCCTGGCTGGCGATCGCTGACGATGGCGATCTGATCTGGACCCCGTCCCCCATCGACACACAGTTCTGGGTCGAGGCCGTGCAGAATCAGTTGCCCAACGTCATCCCGATCACCTCGCTGGCCCATGTTCCCCGCCAGACGGAACTGATTCCCTGGGGTTGGTCTGACGAAGTCCGAAAATGGGGAGCCCGGTCTGGGTGGCAGATGAATGCACCGACGGACGAGGTGATCCGGTGGGCCAACTCCCGGGCGACATCTGCAGAACTGGAACAGCGCTGGAGTGTCGGCTTACCGGATGCGGCTCGAATCGAATCGGTTGAGCAATTCCAGTCGGCGCTGCCGCGATTGCTCGCGTCAAACGAACGCTGGGTCGTCAAAGCCTTGTTCAGTATGTCAGCACGGGAACGGATTCTCGGTCGGGGGCCAGCGACCGCTAGCGAAATGAATTGGATTCGGCGACGAATTTTGGCTCAGGGGGTCGTCTTTCTCGAACCGTGGGTTGAGCGGATCGAGGAAATCGGGATGCAATTCGATGTTCCGGCGACTGGATCACCCCGTTTGATGGGGGTGACACCGATGCGGGTCGACGAACGCGGGCAATATGCGGGGAGCATGTTTTCGCAGGATCATCCCGAGGATCATTCCGAGGATCATCCGGAAAATTCCTCGGATTCGCATTGGGATCACCACGATTGGGCTGCCGCCATCACGGTGGGGTTGCGTGCCGCCGAAACTCTTCAATCGCAGGGCTATTTCGGTCCACTGGGGATTGACGCCATGTCCTACCGAGACTCGACAGGAGCTCGGCAAATTCGTCCGCTGCAGGATATCAATGCCCGCTGGACCATGGGGCGACTCAGTCTCGGTTGGCGACGGTTACTGAGGCGGGATGAGCATGGAGCTTGGGAGCATGGCCTGCAGCAAAAAGACGAAGAATCCACCTGTGATGAGGTGACCAGAACGATCAGGACTTCACCGTTATTTGTCGGGGGAATTCCGTGTCGGCACCAGTCGCGACTGGTGTTCCATCGTGAGACCACCGCCGTCCGCCGTGAGAACCAGCCGCCATCAACAGGGGAAACAGACCGATCTGGGCCAGCAAAACGTCATGACGACAGAAAGTGACTTGAATTCTCTCCGTCGTGGAGTAACTTGCTTTAGATCAAAACCACAGTACTGTTGATGCAATGAACGTGCCGTTCTCGTTTGCGCCGGGGTGTTGGGTTTCACACACCGGCTCAAGCTTTCATTTTGACATCATACCGACGATGCAATCGGTATGGTTCGCTTCGTCGCAGAAAGCCGAGCCTCCTTCAAGCCACTCCAACGGGTTGGCTGCGGTATCCCGGCACGTTTCTGGAAGTTGGGCATGATCGTTTCGCATTCACTGCTGATTTAGAAGGCCTTTCAACGATGCCCGTCAAAGTGAAATGTACGACTTGTGATAAGGTTCTGTCGGTCCCGGATGCTGCACGCGGAAAGGGAGTCAAATGCCCACAGTGCGACACGCGGATTTCAGTACCCGCCGAGGATGACAGTGACAGTTCCAGGTCAAGCGCCCGGCCCCGCCCCAAATCAACGACCTCGAAGCCAAAGCCGAAAAAAGCGACGCAGGTGATCGACAGCGAAGAAGGTCTGGGAAATCTCGATCTGCGTCGGGCCGAGGATACAGAAGCCCGTATTTGTCCCAAGTGTGGCTTCGACATGCAGTATCATGACGAAGAAGACTCGGAATGCCCTGAATGTGGCTACGATACCACCGCCGGGGGGATGGGAGTTCGGGCCAAAAAGCGAGCGATGAAGGGGCCCGATCCGGCCGATTTTTATCCGGGGCTGGTGAAAGAAGCGTGGAAGTTTGTCGGTCGCAACATTTTTCTCGCCTGGCGAACGGTCCTGTACACGCTGGTCTGCCTCGCGATTGCACTGACCTGTGCGTTTCTTTATCTCTGGATTTCGATGTGGCCACCGCGCGCCTTTCTGGCGCTTTGTTTCACCATCAGCTTCCTCGTGATTCCGGGCTGGATGTGGTTTCTCGATACCGAAGTCATCAAGCTGACGCTGGAACGAAAAGACAAATTCAAAAAGTTAAACTTCGACTTTTTCCTGGCAAGTGCCATGGGAGGGGCGTTTATTTTCTGGAGCATCGTCGTACTGTTGCCGCTGGTGGCACTCCCCGCCGGACTCGGTTATCTGCTGGTCAACTACTCTGGGATGCCGAGTTTTGTCTTGCCCCTTTGTGTCGGAATTGGATCGATTCCGGCGGTATGGATGCTTCCCGTCGTCATGTCACACATGTCGATGCCGGTGCAATACAAAGGCTGGATGGTCTGGAAGATGGTCCCCGTGTGGCTCAAAAACCTGAAGCCGCTTTCGGTTTGGATCCTTTGGTTTCTGATCACGAATATTCCCAATATCGCGGGAGTCGCCACGATTGCAGCGGTCTCTGGCGAAGAGATCTCTGGCATTGTGAACATCATGGAAGAGAATGCTCGCATCGAGCGGATTAAATTTCAACGGATTCAGAATCCGAACACCCAGAAAAAAGGTCAAAAAGCACCCGTGCTGGAAGCCTTGCCCGACACCCGGCCCGTGAACCTTAAGCCGCTGATTCTCCCCTGTGTGATCCTCGCCGTGATGGCACTGATCAATGGATTTACCAGCCTGTTCAACATGCGCACCAACGGCCAATTCACGTACTATAACAAAGCGTCGCTCGAACTGGTCGACAAGCTGAAAGAGTACAAATACAAGGCGAAGGAAAAGCGGGATGAAGACGAAGACGACAAGCCAAAAACCCTTGTACAGCAAGGTGTCGACGGCTTTGTCTTTGTGATGGTGTTTGGTTTGGTGGGACTGGTGGGGGGAATGCTGTACGGGTCATTCACCGAAGCAGGGACCACCAAAGGGATCGTCGGAGGAATGCTGATCGGCATGATCCTCTCGTGGATCGTGGCCCATATCAACGGCATCAAAGACGGCTATCAGGATAGTGCGCTCTGGGGATCGTTGAACCTGATTCCCATCATTCCCGGCTTTATCTTCGTCTCCAAGAACTGGGAATATCGCCAGACCTTGTTCTTCCAGTACCTGTTCTCGATCCTCTCGGTGATTGGGATGATCATCGCCGCCTTTGCGGTCGAAGTACTCCCCATCCGTTATTCCGAGAGTGCCGCAGCCCCAGCGGGCGGTGCACCCGCCGCAGGAGCACCAGGGGGCGGAGCACCCGGTGGGATGCCGAATCAAATGATGCCGGGACAAATGGGGCCTCCTGGAGGAGCACCCGGGCAAATGATGGCTCCTGGCCAACCACCATCCGGCATGCCGAACTAACAGGGACTTGGCGACCACGGCGGACGACCTGAGTTTTACCAGTTCACTGCAGAAACCCTGCAGGGAACCGCTGGATCACGGCTTATCCCATATTGCGTCTCCAACACCGAATTTCGCTCGCAATGCAGATCGCCAACAAAGGTTTTCGTGGTCAATACCCGCAATGGACTGCTAAGCGGTCGCGAACAAACCTATCTGGCAAAACATCGAATCACCTAAAGTCGAGAAGAGTAGGACTTATAAGACTGATAGCACCGATGGGATGATGGCTTAGGGTTTCGGATTTTGGGTAACCGTTCACTGCTCGGGGACTGGCTCATTTTTCCCGCGACCAAGTGAAGATCCGCCAAATCGCTCAAACCATCCACTCAACGTTTTGCTGGGAAAACTGTCGCCGTCCCCCTCACTTCGCTGTGAACGGTTACGTGTCGGGGATGGCTTGGGAGTTCCTACGTTGGGTCGGTCGAAGCCGATTGCGGAGCTTTTTGTGCCTCGAATGCGCGCTTCATTGCCGAGTAGCGGCGTTCCAGGAAGACGATGATCAGAATAATGATCGGTATCCCGCCCCACTTGATGAAGATGTTGTCCTGCAGGTTCTCGGGCAAACTGTCTTTCACCGCCACGACCAGAAATAACATCGCGGCATTCCCAACCACCGCACCAATCGTACTCCCCCAGAAGATGGCCCAGCGCGAGAGGCCCAGCAACCGACCAAAAATTGCACCACCAACACTTCCCGTTGCCGCCAAGGGAAAGGCGATAAAGGCGAGCAACCCCAGGAACGTCATCCGCTTCATCCAGGGCTGGTGTGCCAGAATGAATTCGCTGTCACTCGAAAGCGACGCAATCTTAGGGCCAATCCAGGGGACCCGGAACATGAAACCGACATGGAATGCAAAGAACAACGCGACCATGGCGTCCTGATAGGTCACCATCCAAAACAGATCGTAGGGGGTTAAACCGGGGAATGGCGTAATGATCGAAAAACGACCAAGAAACGCGAAAGAAAATCCGGTCGCGACCAAAAGTTCCCAGCAAAATTTGGGTCCGGAAACTATGTAAATCACGCCAAACAAAATCAGTGTGACGACCAATGGGCCAATCAGAGTTCCGAGCCAAAGTGGAAAGTAGTTCTTGTGGAAGTTCTTTTCGAACTTCAAAAACGACTCTAACAGACGCTCGTGCTCGACGGCGTCTGGAACAACAATACTGTGATCGTGGGAGGTGGATTGATCGGACATGTCTGTGTCAAAAAACTCAGTCGGCATCCGAAAAGTAGGGGAAATTTCCGTTCACTTGAGGCCCCTGTACGACCAGCAGGTCCTCGCAGAATTCAGATATCGTCAACGATCCTGAGACCGATTGCAAGCGGCAAGTCTCAGATTTCAACTCGAAGATTGCTACCGTACCACTGGCTACGGCATAATGCTTTGAATCGGACCCCAGATCCATCCGGGAAAGAAAAACAAGCCGATCGTCCCCATCAGGCAGATCCCCGCAGCAAGCAGCGAGGGGGCCTCGATCTGGATTTCGGTTTGACTTCGGTCAACCGGTTCACGCAAGAACATGACGCCGATGATCTTCAGATAGTACCACGCACCCAACGCCGCGTTGATCGCCAGCACGACCGCCAGCCAGCGACTCGATTCAAATCCCTGTGACCAAGCTGCGAAGAACAAGTTCAGCTTACCGAGGAAACCCGCAGTCGGGGGAAGTCCCGCCAGACTAAAAAGGAAAATCGCCAGCACCAGTGCCAAGCCAGGACGTGTTCGTGACAGCCCCGAGAGATCGTCGTAGGTTTCGATCCGTTTGTTGACTCGACTGGCCGCAATCAACACGGCGAACGTTCCGAGTGTCATGGAACCGTAGACCGCCAGATAAAATAACATGGCACCAATGCCACTTACCGAATGAGCAACTGGCTGGCTGAGAACCTCTTTGGGAATCTCATGTTCCATGCCGACCACTAGTCCGACAATCATATACCCCGCGTGCGAAACGCTGGAATAGGCAAGCAGGCGACGAATGTCGGTCTGCATCAGGGCCATCAGGTTTCCGACAAACATCGTAACGACCGCCAGCCACCAAAGCAGTGGAATGGCTGCCGGGTTCATCGACCATGAGGTCGCTGCCTGCTCGGCCCCGGTGGCGGGAACCATCAATCTGAGCAAGGCCACAAAGCCCGCAATCTTGGGGACGAAAGATAACATCGCCGCAGCAGAAGTCGGGGCTCCCTGAAAGACATCCGGTGCATAAAAGTGAAACGGAACCGCTGTCAGACGGAAACCGAGACCTGCGATCAGCATCACCGTTGCGACCGCCACTAAGGGGTTAACCAGGTGCGGTCCCGCCGAAAATGCGGCATGGATCCCCGCCAGGCTGGTGGTTCCCGTCGCTCCGTAGAGATAGCTCATCCCGAAGAGCACGATTGCCGAAGAAAAGATGCTTAATAAAAAGTATTTGAGAGTCGCTTCCTGAGCAGGAGCGTCCCGGCGAGGGAGTAGCAGGAAGAGGTAAGTCGGAATACTGACCAGTTCCAGCGCCACGAATAACCCGATCAGGTCATTGGACGCTGCGATCAGATTGACGCCAGCGAGGATCGCCAGCAGGCAGGCGTGGCTTTCGGCCGAGCGGGAATCATCGGCTTGATTCCAGTGCAATAGCACCAACACTGCCCCGAAAAAGAGGGTCAGGCCACGGATGTACCAGGTCAATTCGTCCAGCACAAAGGGACCCATCGTGCGGGGGACGGGTGGACTTTGCCACCAGACACATCCAGCGATCACCAGGGTTAACAGGGAAAGTAATCCCCAGCGGTGTCTCAAACCGAGCGGCGCTTCGCCCCGCTCGTTCACTAAGAATGGGGCTGCAAAGAAGATCAGGCAGACCCCCGCCAACATCACCGCTTCGGGGGCGATGAGCGATAAGGCTCCGTTTAATTGTTGGATGGCTTCGTTCACGGGCGGACCTCCGAGCCGAGAGCCACGCTCGGCGAATGCTTCAAGGGTTCATTGACCACGGCAGTTGCTTTAACCGCTTTCATTTCGTACAGACTGGCCACCGCTTGGACATCCGGTCGAATCAGATTGAGCAGTGGTTGCGGAAATAGACCTAACAACAAACATAACGTGAGCAGTGGAGCCAGTGCGACGACCTCGCGTGCATTCAGGTCGGTCACCGGTTCATGATCATGACTGTGACTCTCGGCCGGAACTTTCACCGCTCCGAAGAACGCGTGTTGCAAGACACCGAGCAGATACCAGGCACCGAGCACAACACCCAAGGCTCCCAAGGCGGAAAAGAGGACTCCGATCCCGTCACCGGCACGAAACATTCCCGCCAGACAGAGAAACTCACCCACAAACCCATTCAGGCCGGGGAGTCCGATACTGGCAAACGAGGTAAAGACCATCGCAACCGCCAATAGCGGAAGTTTCGTGGCAAGCCCGCCAAGTTCATTCAACTGACGTGTGTGATAACGTTCGTAGAACATCCCGACGATGCAGAAGAGCGCCCCGGTCGAGAGGCCGTGATTGATCATCTGCAGGACTCCACCACTGATCCCTTCGATATTCAATGCGAATAAACCCAACATGCAAAAGCCAAGGTGTGCGACCGAACTGTATGCGACCAGCTTCTTAATGTCGTTCTGAGACAAAGCACAAAATGATCCGTAGACAATGCCGATGGAGGCCATAGTGCCGATCACGGGCAACCCGGTATTCAGACAGGCGTCGGGCAACATCGGTAACAGCATCCGCAGGAAACCATAAGTTCCCAGTTTCAACAGCACACCGGCCAGCAAAATCGAGCCTGCAGTGGGGGCCTCAACGTGAGCCAGTGGCAGCCAGGTATGGAACGGAAAGAGAGGAACTTTGACCATAAACCCGGCAGCGATCATCAGGAACAGGATGAACTGGGTTTCGGCGGGCAACGGGTGTTCCGTCAGCGTTTTGGCAAGATCGGGAATCGAGAATGGCGTGATCAGAGTCGGATTCGCTTTAAGCGTCGTGACCACCATCGAAACCAGCCCAAGCAGCGTGATTAGACTTCCCGCAAGGGTATAAACAAAAAACTTGCCAGCGGCATAGCGCCGCAGCGGTCCACCCCAGATCCCCACCAGAAAGAACAGGGGGATCAGAGTGAATTCAAAAAAGACGTAAAACAAGAGAATGTCGAACGAGCAAAAGACCCCAATCAAACCGGTTTCGAGAATCAGCAAACAGGCATAGAATTCGGCTGCCCGGTCCTTGATGGCGGTCCACGAGACCAGCACGGACGAGATCGTCAGGATGGTGGTCAGCAGCACGAGTGCCAAGCTGATTCCGTCTAGGCCCAGGAAGAACTCCATCTTGATCGCGGGGCTACCTGGTCCGGAAGCCGAAAGGGGTCCGGAAGCCGAAAGGGGTCCGGCCACCGACAAATCGAGCCACGTCTGCCGCAGCACTAATTGCGGATGGACGGGGCCACGTTCATGGCTTTCTATTGCTGGCAAGGCCAGATACTGGGCGGCAACTCCCCAGGAAACAAAGAACGTTGCGACCGTGGCGATCAGGGCAACCCAACGGGCGCGGACTGCCGACGATTGCGGATCGAGCAGCAACAAAGCTACCGCCGCAAGGGCAGGCAAAAAAATCATGACAACTAACAAACTGGGCATCGAAGAATCTTCCTCACATCGTTCCCGACGTCGTGACCGCCAACGCTCTGAGCACCGTGATTAGGCAAACCAAAAGCCCGATCATCATCACCATGGCGTAGTTTTGCACCATCCCGTTCTGGATCGGACGGAGCACACTGCCGAACAGGGCAGGAATGAATCCCACACAATCCACAAGTGTATCGATAACCCAACGATCGAACAGTTCACACAATTTTGCAAACCCACGCAGCGGGCTGGCGATAAACTTGTACCCACACCAGTCGATAAATAGACCTTCGTTCGAAACCAAAAAGGGAATCGGTAACCGATTCTTCAGGTTCTCAGCAGTTTTTGGTGATCGGACATACATCAGATAAGCGACGCCAATCCCACCGATCGCCAGAACCGAGCTCACCCCCATCATCAACCAGTCCATCGGGAACTCGTGTCCCTCGGGGAACCCCGGCGTGTGATGCAGATAGTGGGCGTACAAATGGGTCGGACCTGAGATCAGTCCCACAACCAGAGCCGCACCAGCCAGAATGGCGAGCGGACCTGCCATCGCGGGTGGTGCATCATGGGGATGATGACCCGCCTCTTCCGGAAACTTCTCGTCACCCCAAAAGGTCATGAAATATGCACGGAAAGTGTAGAAGGCTGTCATTAACGAGGTCAGCAGGGCAATCCCAAGAATTACG
>JBIKZJ010000650.1:0-2701 GCA_044354755.1 Schlesneria sp. | reverse complement strand
CAGGAAGAATACCGTGCGTTCCTCATCCGGCACGAATTGGAATACGACGAACAGTACGTATGGGATTGATCTCGATCGGACGCGACGATCACCCCGTTGGGGTTCGAAGAGGTGTTGTTGGGGGGCGTTTCCAGGGGTTTACACCCCTGGCTATTCACTTCCGTCCCTTTGGGACTAAGAACAAGACCCGTTGTAATCCGTGTCCGTCGATTGATTCCATGTTGTGGATTCACCGAATACCGTGTATCGATTCTACGTCGTGGATTGATCCCACATCGTGGATTGATCCCACATCGTGGATTAGAACGGAATCCCTCATCGTCTTGAGCCGCAACGCGGCGGAAGTGAATAGCCAGGGGCGTGAGCCCCTGGTGACCGTCACCTCCATTCTCTTGAGCCGCAACGCGGCGACAGTCATTTTTCACATTAATCATCGACACCAAGTCACAAGAACAATCGTAAACGGTCATTTATCGCAATCAAAAAAAATCAATCCTCAAAATCGACTAACTTCCCTCGGTTTGCACGGAATGCTGAATCGACAATTGGCCACATTGGGCCACGCCAAAAATCTTGAACCGACGGGCGAAACCAACCTCGATCAAAACTTTTCGAACCTCCATTACCGGGCAATCAATTGCACGAGTGGTCTGGTCCCCTCGCCCCGGTACTCCGGGGAGAGGGTTAGGGTGAGGGGTCTTAGTCTTCTCCGCTCGCGGTCAGAATCTCCCCCACACCAGACCCGCCCCACACTGCGACCATCCCGACCGGGCGGGACGAGAAAATCATTCGGGGTGAGTCCTCATCATCGAGACCTGCATCCCCCAGTAAAAAAGACCAGCCCCGCACGAGTCCCGCGCGCAGTTCCCGGCATCAGCCCGCCACAAAATGGGAGTCACCTGAGCCGTCACGAGTCGCTTGCGACGAACGATTATCGCGGGAGATACCGAACAACCTCAAAGTGGTGGCCGTATCTTGCCGAGACTGCCAACACATGTCATTCTCGATCGATATGTTCAACTCGGAACACTCACATGCCTGATCACCAGCCGCAGCAGGATTTCGCAGCGTATTTGGGATCAGGTGGCAATGGGTTCGTTGTGCGAACCTTTCTGCCCGTGATACAACCGAATTTGATGGAACAACCATGTCTGCAGCACTTCCCACGGATCGCTACTCGGCCGAGGTTGTCTTGTCTCTGCTTGTCGGGGGCCAACGCATCCGCCTCTCACAGGTCGGCCCTGATTTCGTATTGCTTGCCGAGCCAGCGTCCATCGCCCCCTCTTTGGCCGAGGTGGAAGTCAACGTCGATGGTCACATCCATCGCCGCGAGGTCTATCTCGTTAACGGCGTCGACCCCGCAGTCCGCCGCAGCCGAATTACACCGCGTTCAATTTGATCGCCTCCATAAACAGTGTCAGAGCGGAATAAAACCGCACGAAATCCCGACAGCGACGCAGGGTCACTGTGGTAAAAGGCCAATGGGGCCGCAGCGCTCACGCGCTACGGAAGCTGCCAGGAAATCGCAAACTGACATCATTAAAAATCGGATTACTTCAATTGGGCAGCCCGTCAATGTTTTCTCAGGGCTGAAGGCTTCTGACGACACAGTAGCGTTGATGACGAGAACTGTCAATAATCGTTCACTCATTTAATATTGGATTAAAGTTGCGCCGCAGATCGCACTATCCTGTAGCAGCACATTTCCAAAGGAGGATGAATGATTACTGCAGCAGAGATACAGGAGTTTGAGAGTGCAATTCAAACGAAATGGGGGCGACGTGGCATCGATCCCCAAGAACTGGTGTCGACGGCATTGGAGCGATACGAGCGCAAGCGGAACGTAGAGACGATTCGCCATCCTGTTCGCTGGTTACTGAGGGCGGCTGGGTTGATTCGACGTGAGTTGTATCGAGATCAAAAGAAACGCGACAACACCATTGATGCGGTTAAGGCAGCGAAATTGCCTGATCGCCGAATGAATGGCGCAATCATGCATCCGCAAGCGATGGTCGTCATGCGGGAATTCAATTCCGTTTCCGCTCGCCGGAAAAACTGCGAAATCGCGTGTTCACAAGTTCTTCAGTCGTTGACGCCGCGTGAGCGCGCACTTGCCGAGCATTGTGGAATCTGTGGACGCACAGCGGCGGAAGCGGCCCCGTTGATTGGTTCCAATCGAGGTACTGTAAAAAGTGGTTGGTTGCGATTGAAAAAAAAACTCGAATTGAACGAATCGCTGTTGAACGCGGTTGGTGGATCAACGAGTGCTGTGCAATGAACTTATTAGCTTTACGCGATACATGGCTGATGTTTCAACGAGAAAACGGCTGTTCTGTCGATCGAATGCTGTGTCGGCCAGCGCTCCGAAATGCGTTCCTCGAATCCGCCGCACTAGCGACAAAATGCACAGACGAAGAGGAGCTGCTTTGGACTGTTGTTGGCTTAAGAAAAAACAAGTCGCTGCCGAGTGTTCTGAAATGACTTTTCACGACTCGCTCGAACGATGACAGCGTCAAAAGCAAAGCGTACATAACGTACGTTAATAAGGAATTTCGCATGATTTTCAAAGACACATTCAAAGAGTTGACGGGGAACTCCCCCTTCCCATGGCAAGAAGCACTCTATGAAAAATGGTTCAGCGCGGGAAAGATACCGATCTCATGCAGCCTGCCAACCGGATTGGGAAAAACCTCGGTCGTGG
>JBIKZJ010000268.1:0-8938 GCA_044354755.1 Schlesneria sp. | reverse complement strand
AGGAGCCAGCACGGTGGCCTGAGCGTTGCGGTAACCATACTGACGACCGGCATCGACGCATTCGTCCCAGACTTTTCCCGCAGCATTCCGCAGATAATCCGGACACGTGGAATCGATCCGATCAACCGCATCTCGATGCATCCGCATCACCCGCAGCATCGGATCGGCGTTATCCTTGTACCCGGCGAAGGGGCCAAGATATCCGGCAATCCGGCTCGAAGTAAGATAGGCTTGTCCGGTCAGTAATGCCGTCAAAGCACCCGCGATCCCTCGACCGGCGTCGCTGTCGTAGGGGATTCCCATCGACATCAGCAGGCTTCCCAAGTTGGCGTAGCCCAAGCCCAGTGGCCGATACAGATGGCTGTTCTTGGCAATGGTCGGGGTGGGATAACTGGCATTGTCGACCAGAATTTCCTGGGCCGTAATGAAAATCGAGGCCGCAGCGCGGAATCGCTCGACATCAAATCCCCCCTCAGGTCGCTGAAACTTGCGCAGATTCAGACTCGAAAGGTTGCAGGCGGTGTCATCCAGGAACATGTATTCGGAACAGGGGTTCGAGGCATTGATCCGACCCGAGTTCGGGCAGGTATGCCACTTGTTGATCGTCGTGTCGTACTGAACTCCCGGATCACCGCAGGACCACGCCCCTTCTGACATCTCACGCAGCAGAAATTTCGCCTCGTATTCGGGTCCAGACCGGGTATGGTCGGTGACCCAGCGAGTTTTCCATTTCTTGTTCTCTTCCACCGCCCGCATGAACTCGTCGCTCAGTCGGACCGAGAGATTCGCATTCTGGAACATGATCGACGAATAGGCTTCGCCATTGAAGTTCGAGTCGTATTCGCCACTATCGATCAGCACGCGCGCCTTTTTCTCTTCGCGCTTTTTGCACTGAATGAATTCCAGAATGTCGGGATGCCAGTCTTTCAGCGACTGCATCTTGGCGGCACGTCGAGTCTTTCCACCCGATTTCACCACGGCGGCAATCTGGTCGTAAACCCGCATGAATGACAAGGGGCCGGAAGGGGTTCCCCCGCCAGACAGCTTTTCTTTTGCTCCGCGGATCGTGGAAAGGTCGGTTCCGGTCCCAGAACCAAACTTGAACAGCATCGCCTCGCTCGTCGCCAGACGCATGATGTCTTCCATGTTGTCATCGACCGCCTGAATAAAGCAGGCCGAGGCTTGAGGAAGTTCATACGAGGTGGCAGGGCGTTCGACTTCTTGTGTGGCGGGGTTGTAGTGATAGTTCCCCCTCGCCCCTCGGACCCCGTATTGCTGATACAGGCCGACATTGAACCAGACCGGAGAATTGAATGACCCGTATTGATGCAGGCACATCCAGGCTAAGTCACGGTAGAAGTTCTCGCCATCCTCGCGGCTGGCAAAATACCCCCCGGCAATCCCCCAATCGGCGATCGTCCGAGCAACGCGGTGAATCACCTGCTTGACGCTGGTTTCACGCTCAGAGGTCCCATGCTCGCCGTAAAAATACTTCGAAACAACAACATTGGTCGCCAAGGCGCTCCATTGTGCCGGAATCTCACATTGGGTCTGCTCGAACAGCACCTTGCCGTTCTCGTCTTTGATCGCCGCAGTGCGGTAATCCCATTCGACCGTGGTGAAAGGATCCGTGTCGGCAGGACAGAATCGGGGGGGAACAGACATCGCTCGCATTTCCGGCAGCGACCGTGGGCTCAAACCTGGACTGTTGGGAACAGTCGTGGCGGCGGCAGCGGAACCTGACGAAGTCATTCCATTAGACTGGTGCATCATGCACACTCCTCGTTAATCCAGAGTCATAAGAACTGCCACAGCCTGGCAGAAGGCATTCAGAATCGTTCGAAAGTCAATGTCAAAGGAACAGGCATGTCATCTGCGAATTCGCACCGTTGCCCAGTGTTTGAGTCGTTCAAGTCCAGCAAGAGTCGTTTAGCGACAGTGGTATCTCTGGGAAGCTGTTCTCAATCAGGCAAGAATCATATCGGCACTATAGGTAGCGGTTCTGAGGGGAATTTGACGCTACATGTGGTAACAGCTGCTCTCTATTCACAATAAAAATCGCGGGCCAAAATGTCAACAGTCTGTGTCGCAAAACGAGCCCCGGGCGACCCGGTCAGGCCGCTTAAGTCGAAGTCAAACCGTGAGTTATTTCCTTGAGGAAAATTTGTGAAATTCTTCACGGAGGTACCGTTTCGCGACTTCCGCAGCGATTCCGCCGAGGTGCTGGCAGCGGGTCGTGTGGCAAGAAATACGGCTGTGGGGGATTTTCGACCTGGTTTCGGGCACAAATTCCCCTTTGGCTCGGCAGAATGGGCTCGTTGCTTCTCAAGGATTTCTGGGATTGGTACGATCATATGAGCGTTGAATCCCCCGAATTTGTTGGAAGGGGGATTGGATGACTTCGCTGTGGGGCGAAGTGACAACTTGGCCAGCGAACGTGAATTACGCGGACGCAAGACTGCTCGTGTTAGCGAGTAAGGAATTCAGACATGGCGGCGACGAACCCTTTTGGTGCAGAATCCGTTCTCCAAACCAGTGCCGGCGAATTCAAATACTTTTCGCTCCCCCAACTGGCGAAAAAAGGGTTCGGACAGATCGATACGCTGCCGTTCTCGATGCGTGTGTTACTCGAAGCCTGCCTCCGCAACGTCGATGGGTTTCTCGTCACCGACGAACATGTCTCGCAGGTTGCTAACTGGGATGCAGCCAAGCCGCAGCAGGTTGAAGTTCCCTTCATGGTTGGGCGGGTTGTCTTGCAGGACTTCACCGGCGTCCCCGCCGTTGTCGATATGGCGGCGTTACGAGACGCGATGATTCGCATGGGGGGCGATCCCAAGAAAATCAATCCACTGGTCCAGTGTGACCTCGTGATCGATCACTCGGTCCAGGTCGATTACTTTGGAACCGGTGATTCGCTCCAGAAAAACGTCGATCTCGAATTCGAACGAAATCTCGAACGCTATCAACTGCTCCGCTGGGCTCAGCAAGGACTCAGCAACTTCCGCGTCGTCCCCCCGGCGACCGGAATCGTGCATCAGGTGAATCTCGAATACCTTGCCAAGGTGGTCTTGACCAAAGACGGGGTGGTGTACCCCGACAGTTTGGTCGGAACCGACAGCCATACCACGATGATCAATGGCCTGGGTGTCGTCGGCTGGGGTGTCGGCGGTATTGAAGCCGAAGCGGTCATGCTGGGGCAGCCGATTTACATGCTGATGCCGGAAGTCGTCGGTTTCAAGTTGAGCGGCAAGCTACCGGAAGGGACCACTGCCACCGATCTGGTGCTGACCGTCACCCAGATGCTGCGAAAACATGGCGTTGTCAACAAGTTTGTCGAGTTTTACGGACCGGGTCTCGATGCGATGTCGCTCCCGGATCGGGCCACCTTGGCAAATATGGCACCGGAATATGGTGCCACGATGGGTTTCTTCCCTGTCGATGACGAAACCTTGCGGTTCCTGCGGCGGACCGGTCGGACCGAAGCTGAAGTCGAACTGGTTGAGAAGTATTACAAAGCCCAGGGGATGTTTCGCACGGCCGAATCACCCGACCCCCGCTTCAGCTCGAAGCTGGAGCTGGAACTCTCGACCGTTGTCGCCTCGATGGCGGGTCCAAAAAGACCACAAGACCGTGTGTTGCTGAGCGACATGAAATCCGCGTGGCTGAAAGAGCGAAGCACCAGTTTCGGTCACCCGATTGCTGCGACGCCGGTGGCTGTCAAAGGGGCGGATTGCCAGATTGGCGATGGGGCCGTCGTGATTGCTGCCATTACCAGCTGTACCAATACCAGCAATCCCTCGGTCATGCTGGGGGCCGGGTTATTAGCCCGTAACGCGGTGGCCAAAGGGTTGACCAGCAAGCCATGGGTGAAAACCAGTCTCGCACCCGGCAGTCGCGTTGTCACCGAATACCTCGCCAAATCAGGTCTCGACAAATCCCTCAATCAACTCGGTTTCAATACCGTCGGCTACGGCTGTACCACCTGCATCGGAAACAGCGGGCCACTTCCGGAAAACGTTTCGCAGGCGGTCTCTGAAGGAGACCTGGTGGTCTCGGCAGTCCTCTCTGGAAACCGGAACTTCGAGGGTCGGATTAACCCCCAGGTCAAAGCCAATTACTTGGCTAGCCCTCCACTCGTGGTCGCCTATGCACTGGCAGGAACCACCGACATTGATCTGACCACCGAACCACTCGGCCACGATCCCGCTGGCAAAGCGGTCTACCTCAAGGACATCTGGCCCACCTCGAAAGAGATTGAAGCGACCATCGCTTCGTCGATCACTCCCGAGATGTTCACCACCGAATACGGCCACGCGGCTCTCGGTCCCATCGAGTGGCAGAAGATTACCGGAGCAACCGGACCATTGTACAAATGGGACGAAAAGAGCACCTATGTGCAAGAGCCTCCGTTCTTCATCAACATGCCGGTCAATCCCCCCCCGATTCACGGGATCAGCGGTGCGGTCTGCCTGTTGTCCGTCGGGGACTCGGTCACCACAGACCACATTAGCCCAGCCGGTGCGATCAAGGCGAGTTCCCCAGCGGGACTCTTCCTGCAGCAGAGTGGTGTCGCTCCGCTTGATTTCAACAGTTACGGAGCTCGTCGGGGGAACGATCGCGTGATGACGCGAGGGACCTTCGCCAACATCCGCTTGCGTAACTTGCTTTGCCCTGGCACCGAAGGGGGAGTCTCGAAGTACTTCCCGACCGGTGAACAGATGTCCGTCTACGATGCCGCGATGAAGTACAAAGCGGATGGGACGCCGCTGGTGGTGTTGGCTGGTGCTGAATACGGGACCGGTTCGTCACGCGACTGGGCCGCGAAGGGGACATTCTTACTGGGTGTTCGCGTTGTGATCGCCACCAGTTTTGAACGGATCCATCGGTCGAACCTGGTCGGGATGGGGGTACTTCCACTCCAGTTCCGTGCCGGTGAAAATCGAGAGTTCCTCGGTCTCGATGGAACCGAAACGTTCGAAATTCAACTGGACGATCGCTTAAAGCCATTGCAGGCGGTGGAAGTCATGGCGACCAAACCCGATGGGACCGCAGCCCATTTTGTCGTGACCTGCCGCATCGATACTCCGGTGGAAGTCGAGTACTACCGTCACGGCGGGATCCTGCATAAAGTTCTCCGAGACTTGGTAAAGAGCTGATTCCCGTACCAAGTCTGCGGAACCATTACGGCCTGTCTGACTGGGAGACCTGTTCATGAATCACTGGCTTGAGCAACAGACGCGGAGAAGTTTCTTCGGCAGAGCGGCAACCGGACTGGGGGGGGCTGCTTTGGCGTCACTGCTCGCGCGGGATGCGGGAGCGCATTCGGATTCTCCCACCGGAGACCATCACCCCGCCGCGACCCTGGGGCACTTTGCCGCCAAAGCCAAACGAGTGATCTGGCTCTTCCAGTCAGGAGCCCCTTCGCAGCTCGATTTGTTTGATTACAAGCCGAAAATGGCTGAGTTCCATAAACAAGAACTCCCCGCCTCGATTCGGATGGGGCAGCGGCTGACCGGTATGACATCGGGGCAGTCGAGTTTTCCCGTTGCCGCCTCGAAGTTCAAGTTCGCTCAGCATGGCCAATCGGGAATGTGGTTGAGCGAGACGCTGCCGTATACCGCCAAAATTGCCGACGAAATGTGTCTGATTCGGTCGATGCATACCGAAGCGATCAACCACGATCCGGCCATCACGTTTTTCCAGACAGGAAGTCAACTTCCTGGGCGACCCAGCTTCGGTTCGTGGGTCGACTACGGTCTCGGTTCGATGAACGAGAACCTGCCAACTTTCGTCGTGATGATCTCTAAGTCCGGCACCAAGGGGCAGGGGCTATTGGGCCGATTGTGGGGCAGCGGCTTTTTGCCTTCACAGCACCAGGGAGTCAAACTCCGTGGCGTAGGTGATCCAGTGCTTTATCTCTCTGATCCACAGGGGATGGATCGTGAAGGTCGCCGGCAAATGCTCGATGGTTTGGCGCAGCTGAATCAACTGCAGTACACCGATGTGGGCGATCCCGAGATCACCGCCCGCATCGCGCAATACGAACTCGCCTTCCGCATGCAGACCTCGGTCCCGGAACTGATGGAGACGACCCAAGAGTCGGCCCATACCTTTGAAATGTACGGAGAAGAGAGCAAGAAGCCAGGAACGTTCGCGGGGAATTGCCTGCTGGCACGTCGACTGGTCGAACGGGGCGTCCGCTTCATTCAGTTGTATCACCGGGACTGGGACCACCATGGTGGCTTGCCGGATCGGATGGTTCAGCAATGCAAAGAAACCGACCGAGCCTCGTCCGCGTTGATTCAAGACTTAAAACAACGAGGGTTGCTTGACGACACACTGGTTGTTTGGGGTGGTGAGTTTGGGCGGACAGCCTACTGTCAAGGTGCCATCACTGACACCACCTATGGTCGTGACCATCATCCCCGCTGCTTCTCGCTTTGGCTCGCGGGGGGTGGGATCAAGCCGGGAATGGTGTTCGGTGAGACCGATGACTATTCCTACAACATCGTTCGTGACCCCGTGCATGTTCATGATCTGCAAGCGACCATGCTCAACCAACTGGGACTCGACCACACCCGCTTGACCTATCGCTTTCAAGGCCGTGACTTCCGGGTCACCGATATTCACGGCAAAGTGGTTTCTGAGATTCTGGCCTGAGGACCACGGCCAATGAGGACCACGGCCAATCATGACCACGGCCAAACTGGTGGCCAAGCGTACGAGACTACATCCGCACGACTTCGCCACTGACAAGCGATTGCTCGAGAGCTTCAATGAGTTGCACGACCTCGGCAGCATCCGCCAGCGTTGGCAGTGTTGTCGGCTCACCACGCCAGGCAGTCACCAGTTGATGGATGAGCGACTCGGCGGGAAACGGTGGCTTCTCGATCGGCTCGTCCACAATCTCGCCATCCGCCGTTTCGGTAAAGAGGCGATCTCCCCGAAAGCTACCGGCTCCCCCTTCCAGCACCCAGCCGGTCCGAAGCCCCAGTCGCGACGCCAGATTGATCTCAATCCGCGCAGTGCAGCCATTCGCAAATTCGACGATCGCGAGAAATCCGTCCGCTGATGCTGAGTCGCTGCGACCCGAGCGTTTGCCGAATACACGCTGGGGCGGGGAAGGGTTCAAGATCCGCAATTGATCGAGGTGATGGTATCCGAACTCCCGCAAGAGCCCGACTTCCGAGGCTTCCTGAGGGACCCGTTTTTCCTGCACCGAGAGCATGACCGAATGCAATGTCCCCAGGCGTCCGGTCCCAATCGCCCCCATCGCGGCCAGAAAGTCTGCGGACCCACGTCGCAGGGTGGCGATCGTTGCCAGGCTGCGCCCGCTTGCCGCCTGCTGATCCAACTTCCGCAATTCCGCCGCACTGAAGCACCAGGGACGATGCAGCACCACATGCTGGCCCGCCTGCAAAGCCAACGCAACGGCCTCGGCCGAAATGTCATCGACGAGAAACAAGGCCTCGACCTCATCCCGTGCCGACTCGGACGGTGGTTGATCCCATAACGGGAATGGCGAACCGGCGACCAAGCTTCGTCGCTCGGGGGAAGCGTCGTAGGCCCCAGCCAGATAAACCTCATCGCAGAGACTCAGGGTTTCGAGATGAAACAGGCCGGCAGGGCTGAGTCCCACGACACCCACCTGCCAGATTTTCGCGACGTGATGCGGAGGAACGGGATCGGTTTTATCAGACACGTTTTTGTTGGGCACGATGGGTATGGTTACTGGATTACAAGGTGAACGATTTTCGAGGTAAACGACTTTCAGCAGAGCTGCGCAGGTCACAATCAGGGTCACAGTTGCAGTCGCGGGGACTCGCAGGACTTTTTGAGTTCCGGTCGAGGCGGGTTTACTGCGAGGGACGAGTGACACCACTGACTTTCAGTTTGAGGTCGCCGATGCATTTGGCACCAGGTGGGACATTGATCTTCAGGAACAGCACTCCCTCTTTTTTTGGATTAAATTCGTGTTTGGATTTGATCGTAAAGGGCTCGGGGGGCTGCTTTCCGTTCTGATTTTCTTCTGTCACAATCATCCCCATCAGGGCACCGGTTGGGACACGGCCTACCAGATCTCGCATAACATTTTCGGTGGGAAAACCATCCGCATTCAGGGTCGAGGCCGCGAGGATCAGCTTATAGTCACCGGTAGCCTCAACTCGCGTTAACTTGTCCTTTTGCACCGTTCCGACGGGTGTCCAATCGCTGCTGGTGTCAAATTTGAAATCGACTTCGCTGGATTTCAACATTTGATCATCAAGATCGGCAATTTTCTTTTTGAAGTCTTCATTTTTGGGATCCAGTTTCAGCAGGACTTCCAGCAGAAACTTGGCCCGATCGTATTGGCCCGATCGTTCATAACCCTCAATGATCGCTTTGGATTCATTCTCGAAGGTATCCTGCAGTTTTTGCAGCCGTGCATCAATCTGTTTGTTCTCAGTAGCCGATAGCGGTTTCACCGGCTTGGGCTTCGATTTTCCCGACTGGGCGAGCGAGGTCGAAACCAGCGCCAGCGAAATACTGATGATGATGGCCACCGTTGCCAGTGAGATCGCCGGGGTGGCGGCGTTCACACCCGTCCGCAGTTGTCGTGCCACGATGACATCCTTCATTAAGAAAAGGAAAGCTCTAGTGCTGTCCCGACGCTCTTCGCCAGCGACGCGAACTCCATTAGAAGCAATCGTATCAGCGTTCGCAATCCGCATTACTGTAGAACCGCTATCCTAGTACAAACTCCCTCATCGATCGGGGCTTGGTAAAGTCCCTTCGCTGGGGAAAATTGTTGCCACGCTGCACCGATCTGCCGTCGTTTTCTGGCGAATGAAAAAACTCAGCGAATTCGGTCACCGTTCCCTCCTCGAAAACGGTATAGTGCGACTGAAAATTATGCTGGTTCGAGACATTTGCCAAAAGACTGGTCCGAGGGCTCTGG